>CAYSYX010000284.1:0-12260 GCA_964435055.1 uncultured Polyangium sp. | reverse complement strand
GTGACCTTGCGATGTAAGACGATCGCACCAGCTCTTTTCAACGCCTCGCGTGCCCAGCAACGTCATGACCGGCGTGGTCGATTCGACAGGATCGGTGATTTGTTTTCGTTCCAAAACCGCTCGGCCAATCGCTTGTTCGTCCTCCATGAGCATGGCGAATGGAACCGTCACAAAAACCCGAACAAGGACTACGGATTGTTCGAACGTTTCATAAAATGCGTCACATGACTTTTGGGCAATGTCGGCAAGAGGTGCGGTGTCGCTCAATTCGCGCTCGATTTGCTTGAAGAGCCGGAGCGTTGGACCTTGTTGCGTAATTAGCATAGCATCTCCGCGGACATGACGGTTCGCTATTGTACAAGGTAACTCTGAAACGATGCAAGGGAAAAACCAGATTGCAATGACGTACTCGCAGTGGCTCAATGTGATGCATGCTACGTGTTGTTGGATGGTGGACGGAAAATGTGCTGGATACCATTCAAGAATAGGTGCTCGCCGTCGGGGACGGGGACGGGGACGAATCAGCAGTCGACGGCTGATTGCTGTAAGATATCCGCCAATTCTTCGTCGGTCAGTTCGATGGGATTGTTGCGCATGCTTCCTGCGCGCGAGCCGGCAATGATTTCGCCGAAATTCGTATCCGATACGCCGTATTTCGTCAATGGAGGCACATCCAAGGCTCGGCGCAATCGGGCCAATGCATCGGCGGCATGTTCGGGCGTTCGATCTTTTTCATCTTCCGAAAGAATCATGCGCGCCAAATGTTCGGCCCGGACAAGCGCGACGCTGTTCGGCGCACGAGAACGCAAGGCTTGAACGTTCATTGTAAACGTCGCCGGCAATAAACATCCGCAACCCGCTCCGTGCGGCACCGCGCATAATCCTCCCAACGGAGCCACGAGGCCGTGCACCGCGCCAAGTCCGGCGTTTGCCAAGGCAATGCCTCCCCATAATGCCGCCTGGGCCATTTCTTCGTGCGAGGTATCCGTCGTTCGCCGCTCGGCCAAGGCCACAAGCGATCGATAGGCCATCGATATACCCGGAACAACCAAAGCATCGGTCATCGGGTATGCGCCTTTGGACAAATATGCTTCAATCAAATGCGTCAGTGCATCGAGGCCCGAGGATGCCGCCACCGAACGTGGCGCCGAAGCGATGAGCGCCGGATCGATGACCGCGAGCGGCGGGACCATCGAATCGCTGCGAATGCTCCGTTTGACGCGCAATTCCGGTACGCGCAATACCGCATTTTTCGTCACTTCGGAGCCACTGCCCGCCGTCGTGGGAACGGCAATCAATGGCAACGACGGCTTTTCAATGGTTCGACCTCGGCCCACGGCTTCAATGTAATCGAAGGCTTCGCCGCCGTTCGTGGCCAATGCCGCGGCGGCTTTGGCCACATCGATGACACTGCCTCCGCCAATCGCGAGCACCACATCGCATTGGTTTTCCCTGGCCATACGCGTGCACGCGTCGGTGATCGCCAAATCCGGTTCGCCGTCGACCGTGACGTGCGTCGAGGTGACGCGCAGCTCGTGCAATGATTCTTCGAGTTTTGCCAGTTGGCCGGAGCGATTGAGGGATTGTTTTCCCGTGACGAGCAAACAGCGTTTCCCGTATCGCGCTGCAAACGTCGGGGTTTGCGTCAGCGTGCCCGCGCCGAAAACGATTTCGGGCGTCATGCGGAACGAGAATTTCACGAAAAACTCAGCCCCACGGATCGGGGAAAAGGTTGTTGTATTTTTCGCCGACTCGCGGCACAGCCATCATCGGAGCCACTCGGTCCCGCCATGCGAGGTAATGCGGGGTTTGCTGATGCGCGCGAAAATCAGCTTCCGCATGGTAGACTTCGTACAAGAAAAACCGACCCGCGTCGTCTGCGCCGCGTAACACGTCGAAACGTACATTGCCCGGTTCCTGCCGCGTACCTTCGTGATTGGCCTTGGTCGCTTCGATGAATTCATCGACACATTGGGGCAAAACCTGAATACGGACGCAGACGACATACATGGGACACCTCTATTTCGTGGACGTTCAGCCGACGACGACGAGCGCTACGGACAGGTTCGTGTGAACATTGCCGATCGCGGGGACATGTCCCTGTTCGCCGAAGGTGCAAAATCCGAGGAGCGGGACGTTGGGCAGACGTCCCGACAAACGAGCGAGGACTTCGTTGATTCGATTTCCCAGGGCTCCCGCGCAGCCGGCGCAATAAATCAAGAATGCTCCGCGCGTCTCGTCAACCGCGAGCGTGGAGGTTTCGAGGCACCGATCGACCAAACGATCCACAATGCCGACGAGGCTGTCGCCCGTGCCCGACATGAGGCAAACGGTCGAGCCTTCGGGGGCTTCGGCGAACAGATCGATGGAGCCTTCGGCATGAGCGTGCGCGGGGTGCAGCAAAACGTGAAATGGTTTGCCGTCGCTGCCGCCACGGGCGATACCGATGGGGTTGAGGGCCGTTTGCATCAGCAGATTGCCGCCTTCACGAACTTGGTCCGCAACAGCTTCTCCGAGCCACGAATGCAAGACTTCCGTGGCCGGGCGATTGTCGAGAGCTTTGACGGTACGGCCGTTCGCAGCGGTGACTTGGGCGTGATTGGCCGTCGGTTCATACGGGCCTTCAATGGCCGCGCCGACGCGAATGTTGTCGCCATAAATGGCGGCGAGCGTCACGCCTTCACGTTGCGTACCGCCGTTCGTAAAGATGCTCCAGCCTCCTTGGATCGCGTGATCGGCCGCGCTTCCACCAAAAACGGGTACGTTCGGTAAAACGCTGTGGATCCCTTCGAGGACCTGCTCTTCATTTCCTGGTGTGGCGGCGATGAAAATAAGGCGCGGCGTTTGTCCCTTGGGACCATTGGCCAAGATCGCCGCGGCGGCTTTTTGCCCCGCCGCTTTGGCTCCCTCCGAAAGGTCCGCGCTGCCGGTCGAAAATGCCGCATCGTCGCTCGATGAAAAGAGCAATACGCCGATGCTGCCATTCGAGCCCATGACCACTCCGTCGCGGCCGAGCACTCCGAGCGACGTCGTGGCGCCATGAATGGGTACGCCGGGCAATTCGGCCCGGACGGCCTCGTACACGCGTCCGGCGTCGTGGTCCATGGTGGCCGCCAAAATGCACAATCGTGGCGTATTTCCAGACAACCCATTTTTCGCAATCGCCACGGCTTCGTGCACACCTCGTGCGGTGTCGTCAGCGGCACTGTAGCCCGCGCTCGTCATGAAAAAGCTCATTGTTCCTCCCGTTTATTTCGTGTTGTTGAGGGCCGGATGCTGCAGTAACAGATCCGCCATGTCCGTCGGAGACAGTATATTGCGCAATGTCTTCATGAGTTTCGTCATCGTTGCCGGGTCATCGAATGAATTGGAGTCGAATACGCGAAGACTGATTCCCGAAGCCAGAATGAGCCGCGAGATGAAAAAGGCGCCGTGCTTCTTCTCGAGGGCTTGCGTCACCCTGTAAATGCCGCCTCGCCCGGCCAAACCTTCCGCTCCGACGCCCGCATTTCCGCGCATCGGCGCGCCCAACGCGATACTCGCCGGCGGGCGTATTGCCGCCGCTGTGGAAGGAGGCATTCTGTCGAATCGCGACGACATGGGCGGCGCGTCGTCACTCTTGAATCCGGAGCGCTGCAATCCGGCTCGTTGTCCCTCGGGTGATTGCGCCGACGCCAGATCCGAAGAATATCGTGAGGCGGGAGGCCGGTCGTCGGAAGGAGATCGGGACTGCGACACGGCGGGGACTACATCATGCATCGGCGTGCATGTCGAGACAAATATTCGGGTTCCAAGTAATGGTGACGGTTAGTCAAACTTCTGACTATCGGCCTTCATGCCCGCAGTTCCGTCGCTTGCCGGCGAACCATCGCCCACTCCGCCGTTTCCCGCGGTATTCGTTTGAACGGTAGCTCCCGAATTCGGAGGTGCGGTTCCCGTATATGCAATACCCACCGAATGGCCGCCTCGACCACCGCCGCCTGCGCCGCCATTGCCTCCACGTCCGCCTTTGCCGCCGTCGCACGCCGCATCCGTGGACATCGGGCTTTTGGCGCCGATTCCGCCCACTCCACCGATTCCGCCCGTAACGCCGTCTTGCCCCGTTCCGCCATTACCACCTGCGCCTCCAAGGCCGGTCACAATGGATACGGAGGAAAAAGCGAGATTGGCTCCGATGCTGACGATACCGAGGCTCGACCCGCCCGGATTTCCACCCGAGCCGCCATTGCCGGGACAACCTCCGGCGCCCCCGCTTCCGCCGCTCGCCCCGTGGCAATTGTTTTTCCCGCGCGCACCGCCGCCGCCACCGCCGCCTTGACCGATGATTCCCTTCATGCCGGGCGACCCCGCAGCGCCTGTGTATCCGATATTGTCAATAACCCCGATCGCTGTTCCGCCGGCTCCCGCGCCGCCGTTTTTGCCATTGGCTCCTCCCAGGCCCGGCCCGCAACTTCCTCCGTCTTGACCAATTCCCCCCGTGCCTGTTCCGCTCACCGTCGGCAGTCCGGGATCTCCGCCCCCGGCGGGTATCAAATCAAATCCCGTACCGCCTTTGCCGCCGATGGATTCTCCGCAAATAGGATTGGGTTTGGCATCACCACCCGGGTTGCCCATACTCGCGCCTTTGCACGCGTCTTGTCCGTCATTGCCGACGATCGTCGGATCGGTGGCTGAGGTTGGACCGATGTTGTCCGTGGGGGTTGTTCCGGGCAAACCGTCCTTGCCGTCGCCCGCCGTCAAGGTCACTCGCGCGAAATTGACCGTTGCGCCGTCGACGATGACCGCAATGGACGAACCGCCGTCGATGGTCGCATTGTCCGCCGTGATGTCGATATCTTCGAGATTGGTTTTTCCCGAACCTTGAATACGCACCGATGATTGAAATGGTGCGTCCACGGCCGGCGCCGCCGGAGAAATGACGCCGCGGTTGCCGGATTTGTATTGCCATTGCTGTCCCGAGCAGTCAAAGCCGCCGAAAATCGAGATCCCCGCCGTGATGTCCACTCGTTCGGAAACGGTACCGCACAGATAGACGCGCGCTTTTTGCATTTTCGCCGCTGCGATCGCGGCTCCCAACGTCGCAAAGGGATCGGTTTCCCCGCCCGTATTGGAATCATTTGCATTCGATCCGCCAACGAAATAGGCACATTCCGTGCGAATCACTTCGGGGTTCGCGGCGGGCGAATCCGTGCATCCCGGAGGCGGAGGTACGACGCCGCTGCTGCTACTGCCGGCCGGGCAGGCTTCATAGTTCAATTCGCAGTTATTTGCGTCATTGGCACATCCTACGAACTGCCCGAATCCTGCAATCGCCAAAATTCCGAAAAACGCCAACGTTTTTTGCATATTGCGCATGGAAAACCTCCCGGTTGGCAAGCACCCAAGCCGATGGGCCGAATCATCTTGAGGAACTCCGCTTCTGTCCAGGGAGTTCGTGACGGCCGGTTCAGAAATGACCGGATATCGATATCCCGGCGAGCGTCGGAGCTACCACGGGGGCCATTTGCAGTCCAACCGCGCCGGGCTTTTTCTTGCTCGCGACCGCATAAACGACCGTTCCCACTCCGACCAGGAACCCGGTGGCGAATAGCCCCGTTCCGAGATTGAAAAACGTGTCGTGATCTTCGAGCGTCGCGCGCAATGTCGAACATTTGGCCGTGATGTCGGGCATTGTTCCCGGGCAAACGCCCTTGGTCAAATCCGCTCGTATTACGTCCGCATCCGAAGTTTTTCCCGACGCAGCCAACCAGAGGCCGATGCCGCCGCCCAAGCCGACCAAGGCCAGGCTTCCTCCCGCCGCGATGATTGCAATGCGCTTGCCATTGCCGGTCGACGTTCCACCGCCGGCTTTCGGCACGATCTGCAATTCAATGTTCTGCTTCGACGCTTTGGTGACTTCGATCGTCCGCAATACATCGTCGTGACCGTCGAGGCGCGCTTCGATGACCCGTTGTCCAACGTCGACGAAAACGTCGTTTTCGAGCGGTGATTGGCCGACGAGCTTGCCGTCGACATAAAGACGAGCGCCGACGATATTCGTTTTGATTCGTAAAACCCCTACCTGGATGCGCGCTTCTTCGATGCGCTTGGCCAAAGCTTCCCGCACTTCCGGTTTGCCTCCGGTCGGAAATTCATCGTACGCGTATGAAAGATGCTCGGCCGCATCTCGGTATTGCCCGAGCTGCATTTCCACGTCGCCGAGGTTGCCGGCGAGATCAAAACTCTTGCGCAGGTTCCAAGCCGATTGATAAGCCGCCTCGGCTTCGGCCCATTTCTGTTCGTCATAGAGCTTGTTGCCCATGTCGTACAGTTCTTTGGCCCGCGCATTGTCGTCAGCAAATGCCGGCGCATGGAGGGACATTGCTGCAAAGGCTGCCGCCATGAATGCGAATGCGCGCATGCGTGGTCTCCGCTCTAATTGAACAATCGTGGCCGCGTTGTGGTGGTTGGAGCCGGAGCCGGGGCCGGAGCGGTCGTCGCCTTCGGGGTGAGAGTGGTTCGTCGCGGAGTAACACGTGACGTGCCGACTTTCGCCGTCGACGCATCGGCTCCCGCGTCTGCGACGGCGTTCGTCGAGTTTGGATCGACAATCTCCGGATCACTCGGCGCCTCCGTCGACGGACTTTGCGTTCCCGTCGTCGGGACCGCGATCGCTATCGGGGCGCTCGAAGAAACCGGATCCGCACTGCCGCTCGAACCACCGCTGCGCAGCGCATACGCAATTCCGCCGCCCATGAGCGCCGCCACGAGGATCACCGCGATCCAAACACCGATCCCAATGCCCCCCGCCGACGCCTGCGATCGCGGAGGAGGCACAGAAGGAAGGTTTGTCGCTTGAGGACTCCCGCCTGGCGCCATCGCCGCCGACGGCAACATCGAGCGATCGATGCCCGCATTGTGCGACCAAGGACTCGCTCCGCCCGCCGCAGGCTTCGATGCCGATTGCGGATCGCCCACTTCAGCGTTTGCCGGCGGAGGAAGCGGACGAATTCCCCCGGGAGGAATGTCCATTTTCGTCGTCGGCATGTGTCGTGGATCGACTTGCTGAACTTTCATGTCGGGCGCGATGCGCACCTTCGACATGTCGATCGTGGCCAGCCGCTGATGTCGACGAGGAACTTCAACCGGAGCGACGTACGCGCGCTTTTCTCGCTCACCATGCGAAGTGACGACACCAGTGCGCACGCTCTCCGGCGCGTGATTCGTCGCATCGGCTGCGCCGTCCGGTCCCCCACCGGATGGGCTGCTGGGGTTCTGCTTCTCCGCGCTCACGCCTCATCTCCCTCGCACACCACGACACGCACGCTGCACGACCATCATGCCCCGAACTCCGGCTCGTGCGCCAGATGTCCGTTGATGGAACAACCAACCCAATCGTCTCGGTCGGCTCTTCGTAGGAGCCTTTCGTTTTTCACCCTACCAGACAACGCTTCCTCCTCCGCCCTAGCGCAACCGCGGCTCTGCGGCAAAGGGGTTTGGGGCGCAGAGCGCCGTAGGCGACTCGAAGCCCCAAATGTTCAACCCGGGGTTTGGGGCGCAGAGCGCTGAAGGTGACGCGAAGCGCCGGTTGTTCAATCGCGGGATCGTGCTCGTTCGCCGTCGACTTCTCCAGCCCATTGCATTTTC
The DNA here is from genome assembly GCA_964435055.1 of uncultured Polyangium sp. Classification (GTDB taxonomy): domain Bacteria; phylum Myxococcota_A; class Polyangia; order Polyangiales; family Polyangiaceae; genus Polyangium. Next base: position 4,634 of record CAYSYX010000284.1, on the reverse strand, counting down.
CAGCGCAGTTTCGCCCCCGAAAGACCTTTTTCATGGCATGACGCCGCCGTGCTCTCCTCCAGCGATCCCACCTCGGCACCTTTGGCCAAACGTCTCCCGGGTTCGGAAGAAAAAACTTCGCCCGACGACATCTTCGACCGCTTTCTCGACTATGTGGCCGAGAAAAACCTCGAGCTGTACCCCGCGCAAGAAGAAGCGCTCCTCGAGATTGTTGCCGGGAAAAACCTGATCCTCAACACCCCCACCGGATCGGGCAAGTCGCTCGTCGCCACCGCGATGCACTTTTTCGCGATGTGCCAGGGCAAACGCTCCTTCTACACCTGCCCCATCAAAGCCCTCGTCAACGAAAAGTTCTTCGCGCTCTGTCGCGACTTCGGCCCCGACAACGTCGGCATGATGACCGGTGATGCCTCGGTCAACCGGGACGCACCCATCGTCTGTTGCACCGCTGAAATCCTCGCGAATATGGCGCTGCGTGAAGGCGCTCATACCGGCATCGACTTCGTGATCATGGACGAATTTCACTACTACGCCGATCGCGAGCGAGGTGTGGCGTGGCAAGTGCCGCTGTTGACGATGCCCAACGCCACGTTCCTGCTCATGTCCGCGACGCTTGGAGACACCGAAAAATTCAGCCGAATTCTCGAAGACCTCACGGGTCGGGAGACCGCGCTCGTCCGTTCGCGTGAACGTCCGGTGCCGCTCGACTTCGAGTATCGCGAGATCCCTCTGCACGAGTCGGTGCACGATCTCGTCCAGAAAGATCGCGCTCCGGTCTACATCGTTTGCTTCACGCAACGGGCCGCCGCCGAAGAAGCGCAGAACTTGATGAGCCTCGATTACACGTCGAAAGAGGACAAACGCGCCATCGCCAACATCTTGTCCGGAGCTCGTTTCGACAGCCCTTACGGCAAAGAACTTCAGCGTTTTCTTCGCCACGGCGTGGGCCTTCATCACGCCGGACTTCTCCCGAAATACCGTCTGCTCGTCGAGAAATTGGCGCAGAAGGGCTTGCTCAAAGTCATCTGTGGAACGGACACGCTCGGCGTCGGCGTGAACATCCCGATCCGTACGGTTTTGTTTACCAAACTCTGCAAATTCGACGGGCAAAAGACGGCTTTGTTGAGTGTCCGCGACTTCCAACAAATCGCCGGACGCGCCGGACGCAAAGGCTTCGACAACCTCGGAACCGTCGTCGCGCAAGCTCCGGAACACGTCATCGATAACCTGCGCCTCGAAGCCAAAGCCGGAAACGACCCGGTCAAAAAGAAGCGCATCGTGCGGAAAAAGCCGCCGGAAAAAGGCTACGTACACTTCGATCGCGCCACCTTCGATCGCCTCGTCGCCTCCGATCCCGAGCCGCTCGTCTCACGTTTTTCCGTCTCTCACGGCATGCTCCTCAACGTGCTCGGGCGCGAAGGAGATGGTTGTCGAGCGATGAAAAAACTCCTGTCCGACGTGCATGAAACGCCCGCGCAACGACGCATTCACAAGAAGACGGCGCTGCAAATGTTCCGTTCGCTCGTGCGTGGAGGCATCGTCGAATTGCTCCCGCGACATCACGAATCCGGCCGGAAACTTCGCGTCAACATCGACTTGCAAGAGGACTTTTCCATCAACCACGCGCTCGGTTTGTGGCTCGTCGAGACGGTACAAAGGCTCGATCCGGAATCACCAACCTACGCGCTCGACATGCTCACGCTGGTCGAGAGCATCCTCGAAAACCCCGAGCTCATCCTCCAAAAGCAACTGGACAAACTCAAGAAGCTCAAGATGTTTGAGCTCAAACAAGCGGGCATGGAGTTCGAGGATCGCGTCGCGGAGCTCGAGAAGATGGACTACCCGAAACCGCTTGCGGATTTCGTGTACGAGACGTTCAACGAGTTTGCGAAGCATCATCCGTGGGTGGCGCGCGAGAACATCCGGCCCAAGTCGATCGCGCGCGAGATGTTCGAGAACTTGTTCTCGTTTGGCGAGTACATACGCGAGTACGAATTGCAGCGCAGCGAAGGGCTTTTGTTGCGTTATTTGTCCGACGTGTACAAGGCGCTCGTGCAAACGGTGCCCGACAACATGAAGACGGACGAAGTCGACGATGTGGCGATTTTTCTCGGCGCGATCGTGCGTCAGGTCGACTCGTCGCTGCTCGAAGAGTGGGAACGGATGCGCGATCCGTCGCGTGTTTCCGTGCCGGTTGCAGAACGACAAACGGAAGAAAAAGGGACGTTCGACATTACGAGCGACACGCGAGCGTTTGTCGCATTGCTCCGAAACGAAGTGTTTTCGCTCGTGCGAGCGCTTGCGAAACGCGATTACGAAGAAGCTTTGGCCATCGTCGAAGCGGGCGGGGAAGACTGGACGATTCGTCGTTTCGAAGAAACGCTCGCGCCGTATTGGAACGAGCATTCGGAGATTCGCACCGATCCGGCGGCGCGCAGTCCAAACTTCACGCAAGTTCGTCAATGGCCGTTCATCTGGGAATTCACGCAAATCCTGGTCGACGAATCCGGCGACGGCGATTGGGTGCTCGAAGGCGTGATCGATATCGACAAGTCCCGTGAAGCCAATCGCCCGGTGTTGTCGTTACGTCGCATTGTCGGTTGACGATCCGATTCCTGCGGTTGACCGTTCATGCGAGGATGAAGTCATGCTGATCGACGCGGAGATTTGTGGGGGCAACATTCACGTCGTGCGAAAACACAACGCGTATGCCGAGCTTTCGTTGCAGCACGACAATGCTTCGTCATTGCGGCAATGGTTCCATTTTCGTGTGCGCCATGCGCGCGGAATGAACCTCGAGCTGGCCATTACGAACGCCGGCGACGCGAGCTACCCGCATGCGTTTCACCATTACCGCGCGCTCGCTTCGTACGACCTCGAACGATGGTTTCGCGTGGATACCCAATTCGATGGTCGGCGACTTTTGTTGCGTCATCACCCCGAAAGCGACGTCGTTTATTATTCCTATTTCGGCGCCTATCCGCTCGAACGTCAACGAGCCCTGCTGGCGAAGGTCGCGAGCGTTCCGTGGGCGCAGGTCGAATCGATTGGTCGAAGCCTCGAGGGACGTTCCATTGACCTCCTTCGGTTTGGCCAAGATACCCCGGGCAAACGTCATATTTGGATTTCGGCGCGACAACATTCGGGCGAAACCATGTCGGCATTTCTGGCGGAGGGCATGATCCAGCGGCTCATGGACGGAGGCGATATGTGCACGCGAGCCTTGCTCGACAGGTGCGTCGTGTTCGTTGTGCCAAACGTCAATCCCGACGGAAGCGCGCGGGGTAATTTTCGGACAAACGCGGCCGGCAAAGACCTCAATCGCGAATGGGCTTTTCCCAATTCTCAATCGAGTCCCGAAGTGCTCGCCGTACGTTCGGCCATGGAACAGCGCGGCGTCGATTTATTTTTGGATCTGCATGGAGATGAAACGGAGCCGTGCATTTTTGCGGTCGGCTGCGTGGGCAATCCGCATTATTCGGATCGGTTGTACCGCTTGGAAAGACGATTTGCCCGGCATCTTTCCCAGGTCGAACGCGCGTTTTCCCCGGACCACGATTATGGTCCGAATGATCCGGGAAAAGGCGACCTGAGCATCGGCAACAATTGGGTGGGTGAACGATTCGATTGTTTGTCGATGACGATTGAAATGCCGTTCAAAGACGTCCCGCCCGCCGACGGCTTTTCTCCGGATCGCGCACGAGGGTTCGGTCGCCGTACGCTCGAATGCGTGGCCGAAGTGATGACCAGCTTGCGTTGAGCTGAATTGCGATCAGCGGATCGATGCGACTCCGACAGCGGCGCCAACGATCGCCACGATGCCGTACAGAATCAACAAGGCCACGAAAGTTTGTCCAGCCAAGCTCCAGAATTGAGCCTGTCGTTCGATGGCATTGCCGATATGCTCGATTTGCCCTTCGCTCCGAATGACGTCGTCGATGGCGTCGCGATAGCGAAGCAGTCGGGCGCCGAAAACAACGTATACGATGGCCAGGACCAGGTATATGAGCAACACACCCGGACCGAGCGCTGCGAATGGCCCACGCGCTTGGGTCGACATGAACGCTACGAAAGCTCCGCCAATGGCCGCGATGACGGCACCGATGTAGCTCAGAACTCCGAAAAACGCGATCCACGAGCGCGTCTTTTGAAATGAGCGCACGATTTGCTGAATCGTGTCTTCGTCGGCATTGCCGCTTCGAGCCTTTTTCTTGGTTCGCTTTGCCGACTTATGGCCCTCTTTCGGCGCCGCATAAGGATTGAGTTCGCGCTGTTCCGACATGGATTCCCCACAACGTAGACCGCAGATTGTCCGAGCGACATCCGCGATGCGTCAAGTAAAAACGCTCCGAACCGTCAACCGTGACCGTTGGCTTTCTTCAAGAGCGTTCCCGCGACATGCGTGATGAATCCGCGGTGAAAAACCTGGCTGAAGAACGCATTGATCTTGTTGATGATCCCCGGCACGATGCTGCGTTTGCCTCGGAACATCCCCGAAAGGCCGATGTGCGCAACCTGGTCGGCCGTCAATACGGATGCCTCCATGAGCGGCGGATGTTTGGCCCCGGCCACGTCGTTGAATTCCGTTTTGGTGACGCCGGGGTAGAGCGTCGATACGACAACGCCCGTTCCGA
>CAYSYX010000283.1:0-12292 GCA_964435055.1 uncultured Polyangium sp. | reverse complement strand
GGAAATGGGTGCTTCGCAATTCGGAACGGATACATTCTTGACCGTGATTTTTTGCAGGTCGACCAGCGAAACGGGCGTCGCCGGCACGTGGTCGGTGAATACCGTATGTCCGGCAATCAGGATCTGCGATCCATTCGGCAAAAACTCGCCATAACTCGCCGACGAGGGCAATTCGACATCGCCTTTCACCGCTCCGGTCATAGGATCAATCGATACCGCTTTGGTTCCGTCGACGACGACGAGGGACTTGGAATCGTCCGATACTCGCAGAAGTGAAACTCCGGAAAACGTGCGCGAGGTACGCCACGCTTCGAGTCCCCCCGAATTGAGATCGAGCGCGACGAGCGTGGAATCTCCATACATGGCATAAGCAATATCGGCCGTTTTGGAGAGCACGACACGTGAGAGTTTCATAGGGAATTCACGCGCCACCTGGTTCTTGACGTCCAGTAAAACCGTGAGCGTATTCCGCTGCATGACGGCGAAATTGCCGCTCGGAGAAACCTCCATCACGCCCGTCAACAAGGGTTCGCCCGAACCACCAAGCTCCGTCCGATCATTCACGCTCCCGCCGCCCACCGTATTCGGCGGAGCCACTTGATAACCATCGTTTTGAGGTCCAAGGAAACAGCCGCCCAACAAGCCGATCATCAAGCCGATGCCTACGCGAAGACAAACGTTTTTCATGCTCAACTCCCAAGTTCGAAGCGATGCCGAGCCATTCAGCAATGGCTGTGCCACGATCCGCGCCACTTCGAATCCTGGGAAAAGCAGCCGAAGTTGGGCCTTGACTACGATGCGTTCGTGAAAATTCGTTTACAGCGCCCGGGTAGGAATGTCGGAGCTGGTCCGTGATGCGCCTCGTAATGATGTCCCTGCGCCAAACGAGTTCATCGTTCAACCATCAAGAGAACATCAATAAGGTGGTCTGCGCCGCAATCCGTTGCCGACGCAACCCGGAGCACGGTCACGGTTGGCGATCAAAACATCTCGACCGGTCCGAGCGTCACGAATTGGTCCGGGAGTTTGGCATTGCGATACTCCGCCTTGATCCAGGCGTCGCTGCGAGTCGTATGAGCAATGCGCACTTCGTCCAGTTTGCCGTGGAAAAAGTACGTCGATGGGCTGCCGGTACCGAGGTAAAGGGGCGAAGTGGCATCAACAATGCCGCTGAACGTCGTGTCGGTTTCTTCGAGAACGCCATTGATATAGAACTTTCCTACGGCTTGCGAAACAACAGCGGCAACGTGATACCATGCGTCTGTAGCCGCGGGGTTGTTCATGAAAAGCGGGCTATCCCCGGCAAAACCAAATTCGCTCATCGTATCGGTTGTACCGATGTACCAACCTGATGAAGGCACGCCCGAAACATAACGATCGACGACATGCGAAGTTTGCAATGTCGAGCTGTTGATCCACGCCGTAATCGTACACGGCGTATTTGCGCAATCGAAATCCGGCGAGGACGCGACTTCCGCCAGCGATCCACCGGGAAACCTCTTCCCATTGGCGATGACTCCAGGTTCCGTGGAGGGGCTCGGACCCGAAGGCGCCAGAACGGTGCCGTGATGAGCGTTTATCGTGGAATCATTGAAATTGGTTTGCAAGTGATACACCGCAACAAAGTCTTGCCACGTTTTTCCCGCATCTTGCTGCGGCCCGATGTTGGGTTTGCCCCAGTATAGATAAATGGTTTTTCCCGCCATCGGAATTTGTGGAACGCGAACCCACGCAACAAAATCCGCCGCGCCATTGACGACGTTATAGAATTCCATTTCGTGCGGGAGAACCGTCGCCCCATCTGAGTCCGTGAATACGAGGTCGTCGCCGTCGAGCTTTGCATCCATACCGATCTGCGCATCTTGCGTCACGGAAACGAGCAACATGTAATTGTCAAGCTGCTCGGTGAGGGGCTGGATGATCACAGGCCTGCGCCTGGTCCATCCCGAGAACGGGGAAACACTTCCGCTGCTGCTGCTGCTGCTGGAACTGCTTGCATTTCCGGAACTGCTCGAGCTGATTGCCCCGCCGGCGCCTCCCGTGCCTCCTCCCATGGCTCCCGTGGCTCCCGCGCCTGCCGTGCCGGCAGTCCCGGAACTGCTGCTCGACCCAGTCTCGCCGCCGGTGCCTCCGGTCGCCGAGTTTGTCTTTCCCGTGTTCTCGGTCGTCGTCAAACTGAGACACGCGGGCGTTATGCACAAGAGGGACGAAAATAAGAAAACGACGTGATTGCGATGCATGTAAAGCCTCCGGAATGTGCCAAAAAATCGGCGACGCATGCACAGTGGCACAACGACAAAGCGCTCGTCAATGGGTTCCACACGCAATTGGCGATTGTTGTTATCAATGCCGCAGGCGCGAGTGCATATCGAGAGAACGAGAGGAAACGAGCGGGCAGCGGCGAAATTGATGATAAATTATCGCCGTATCGAATGCTTCAATCCAGGTCACATCCCGTCGCAAGCAGGCGATGCGAGAGGATCGGGCACGCATTTCATGGTCATCGCGTCGCACGTCTTCGACTGGCATTCGGTAAAGTCATTGCAAGCATCACCATCAGCCACGAGCGCCACACACTTCATCGTCGGGCCATCGCAATAACCATCCTTGCATTCGGAGAACGACATGCAGGGTGAACCGACCGGACGCAAGTCCTCGCACATATTCGAGGCACCGCACAATCCCGAGATGCATTCGGCACCATCGCCGGTGCAAGGTTGACCCGTCGGCAGAGGGGCCGCACAGACGTATTTCCCGCTTGGTTGGTACAGACAAACCAATCCGTCGTCACAGATCGACTTGTCCAAGCATTCCTCGCCGGCCTTTGGCCACGTCATACATTTGCCAAGCTCCCCGTTCGGGCCGATACCCGTACACCACGTTTTGGGTGAAGCGCATTCATAGTTCGTCAAGCAGCCGCCACCATCCGCCACGAGCCCGACGAATGTCGCTTTGCAAGCGGCGGAATCATTGCCGAATATCGCGAGGCTGTGAACGGTGGCGCAATCATTCTTCGCTTCCGCCATGCACTCGGCAGCCTTGACGCCATCGTATTTGATTCGCCCTTGGTCGACGGAATCTTGGTAATTTGCAAGAATCGCCGCTTCCTTGAGCATTTGAAACTTCGCGATACAGTCCGCCTCATCTGCCGGCCTGCCGCCGGTGATTTGAAAAAGCTGGTCAACCTCCATGGAGGTGCAACACGAGAACATCGTGGCGCAATAGGCCTTCGTGGCCTCTCCACCAAGGTTCTCCAGGGCCAAACCGTCCGTGCCGGAACCTCCGGTAGGATTTGGATTGGGCGTATCGTCGCCGCAACCCACGGCAACCGACGACACGACAAAGCCGAACAAATAAGCAATCGCTCTCTTCACGTTTCTCTCCTCCAAGAATGTCCCAATGCACTCACCGTGCGGACATACGAAAGAGGAGATAACTGAATTTTGCAGTTTATGCAACGAGATGGACGGTCGTTACCAATACGATTTTCACAAATAGATCAGTGCACCGGTACCGCTGCGAGCGTATCCGCCCCAATCTCGAGAAAATCGGGCGCATACAAGCATTGCTCATCCCCGCGAATCGTTTGCTGCCGACAATGCTCCGCCGCTTCGTATATTGCGCTTGTCGATAAACCGGCGAAGTAACGCTAATAAGACAGCGCCAATCGAGCAGCTTCGGCGTCGATCAATCCTTCTTTTTCCAGGCGTTGAATATCGATGGAAAACGAATGCATGCCATACAGCGCGACGCCGCGATCCATGAGCTCATGCAATGTCGGGTTTTGATCCGGCCTTTTGATTGCACTACGCACCGAGCTCGTCATCGTGAGCACTTCCGTGGCGAGAATGCGACCACTTCCATCGGCACGAGGAAGCAGCCGCTGAGCAACGATACCTTGCAGGCATTCACTCAAGCGATCGCGCGTTTCCTGGGGATTCGAGCTCATGGACAACATTCGTCCAATCGTCCGTTCGACATCGGCCGTATGCATGGTCGTAAGCACCAAATGGCCGGTTTCCGCCGCTTGCAGCACGACATCGAGCGTCGCGTGATCGTCGATTTCACTCACCATCAAGACGTTTGGATCTTGGCGCAACGCCGCACGAATACCCGTTTCGAACGAATCCGTGTCGGCTCCTACTTCGCGTTGACTGACGCTCGACCGACCGTCCGTGTGCACGAATTCAATGGGGTCTTCAATGGTCACGACATGCTTTGCATGCGTCGCAACGATATGGGCAACCATCGACGCAAGCGTCCAGGACTTCCCTTGACCTGCGGGACCGGCAATCAACACCAATCCGCGCTGCCGATCAGCCAAAGCACGGACCGTCGGGGGCAATCGCAATTGATCGAATGTCGGACATTCGCGAGGAATGACGTGCATCACAATCGCCAGCGAACCGCGCTGCAGATATACATTGACGCGAAATCGGCCAAGCTGCGGCACTTCATAAGAAACGTCGACTTCCCGAATTCCCGAAAGAGACGCTCGCGATGCGGAACGTTGAGCAAGAATGAGCCGCGCGAGCGCTTCGGTATCCTTCGGCTCGAGAGGTTCGGCGCGGAAATACACGATATCTCCGCGAACTCGTGCGCCAGGCGGTTGCCCCACCTTCAAGTGCACATCGCTCGCGTCGGCCGCATGCGCTTTCGCCAAAATCTGATGCAGAAAAGCTTCGCTCGCGTAGGGAGTCGTCACGAGCGCGAGGGTAGCGCAACCCGAATCAAAAGAAAACACTTGCCGTCACCGAATCGCACAACTGCAACGTTCGTCGACGACAACCCCATTCGTCGAGGCGCCGGCGTGCCGTTACGGAGGATCCAAGTCCGTTGGGATCTTGTTCGCATCCACGAGTTTTTTCATGGCCAACGCGCGGGCGGCAGAAATCGCCAATGCGCGATGCTCCCGAGGGAAAGTCTCGTTTTTCGCGGCGGCGATAAGCGCATCCCCCGCCAAAGCCGCTCCTTCGGGATCCAAACTTTCCCGCGCCCGTTCGGGACGCCCCGCAATGCCCAAAAGCGCCGTGAGATAGGCTTCACGCAATTGCTGCGACACACCAGGCAAACGATTCGCGAGTGGACCGAGCGCCAAGTCGGCATCATCCGCAAGCGGCAAACACGCGAGCGCGGTCGTCGTGATTTCCCCACCATCATCCAATGCGTCCACGAGCCCGGCTGTTCCAAGCGCTTCGGCAAGAGCCTGTTTGTCCGCGAGATCCTCGCCCTTGGCGCGTTGCCAGCGTTCGTCGGCTGCTCGTGCGGCAGGTGGTTGACCGCCGGACTCCGCCGTCGTCGCCGCGTTTGTCCCGGCACCTGGCATCGACGTCGACATCACCAAAGCCGTCGGCGCCGAAGGCTGAGAATGAGCTTCCGGTGGAGGTTGCCCACGGCCGCAACCGACGAGGCACAAGCTGAATAACATTGCGCTCAACCACGAAATCCGTTGGGTCGGCTCGTTCATCACGTTGGGCTTTAGCGCGCGTTGCTCGAAGCGCAAGGAATTCCGTGACCACAAAATGCGCGGTGAAACAAGCGCGAAACGCAAAAAGTAACCGTTTCACTTTACATTTGGGTGTGACTGCGCGAATAACAGGGCGACTCCATTTCCTTCGATTGGCACAGATGTTGCCAAGAAATGTCGTGGACCGAGAAGAAGGACGCACGCAGATGACTGCCATGCACACGGATGTACACGCCACAGCAAAACCAAACACAGCCAAAGAACGATATCGCACCGTCATCATCGGTGGCGGCACGGCAGGCATTACGGTTGCCGCGCGTTTGGCGCAACACGGCGAGGAAAATATCGCCATCTTCGAACCTTCGGAAAAACATTATTATCAGCCGCTCTGGACGCTCGTCGGCGCCGGATTGGCTTCCGCCGATGAATCGGTACGCAGCGAAGCGGATTATATTCCCGAGGGCGTCAAGTGGATCAAAGAGTTTGTCGAGGAAATCGATCCGGTCGCCCAAACCGTGACTTCACGGTCGGGAAAGAAAGTCGGTTATGACTTTCTCGTCGTCGCACCGGGCATCCAACTCGATTGGGATCGTGTACCGGGCCTACGGGAAGCCTTGAAAACGGACAGCGTCTCGAGCAATTACTTGTTCGAGCTCGCCCCGAAAACAGCCCGCCTCATTGAGAATTTCCGCGGCGGCACGGCGCTCTTCAATCATCCGCTCGGCGCTATCAAGTGCGCCGGAGCGCCGCAAAAAATCATGTATTTGGCTTGCGACCATTTCCAAAGGCGCCATGTCGCCAAACACAGCCACGTGATTTTTGCGTCCGGCGGCAAAGCGATTTTCGGCGTCGCCGAATTCCGAGCCGTATTGGAGGGCGTGGTCGCCCGTTATGGTATCGATACTCGCTTCGATCATGATCTCGTCGAGGTCCACGGTGATCGGAAAGAAGCGGTTTTCTCGCGCAACGTCGAAGGCAAAATCGAGCGCGTCACGATTCCTTACGACATCTTCCACGCAGTTCCGCACCAAAGCGCGCCGGATTTCATCAAACGTAGTCCTTTGGCGACGCCCGAAGGTTGGGCAGCCGCGGACAAACTCACGCTGCAAAATCCTCAATACCCCAATATCTTTTGCCTTGGCGATGCGTCGTCGCTGCCCACATCCCGCACTGGCGCCGCAATTCGAAAACAAGCTCCCGTACTCGTCGAAAACCTATTGGCATTCATGAACGGCAAAGAGCTGACCGCCAAGTACGACGGTTATTCGTCCTGCCCGCTCGTGACCTCTCACGACCACGTGCTCCTCGCCGAATTCGATTACGATGGCAAACCGACGCCGTCGATCCCGTACATCAACACGCAGAAAGAACGTTATGACATGTATCTGCTGAAACGATACGGTCTGCCGTTCCTTTATTGGCAATTGATGTTGCGCGGCCGAGCCTGACCCGATGCCGGGGGATTCCCGAACGCCCGATCCCCCTTTCCCGCCCTCGCTGTTTGCGCCGAATCAAGCCCCATTCATTCGCCGGGGAATCCGACCATTTTCCCCGCTTGGGGATCCCAAAGCTTCAAGTTGAAGCACGCGCGAATGTCGCGTAGTGACAAACTCGTTTGCGGTTCGACTTGAAGTTCCGGAATGGCGGCCATGGCTTCGCGCAATCGATAAAACGGAATCGCCGCATTCAAATGGTGAACGTGGTGATAACCGATGTCTCCGGTAAAGAAGCTCATGATCGCACCGCAACGCATGAAACTCGACGATTCAATCGCGGCTCGGGCAAATGTCCACGTTTGGCGGGGCTGCATGAATACGCCGGGGAAGTTGTGCTGGGCATAAAACAGATACGAACCCAATGCACACGCGATGAAGAGCGGCCCCACGAGCACGAACAACGTCATCTCGTAGCCGAAGAAATGCGTCGATGCGACGAGCAAGGCGACGTGAACGACGAAAGCGATCGCGGAATCCCAATGCTCGCGCGGATTGCGCACGAATGCCCCGACGCACATGCCTCCGAGGAAAATCGTCAAATAGCCGAAAAGAATGTTGAGCGGGTGCCGAGCGATGGCATAGGCAATACGTTTGCCGCGAGAAGCCCGTCGCCACATTTCCACGGTCATGACGGGATACGAACCAATCTGCGCCCCGACGATTTTGGCCGTATGCGCATGATGATAATTGTGCGTCGCCCGCCACACTCGCGGAGGCGTCAGCACGAGCGTCCCATAAAGCGAAAAAAGCAATGAACCGACGAGGCTCTTGCGCAGAATCGCTCCGTGTTGGAAATCATGCGCCAAAATGAATGCGCGGACAATCAAGAGCCCCTCGAGCACCATGCCGAGCGCCCGCAAAGCCCAATGCGGCGACAATGCCGCCATCGCCGTCGCCATTGCCAATAGGCCGAATGTCGACACGACATGCCCGATACTTCGCCACCGGTCCTCACGAGCGAAAGGACGCGTCACCGCTACGAGCTCGTTTCCCTGCATAATCTCGAAATACCCTGAATGCCCAAAGAAAGAGCGCCAATGCGCACGGGGTATCTATCGAATTTCAAGGCTCCGCGCAAGCGGTCGCGACACAATTTTTGTTGCGCAATGGCATTCGCGCTGTTGCAAATTCGCCTCAGCCGATCCAAGCCGTTCGACACGCATCGACGGCAACATCGCAAAACTCACGCTGAACTTGCCCCAACGTCGCGTCCTCCGACAAAAGCACCGAATCCAATTCGGCATGGAGTTTGTCCACGATCGGCGCAACACCGTCCGCCGCCGCCGCCACCTTGTCGGAAGCATCCGCTCGCGGCTCCGTCGCTTGGATGACGACCGCACGCGCTGGTTCGACAAACACTTGACCCACGTGCGCGACCGATTTTTCCAGTGTTCCCAGCACGTCAGCCACGTGGCGCTCGACACCCGCTTTACGCTCGAGCGCCAATTGGCGCAACGCCTCTTCGCGGCCTTGTGTCGCCGCAACTTCAGCACTTTGCACCATCGCCATGACATGCTGCCGCTCGACCCCGATTTGCTTTACGCGCGCCAATACTCGAACAGCTTCGTCTTTTTGATGGCGCATTTCCACGCGGCATTTTTCAATCCGCTCCGCCAATTCGACCTTTGCCTTTTGCAGCGCCAAAATCGCGTCCCGCGCTTGCTCCGACGTCACATTTCGCGATGGTCGAGACGAGCCCAGCTTGTTACCGATTTCTCGTCCGAGCGTCTCGAATTGCGCAAGTTTCCCCTGCACCTCGGCAATCTGCCGCTCCAAAAGAGCCTGCTTCTGCTGCTCCGTCTGCAATTCCACCGAAATACTCGAATACTCGATCTGCGCCTGATGAAGCTGCGCCGTACGCTGCGCAATGACCCCCTGTTGCGCCGTCTTCTGCTCCTCGAGCGCTCCCAATCGCGCCCGCCATTCGTCCTTGCCAAACAGCACGGGTTCGTCTTTTCGTAACGCGGCGATCTCCGCTTCGAGCGCCGTGAAGTCCTGTCCGCGTTTGCGCAACTCCTCTTCCAACAGTTTGCCCGCCGCTTCGATCTGCCGCTGACGCGAAAGCACCGCCCCCGTCGATTCGACCCGAAGAGCACGTTGTCCCGATAATTCCGTTATCTGCTGGGACAAACTTTCCATCTGCTCCCGAGACAAACACGCGTCCAGCACCAAATGGGCCGTCGTGATTTCCTGTTCGAGCTCCGCGTCTTTCATTTGCGCGGCGGCAAGCTCGCCTTCGAGGCGCGCAGCCATGGTCGCCACCGAATCTCTCGCTCGACCCAGCGCGATTTCCTCTTCAGCCAATGCCGTTACGCTTGCCCGGGCCTTCGTGAGTTCGTCCGATCCGGTCGGAGGGATGGTCACGAGCTCGGGGGGCAGCTCTTTGGTCACCGGCAAAACGTCGGGCCACGATGCGCCGGGTTCGCATTCGACAAACGCGTACAGATTGCTGATCGCTTTGCGAAGAAATGGCAAACACGTCTGATACACGTGATCGAGACGTGTCGCATATTTCTTGTATTCCTCGGCCGCGGATTCCGCGACCGACAAATCCGGAAATGGAACCGCCTTGACCGCATCATGCGTTTGTTTTGCGCGCGTCACCACGGTCTCCGCAAGCGGCTCGAACTCCGCGAGCTTCTTGGATCTTTCGGCAGCGGCGCGAGCTTGCTCCGACGCCCAAATGCGCGCCGCCGCCGCCTTGGCTTTGGACGGCAATTCGCGCAAATCAGCGAGGCGCGCCCGCTGATTGACGATTTCGTTCCGGGCCCCCGCAACGAGCCACTGGACGTGCTGCAAATTCTCGTTGTCGTCGCCCTGAAAGCAGAATCGACCGACGACTTCGTAGATGTCGTTCATATCCGACAAATCTTTTTCGTCGACCGGCCACCACAATTCGGCGAATTCAGCGCGATACGTTTTCGCGCCCGCCATCGCCCCATCGAGCGGAGCAAATCCCACGGGCGCAAGCGCCTCGGCATAAGGTGCGAGCGCCGATTTGACGGTTTCGTGCGTGCGTTCGATGTTTTGGTGCGCCGAACCAATTTGATTCACGACGGTTTGGTAAAACCGCACGTAACTGGACAAACGCGCGAGATCGTGATTCACGCTCATCCTCCGCTGTTGTTCGTGGCCGATGAACCGCCGAACAACTCTTCGAGCGCCGCAATGTCCGCGCGAGCTCGTTCCTTTTCCGCTTCGATGGCTGCAAACTTATGCGGCCAAATACGCGAACATTCGCTGCGCACCCAACGCCGCAACGATTGCTCTCCCTCGCGATCGAGCCATGAATCGTGCACCGTGCGTACGGCTTCTTCGTGGTATTTCTGCAATCCGCGAGGATGCTTGGCCAATGCTTCCAAAAAGTCGCAAATGCGATCGACGTCGCGGCGCACTCGTTCGATCATCTTCGACCAATCGCGACCACTTGCCGGAGATTGCGTAGGCTTGGCAGCCACCGATCCCGCCGCAGGCGCAGGCGTTGCCGGTTTGGCCACGGGCATGGCCGCACCCGCCGTCGGAAATCCTCCAATGGTCGATGGTTTTTCCTGGCCGGGTTGCGCGGCTTCTTCGCCAAACCCGAGCTTGGCTTTCACCGTCCCGACGACGTTCGTCACCCCGCTCGTCGCCGAAGCTTGCGCCTTGTCGGCAATCCCCATACCGAAGAATTGCTCGAGGCCCCGCATTTCGCGCTCGCGCACTTCACGATCGCCCGGATCGGTCGCATCCAGGATATCGACGATCTGCCGCGCAAAATAACGCGAAAGCACCTCGAAGGCCACGTCCGCTTTCGCCATTTCATTGTTTTGGTAGCGAACGACGCTCTCCGACACATGCCCGGATCGGCCCAGCGCATCGATACGCTCGATCAGGCTCTTGCCGCCAGGCAACAAGAAATCGAGCTTTCCGCCCTCGAATGTTGCTTCGACAAACATCTCGTGAAGCATCCGTTCGACGCTTTCCCGAGCGGTATTTCGGAAATCTTCGCCGAGCCCCGCGATTCGGGAAGCCACACGCTCGCGCATCTGTTTGCGCATTTCGATTTCGACGGCGGTTTCATTCATCAGCCCCGGACTGGGCATTTGCCGCCGCTTGGCTTCAGCTTCTTCAGGCGTCAGGCGCGCGAGCAAATCCTTGCGAATTTGATCGATACGCACATCCGCCCGCGCCGCTCGTGCCGCGCGTTGCGCCTCGCTCATCTCGACGTCCATGAATGAGGACAAACGCTTGCGAATCTCAGGCAAAAGGCCGATCGGATCTTCTCCCGAACGAATGTGTTCGTAATGCATGTCGAACACTTGCTCCGCCCGGCGCTCGAATTCACGATCGCTCAAGCCGTCCTTGACCGTGACGAGAACGCCGCGAAGCAATGCTTCCACTTCGCCAAACTCGGCGTTGATGGCCCCGGTGACTTTACGATCCAACGCTTCGACGTCCGTCGACAAATACCGCTCGACAGCTTCCTTCAGTTTGTCCAAGCCCGTCACCGGCGTCGTGGTCCCGAAAAAGTCCATCAATTGACGGGCCACGGGATGCTGCATATCGACGCCTTGGTGCGCCCAGATCTTGGAATACGGAAAAATCCGATCCACGCCCTGTTCGCGAAAATTCCGCGCCGCCAACGCCCAATGCCAATTGCCATTTTCATCGGCGTGATCGAAGAGATCGACCTTCGTGAGCACCACGAAGATCCGATCCTTGAGCGATATACTGCGATCCGAGGTTTGCGCCATGCGGAGCAATTCCACTTCATTACGCACGAGCGACGGACGCGTGACGTCTTTTACGAAAATCGTCACGTCGACTTCGTTGGTCAAAGCTTCTTCCGTATCCCGTCGCGCTTTGTCCGAAGGCGCATCGATCCCCGGCAAGTCCATCAGCTCCACACCGGGCATCGCCCCTTCGACCGGAATCGTGACCGTCACGAGTTTTACCGCTCGAACCCCGGGATAAGGACGATTGCCATTTTTCGTATCCTTCAACGCAATGAACGGCCGAATCTTCTCCGCCAATTCATCGATGCTCGTCGCGACGATTTTCTCGGGCTGCTTGCCGAGCCGCGCTTTGATTTCGGACAAACCCGAGGCGATATCGTTGAGCTCCGCGAGCGCCGTTTGCTCGCGTCTCCCGGCGCGATCCGGATCGTCGACGTCATAACCTTCGCGCGTCTTGAAGGCGGCCTTCATGCGCATGATTTCGGATTGATTCAGACCGACCCAACGCTCGACGCTCCCCGGTTCGAGCGCATCGAAGTAGCTTTGAATGCGCCCTTTGAAGTCCGTTTCGCCATAATACGTGACCGTCGCCTCGAATTGCCCGGCTTGACCGG
>CAYSYX010000282.1:0-12306 GCA_964435055.1 uncultured Polyangium sp. | reverse complement strand
GTTGTGCATTCAGGAAGAAGCGCTCAAGCCGGTTATGCGGATTTGGGCGAAGAAAATGGCGGGGGATGTGGGGTTGGCGAAAGAGGTGGCGGGATTGGTGCGGAGTGGGAGGGGGGCGTGATTTGGGTTTGGCAGAGCATTACTTTTGAACTCTTGCCAGATTACAGGTAATGGCTCTCGAGCGGCAGAACATAGTGCGAGGTCAACGTATGCTGATGTTTACGAAGAAAGACGGGACAACCCCTATCCCCAATCCGCTGAAGGTACACGCCGCAGCGGACAAAAAGGTCCAGAACAAACGAATATACCTGACCAACGCCGGTGGCGATCGAAACAAGATTACACTCGTTAGCAACAACCCGGCGGTCATATCTGCAAAGCTCTCGAAAACGCTCCAGGATGGTTCAAAAGGGATGTGGACCGTCGACCTGCAAATCGGGAACGTCGGAAGCGCAATCGTCACGGCGGTGCATGCCCCGGACGCCATAACCTTGGGGGTTGACGTCGGTCCGCGGTTTGGAGTCATTACCACCGAACCATATAAGATGCTTGCCCTGCTATTCTTGGCCGAAAACCTGACGCCTGATGACGCCGGCTACAATGCGGCTGCGGTGATGATGAGCATGCAGTGGATGCGTATCGTGATTGAAAACCGGCGAACCGATCCGCAGCGCTTTGGCGCAGTGAATGGCACGTATGCCGGCATTGTGACGGCCAAAGGACAATTTGCGGGCTTTGATGGTTACCCGACGATTGCCCAAAAAAAGATGGAGCGACTGGATCGGATTATCGACCGGTGCAATGACGATGATGACGCGAAGCAAGGCGCCTACGCCGACCTCATCGGGGTGGCGAACGCCGTAGCGATGATGGCGACTCCCGCAGATCCTTGCCCGACTGGACTGTATGGTTGGAGAACAGCGGGATCGGGCGCGCCGGGAGGGGATTTTGAGGAGTACCAGCAAAAAGCGGGCAACCAGTTTTATACACTGAAAAGCAAGAAAAAGAAGAAGTGATGTCGCGACGAACGAACGCATGGACGCCTGCTTGCCAACCTGGTGGATGGCAAAGTGGCGTCCGTTCATCAATTGATCTCGACCGAGCCACCTTGAATGCGGTTGACGCCGGCGGACTGCGAAAGAACGTATTTGCCGCGAATAATGATTTTCCCCGCCCGTGTGAGCGTGATGCTCGATTCACCGCAGCGTAAAACGAGCTGCTCTTGGGCTTCGATTTCAACGCGGCGATTGTCGACTTCGGCTTCGATGCGCGGAGGTTTTTCCTGGGCATCCGGCATTGCCATACGCCCCATGACAATGGGACGCGAAGGGTCCCCGCCCTCGAACATCAAGGCGACTTCGCGACCGATGTCCTCCGGCGTGAGCGTGAGCATCGCGCGTGCGAGGACACCGTCCGGGGGTGCATTGGGGAAGGTGACGCGAGGACTGGCGGGGGAATCGAGGGCAATAACGCGGCCGATGAGGATGCCGTTGATAGGAGAGGGGGACGGACTCATGTACTGCTGTGCGTCGTCTTCAGCGAGCATCTGCTGCACAAACGTTTCTGCAAAGCCCGAGTTACACGATTGCTCGTCATCGACAGCAATTGCGTCGAGCAGCAGTACCTGACCTCGATTGTTTGTCATGACGCCTAAAGTTCCTTTGATTGTGTCATCCACACCGACATCGGAAGTGCCTTGTTTTCGTCGCCATGAATTGCCGAACGTTTTCGGTATAGTTGATCCATACAACGATCCTCGATCGATTTGCTCGACCACCTCATCACGAGAACATAGGCATTCTCCCGCGACGGAGCACTCGAGCCAAGCCAATCGAGTCGGAGAGTCCATTCGACTTCATTTCGCCAATACCTGGCCACTGGCAGTTCATACCGCTGAGAAACCACTGCGGCCATTTCCTTCCGTATGTCGGCAAGGCGCAATTCGATTGATTGACCTTCCTCAAATGGCAGGGATTGGAGAATGTTGTCGATCTGCAAAGCCTGTTCATATACCAAATTCAAAGAAAGAGCCTGTTCCACGATCCCCGCAAGTATTTCCACGACTTTGCCCGCGACAATCGTCATCCACACATAACGTCCCGGTGACGCCTCGAAAACGAGTTCTGGTTCGTCGTAAATCATCCGACACGGCTGCTCGACAACATAAATGGCTCTATCTCGCATGGTTTTGATACGCGACTCATCGAATGTATAGGTGCCGGCGCCGATCACGCTCGAAAATGGCTTGCTTAGGTGGGCGCGAATCGTGGGAATCGTTTTCAGGCTCATTTCGGTTGTTCCATCTTCACACACGATCTTACCATTTACCGCTCGCGCCACCACCGCCAAACTCACCGCCTGCGCCGATGAATTTGCTGCTGCCCGCATTCGTGCCTCGCGACCAATTGATGATGTTGTCGTACATGTTCGACCAACCCGTCGGGTCGGCATTTCGTTGTTTCGTCCACTCGTCCATGAGTTTGTGATAGAACTTCACACGATCACCCGGGTTGTTGATGCTCCCGTCGAACATGATGGGATTATTCGCCCCGCACTCGCTCGACAGTGATATTTGCGGAGTTTTGGCGCCAAAGAAGCTTCCCAAAGGTGACGTCAGACCCGAAGACCAATACTCATTGGAATCCAATACATTCTTGAATCTCTCAACGGAATAGACTGAGTTCTGCACGACCACTGCCTGCTCATACTCCGCAATCTTATCGGAAGCTTCACGTATGGCACGCGCCTTCTCCGCTCCCGTTTTGCTTTTCGCCTCCTCCATCTTTTTGAATGCTTCCTTCAAACTGTCCGGCACGCGATGACCAGCAGCATTGCTGCACCTCAAGAGGGCCTCCCATCCGTAGAGATCATAGAAACGATGATTGGGATAAATATCCTTGAAAATGTTTCGATTTGCTTCTCCGAGCGCATCGTAGGCATCCTTGGCCGAACCGCCCTTGATCAACGAACCATCGCCCCCTGCAATCCTGTTGCCTCGGGCGTTTTGCGCGTCAACCATATTGCATCCGGCTTGTCGAGAAACAACACCTGCAAGCGCGGCCCATTCGTAGTCGTTGTTTTTCTTATACAATGACGCATACTTCTCGGTAATCATCTTGTTACGCTTCTGGTGGTCCGGTTCATCGACAATGGGCTTGGTCTCAGCATCCACCGCATCCCACTTCGCTTTACAGTCCGCGTCGCCGTCTCCGACGGGGGGATTGTCCAATCCGGCAGCGTTTATCGTATTCGCATGATTATGGAACATCTTGTCGGAATGCCGGCAAGCTCCTTGCCCCTCGAATCGCACATTCATGGAGAAGGACAACCAAGTCGCTTCCTTCATGAAGGTTCCGGATTTTATGCCACCGGCGGTTCCAGGCTCGTCCCCAATGCTGGTTGCAAATTCCGAAGGATTATGCGCGATGCTATTGCCCCCATCGGCGAAAACGGTTGCTGTGCCTTTGGCCAAATCTTTCGAGAAGGCGATATTGCGATATGCGACCGGCGTTGGCGTCGGAGGTGTCAGACAGACATCAGGCAACGTCGCCTTCGAAACACCACCGCTGGCGCGGTGGCAAAGGGAAAGGTTGTTGATTTTGACGGTGATGGGCATTGCATTAAGATCGGCTTGTGTGCTAATTCCGCCGCTTCTCCACGAATTTTTGCTCCCAAATTTGGCAGTACTTGAGAAACTCAGAAGGCCTATTTCAACAGCGATTTCAAATTATGTAGATTATGCATGGGTCACCCGATATTACCAATTAGACGCGCTCGTTTCGGTGATCTATCCCAGGTGGAATGAAGAGAACAGTTTACGGCGTGCTCGCCCCCGGGTGCCACGACGAGATCCCGCCCATAGGTTCATTTGCCATATCTTCCGCGGAAAAAGTATTATAAAGACTTCATTGCCACCAGCTGCGACTCTAAAGTAATGTTCTGCTCCAATCTGGAGCGGGTCAGGAGACTTGCCCGCATACATTGTATTGGTATGCCCTGGAACAAATCCAGGTATTTTGTCGCATAGAAACGCGCTCACCAACGATGTTATCAAACCTCGTCAATCCGCATGAGTGGCTGTGTATCGATGCTCGCTTCTCTGACACCGCTCCACATTATTCAACACTTAAGAAAAACCGCTTCCTTTCGTCAATAAGGTCAGATTGCACTTCTATGACATATTCTTTGCCAACAACGTCACCTTCCATGAAGGTTTTCGTAACGCTATCAATCGCAAAGAACGCTACTCGGTGTACTGTGAGTTCAAACGCTGATCCGCTCTGGGGATGATACGTTGCCTTGGTACCCAAGAGCAAGAGAGCGACCACGTACTTTGGCCTCACGCCAGCCCAAAGGGCTTCGCCGGAAAATCGCTCGATCAAAACCGCCGAAATGACTTGGACACGAAATTTGCATTTCTGCTGTGCATTCATACTTTCCACCATTGTCGTCTAGCTATTGCAAGCAAAGACGAAGACACACCAAAGCCACGCTCTGCGCGATGCTCGTCGCCAGATTATCCTATGGGCATGAAGTCTTGCATTCCTTTTTGAAGTCTTCCATGAACTTTTTGCCCGCACCATATGCGTTCACCTCGTCAGTAGCCCAGTTCTTGGCATCGTCCCATTCCTTCTTGAACGCCGGGGTGTTCTTGCCAAACTGCTTTTCCATCGCTTGCTGCGTAGCTTGATGGACTTTTTCGTGTGCCATCGTAGCCGCTTCAGCAACTTTGGCACACGGATCCTTGCGCGGCTTGATCTTAATATTGCCATCGGTATCAGTAGTACCTGCCGCTTCGGTTTTGATTCCTTGGCTTGAGAGGGACTTTTCAATCGCATTTTCGATATCGGTTCCAGTCGTATTCTTCGGATCTTTCATAGCTTTTGTATATTCATCTTGCATCTTCTCGTCCCAAGCGATTTGGTCATCTGCCATGTTTATACACTTTTTACATAGTTCGCAGAACTCCGCATCAGAAACCCCAAGCTGCTGCTGGATCAGCCCCGCAGCGTTCACCGTATTGGAGTGATTATGAAACATCTTATCCGATAACCGACAAGCCCCCTTGCCCTCCAGCTTCACATCAAAAGAAAACGAAATCCACGTCGCCTCTTTGATGAACGTACCCGACTTGACACCACCTATCGTGCCCGGTTCGTCGCCCGTGCTCTTGGAGAACTCCGAGCCGTAGTTGGCGCACATGTTACCACCATCCGCATGCACGGTGGTCGTCCCTTTGGCCAAGTCGCTCGAAAACGCGATGTTCGGGTAAGGCATCGGCACCGGCCCACCTGGTGTGGGTGTCTTGCACACGTCAGGCAGCGTCGCCTGCGAAATGCCATTGCTCCCTTTGTGGCACAGCGTTAGCCCGTTGGATCCTGGATTGACGAGAACGGTAACAGACATGGCTTCTCAATTCGACATGGCAAGTTGTTTCAACAATGCAGCACCGCGGATCGGAGCGTGGGCGCTGCTGCTCCATCCCAGAGTCACGGATCTCTCGGCATTACGGTGCAGCCGAATCGCAAGAGGCAAAGCGAGCGCCAGCACCCCCGACGCCGCTCCCACATCCCCCCAGCACTCCGCAGCAGCCGTAAATTTGCTCGCATCCTCGAAATACTCCGACGTCCTGCAAATCGTAAAACCATATTCATCCGCCCGATACGTCTCACCATTAAAATCGCAATAACTATGCGCTACCCGATAACGTGAATCGAGCACCTGCCGAAATGCCTCCGTCAAACCCTCGCCAATACAAATCGTCTCCGTTCCCATGAGCTTCGTTTCATTCGCCGTCGCGACATTCAATACCTCGGCAAGCGGAGTCAACCGATATTCTTTCGCACGTGCGCCGGTCGTGACGAGACAGCATCCCGCACCTTCCCCGGGAATAAAGCCCCAACTATAATTGACCGAATGAAGTCGCCCAGCCGAATCAAGCGCTTCCAATCGCTCCGGCGAAAGCCACGAATCGGCGCCGGCCACGACGCAAAAATGCGCTTTCTTCGCGCGCAAATCCGCACACGCATGCGCCAGCGCGAGCAACCCACCCGCGTGTCCCTCGGCAATGCATTCCATGCTCGATAATTCAATTGGTAATTCCCCAACGATTCGATTGAGCACTTCCTGCCGCCGAGCTACATCCGGCAAATTCTCAGCAGACAATGCCCAATAACCACGAACGACCAATCGGCCGACGGATAACCCTTTCGACGCAATCGGCAAAAGCGCTTCCTGCGCGCTCTCGCTCCCCAAAGCAACTATCCGATCTTCGACGGGCAAATCCTCGTCCAACCACTTCGCTCGCGCCACGACCATCGGTTCGCCATGTTTGTCAATCATGTACGGGTGCTCGTCGAACCCGGCTATACCCGCACGCACCGCGGCCGCAGAAGCAAGCAATCCACGACCAACCGCCGTTGAGGCTCCCGCCCCAACGATGCAAATCGCGTCGTCCGCAAATTCAACTTGCATCGCGCACCGTCGAATAGGTTGAATCCTGCGGCTTACACGATAGATTGCGCTTTTGAAAAACGATGGTTCGTTTTAACGTATAAAGCGTATGATGACAAGGCAGTGCCGTATGCCAAACCATAACGAGCCGTCGTTCGTCGGGCTCGATCACGACCGTATGCAATGTTCGCTCATGATGAACAACCGTCCCGCCAATCTCCGTCCTAAATCCAATCGCGACTCGAGGTAGATCAAACGATACGAATCCCTCCGGCGTAAGATTCTTCAAAACAACTTTCTCACCACCGGCGAGAAATCCAGGCACCTGTTGATCCGCCGGAGCACATTGAAAATACGCATCCTGAAAATCGGCGGGCACGAGGGGTTGGCGGGTACGCTTCCATTGCTCATCGTATGTTCCACCAAGTAAAACCCGTGGCTGCCAATGACACGCAATGGGACCGAATCCCGCAGGTTTGCCCTCGTATCGACCAGACTCGATGGGATCACTCATGCGAGTGCAATTCGGCACCGGTCTTCCCGGTAAAACTTCCCGACCCATTCCCGCCGGGTTGAGCGGATCGCGTCCATGACCTTGTGGAAGAACTCCACCCCAAGCTCGCTCGTAGCGAATCGGCATCACCGTAAATGGCACCGGTGCACTCGGGACAAGCGTTCCCAAACGCCCTTCCCATACCCGATCGCCATAGACGCGCAATCCCTTGGACAATGGTCCCACGGACCATCCCACGTCGACGAACGATGTTGGTTTGCCCGCGGGCGTGTATGCCGACGCGTGAAGAACAACGTCCGTTGCCACCTTGGTTCGAGGCAAATCCGTATCATATCGAAGACTGCCAAAACCTGGATCCCCCATGAATGTCGGTGCCAAGCAGACCTTTTGCTGTTCGGGAGCAATTGCCAATTGCCCTCGCGCGTCAAACAGGAACGTCGCACGGACCGCCACGAGCCAAATCTCCGCACCATCCCGATCTCGGACGAACGAGCGCTCCACTTCGAATGGTGTTTGGTTCGTAAAAGCCCACATATCGAATCCTCGATAACCGTCAATGCTGAGACAAACTTCGTGACTGATAAAACGCAGGGCAATCGACGTTGAAGATGTTTGCCCCTCGTTCCATTCCCCCCAACTCCACCGCCGCTCCCTCCCGCGCCGGCTGCTTTCCGACCCGAAGTACCTCCGTCAACCACGCCTTCTCGATTGGTTTGCCCATCAGATACCTGCGTCCTTTGGGCCAATTCGCTTCATTCCGCGTCCACCACGCTCGCATTGCTTCCAAATTCGGCCACGGCAGTCCCGCATCGGGATCCGGATCAACATTGGAATCATTCGGGTCGTCCGAAGGACCCGCGCGAAATCCCTTCGGCGCCTCACCGCTCAACCGTTGCCCATGCAAATCGACACCCGTGATCATCGTCAATGCCCAACCCGCATATCGAGCATCCTTGGACTCCGTCATGCACTCCAAAAGCCACGGAACCAACGCAACATCACCCAAAGCCGCTGCTCCGGCCATCGCAATTCGCCGACCATCAGCATGCGCTCCAAGCTCACGCAATCGCTGCACCGCGGTATCCAAGGCCATTCGCCGCACAGCCATCGTACACGCACGCAATGCATGAACGCTCCCCTCCGCGACAAACTTCCACAATACGTCGACCGCAGCCGATTCTCCGAATAGCACGCCGGACCATGCAGCCCAAAATCGACAATCGTCATCGTCCCATGAATACGCCCCACGCAACGCCGACAATAACTTGACCCGCCCCAACTCTCCAATTGCGCGCAGCGCTCGCGCTCGTACTCGCGGATTTTGTCCGTACGCAGCCTGCTCGAGCGCATCACCCGGGTCGTACCTGTGCACAGCCGCCCCCGCAATACCGAAATAATGCAGTTCCGTGGGCGCATCCGCTCCAAGCAATTCATCGACGTACCGCTTTACCTTGCCAAACGGCACCCACCCCAGAGCCGACACGATTTCTCGCGCCCGTTCGGGCGAATTGACCCCGCGCCAAAGAAGCTGCGCGAATGCTTTTACATCGTCCCGCTCGAAAGCCGACACGGTCACGACGAACAATGCACCGGCATTGTCTCCAGCAAGCGCATCCCGAGCGATTTCCCACCCAACTTCCCCGGCAATGAGCAGCCCGTCGAGATTCGCATCCAATCGATCGTCGACGCGTTTTAATGCCTCGAGATCATAATTGGGCGAACGAACCGCCGCATCCCGCATGGTCCATAAAAATGCGGCCTGCTGCGCGTGACGTTCGACGATATCTCGCAAGACCATCGACGACGGCGTGATTTGGCGTAGAGGACTCGAGGCAATCATTGCTCGCTCTGCAAACCTAATTCATGTCAATGGTCGATCCGTTGACGACGACCGGCGAACCACTCTTGATCTTGACGACGCCTGCGGCATCGACATTGACCGTGCCCTTCGCTTGCACCGAAATGTCTTTCCCGGAGACGACAATCGTGCCTGCCTTGTCCATGGTTATCGTGCTGGCTCCGCAGGTAATCGTAATCTTATCGCCTACCGTCACGGTTTTCGATATACCGACATTCTCCGTTTGCACGAGCGCCACATTCGTCGTCATGGTCGCTCCGACCGAAATCGCATACGCAGCGCCCACGGTCAGCGCTTTTGCCGCCCCCACCGTTTCCGCCGACGCAAGCCCAACCGTTTCGGTTTTCGCAAGCGCCACCATCTCGGTGGACATCCCCCCCACCTGCAAACTCTTGTTCTTCCCAATCTTCTCGTCGTGGTTTTTCCCGACCTTGACCGAGCGGTTCTTCCCAATCTTCTCGTTTTGGTTTTTCCCGACCGTCAGCGTCTCGTTCGAGCCAATCGTCTTCGTCCGATTCACCCCGACCGTCACGCTCTCGTTATTCCCCACAAGCCGCGTGCGGTCGTGCCCAATCTGCACCATTTCATCGTGCACCACCTGCCGCGTCCGATCGTGCCCCACCACCAATGCATCGTCATGACCAACCTGCTTCGTCCGGTCATTGCCAATCGTCACGCTTTCGTCGTGCTTGACGAGCTTCTTCAGGTCCTTCTCGGCCTGCATGTTCACGAGTTCTTTGCCCTTGGCATCCTCGAACATGATCTCGTTGTACCCGCCGCCCCCACCCGTCGAATTGCTCTTCCATCCGCTCTGCGTCTTGTTATCCGGCAGCTTGTACGGCGTTTTCTGCAAATTCGTGTACACCCGACCCACGATGATCGGTCGATCGGGATCCCCACCCAGAAAATCGACAATCACCTCCTGCCCGATACGCGGCAAGTTCGTCCCGCCATAACCTGCGCCGCCCCAGGACTGACTCACGTGGATCCAACACGAACTGTTGTCGTCCATTTTGCTCTCGCGGTCCCAATGGAAATGCACGCGAACCCGGCCAAACTCGTCGCAATGGATCTCCTCACCCGCCGGACCCACCACCGTCGCGCTCTCCACACCTTGCGTCTTTGGCCGCGGCGTCTGCAATTCAGGCCGGAAAGGAATCTCCGTCCCGCGAACCTCGCAATGCTGCGACCATTCTCCGCTCGCCGTGCCACTGATCGACGCCTCGACGACCAAAAACGTCTTGTCATCCCCGAGCGCCCCATGGCCATGCCCCGTCACGCCCATGACGACGCCCGGCGCCAAATCATGCGCGTTCGTCTCGAAGGTCGCCGTACGCGCACTACCCCGCTTCGCGTCGAGCCGCTTTTGCGCCAGTATCTTCGCCTCTTTTTCATCCGTACGCGCTTTGCCCTTGTCATCGGCAGTCGGCGTGGCATCACCCGAGTCCGAACCAAACAAGAATGCACCCGGTACATACTGAAATCGCTCGAGTTTTTCCTCGATCGCAAGTCCCTTCGCCGCCTCGGACTTGAGATTGTACGTAGGTGGTTTGCGGTAATCATGATCCCGCATGGTGTATTTGCCCGGACGAACTCGCTGCCCCATGCGCACGCCCGTGACAAACTCCTTATGCACGGCGTTCGTTAAACTCGTGTCGTCCTTGAAAGGCAAACTCGGCTCGCGCTTGGGATTCGAATGCGGTGCGTCCGACAGAACCAATTGCGTCTCGTCGTCGCCTTGCTTGAAATAGAACGTAATTCCCGCGTCCTCGAGCATCCGACATACGAACGCGTAATCGCTCTCGTTGTATTGAACGCGATATTTGCGCTTTTTGTACGCACCTTTGTCGTATTGCACGACAGGCTTGATGCCCCACTCCTGCAGCATCTTCAGCACGATATCGGGCTCGGAGATCTGCTGGTGCATTCGATAATTTTTCCGCTGCGTCAAGAACCACAACGTCGGAACGATGGAAAATTGATACGTCGACAACCCCCCCGGCTCGTGCCGAACCTGCTCGAAATGGTTGCACACGCCCGACCAAAACTTGTCGTGCATTCCCGCGGACATCGAAAACTTCGCCGGTTGCCCGACGACATCGTCGAATTCAATGCTCGGGTTGTCCGAAACCGCCACGATATTCACTTGGAACAACGAAGACAAACGTTCATGAATCGAAAATTGCCGTATGTCGAGTTTGTCACCCGAACCAACTTCGACTTCGAAGTTCTTCCGGCCAAGCATGCGCCCGACAGCACCGGCAATATCGACCGCCGTCGCATCGGCCTTGGCAATCTCGGTTTTTGCGGCCGAACTCGTGACCGCGATATCGGCAAACACGGGAATCTCGTCGAGCAATTGTCCCTTCAGCTCATCGGCCCGCTTCTCGACTTTCTCTTTCGCGTCTTTCGCGTCTTTCGCGTCTTTCGGATGCTTCTTGAGTAGCTCCGAGCCGATTTCGACAACTTCGTGCGCAACGATCCCTGCGGCTCCGCCAAGAAGCTCGCCCCCGAAACCTTTGACCTTGCTCTTGACGAAATCCTCGGCCTTTTCGGCGAGTTTGTCGCCAAGCTTGTCCTTGCCCTTTTCGATGGCGTCGTGCCCCTTGTCCTTCAAAACCTCTTTGAGTTTCTTCTTCCCGCCGCCCCCCGTGGCTCCCTTGTCGTCCCCAGAGCCATCCGTCAACGCTTGAAGTCCCCCCGCAGACACGTCGACAGACGCATTTCCATGCAGTAAAACCTCCGACGACCCATTACCCCGCTTGGAACTCATCGCAAACCCCTCCACCGCGTTGCCACAGTGCGTCAGGGAAAACCAGTGTCATTAGAACGAATGCCCGGACCAACCCTCGCCTCCGACCGCCTTTGCCGGAGGTCGTCGAGCCCAGGGTTCGTCGGCAAGGATCATTTGTCGATGGCTGGTCGATGGCAAGAAATTTATCGCGCAAGTCGAGTTTGCCACTGTGTTTCAGGCGTTTTTCAAGCCTTCAAAAGGTTTGGCCACGACTCCACGGGTGAACCAACCGCCAGGTTTCGAATAAAATCCAGGGGGCTCGTCACGCAAGATCACGCAAATGCATAACAGGAATCGTGCATGAATCGCGCACACTGAGCCCGACCCGTGGTACATGCAAACGCTGCGTCATTCGCGCATCATCGGGCTGCGAATGCAGGTGATGACATGCTGCGTATGCGTCGTCATTCGGTTGCAATCAATTTCCATGAAATCGCATCGTGTCAAAATTCGCCATATCGGGCATAACCTTGTTCGATTGGCAGCAACGCCGGCGCTATGGGGCATCACGTGTTCGACGAACATGCCCCGCGCCATCGCTACGACGAGCACCCTGCCACAACATTCGCGAACCTCCACGAACGCAGCGCAAATCGTTCCCAACGACAGCCGCAATCCTCCTCCCCGGTTCGCGCCTTTTCCGAACTCCAAACAGTCCCGCTTCATCCACGTTCTTTCCACCCAAAA
>CAYSYX010000281.1:0-12338 GCA_964435055.1 uncultured Polyangium sp. | reverse complement strand
CACACGCTTTTTTGTGGACCGCCGGGTCTCGGTAAAACCACGCTCGCCCATATCGTCGCGCGCGAGATGGGCGTCACGTTGCACTCCACGAGCGGTCCGGCGATCGAGCACAAAGGCGCGCTCGCCGGACTTCTGACAAAGCTCGAAGCTCGCGACGTGCTCTTCATCGATGAAATCCATCGCCTCACGCCGGCCGTCGAAGAGAGCCTCTATCCCGCGATCGAAGCCTTCAAGATCGACATCATGACGGGCGATGGTCCCTACGCGACGACCATTCAGTTGGCACTCAAACCATTTACGCTCATCGGCGCAACCACGCGCACAGGGCTCCTCACCGCTCCGTTGTTGTCGCGTTTCGGATACGTCGTGCGGCTCGATTATTATCCCGTCGAAGACCTTCAAAAGATCATCACGCGCAGCGCTCGCCTCATCGAAGTACCAATCGATCCGGAGGGAGCTCATGCGCTTGCGGCGCGGGCTCGAGGCACGCCGCGTGTGGCCAATCGCTTGTTGCGTCGTGCGCGTGACTTTGCGGAGATCCTCGGTACGGGCTGCATCACCGCGCAGATCGCCAACATCACGGCGGATCGTCTCGAGATCGACACGGCGGGTCTCGATGAAATGGATCGGCGTTTGCTGATGGTGATCATCGAGCATTACGACGGTGGTCCGGTTGGCATCGACACGATTGCGGCGGCCTTGAGTGAACCGCGAGACACGATCGAAGACGTGTACGAACCTTACCTGCTGCAACAAGGTTTCCTTGGACGAACTCCTCGCGGGCGTATCGCGACGCGTAAGGCGTACGAGCATCTCGGGCGCACCATGCCGACGAAAAACACGCCGCAAGGTGATCTATTCTCCTGAGTCATGACCGCACCTGCCGATCTTCTCGACCGGTTGCTCGTGGCCTCGTGCAAATCGTTTGCGTCGGCAGATCCATCGGCCGGCATCGAGCGATTGCTGGGCGTTGCAGCGGATGCGTTTCCGCACGTGGCGATGGGTGTGCGGCTCGTTCGAATGAACGGAACCACCGAAATCGTTTGTCGCGATCATCCGATCGCCGAGGGCGCCGAACGGATCTTCCGAAACTTGGAGCACGAACGAATCGTGCGTATGGTCGAGACAAACGGATCGACGGTGCACTTCGCAGCCATGGACCGAGCGCTGCTTTTTCCAGACCCGCCGCTCGAAGCGTTTCTCGAGCGGTTGGTCATGACGATCGCGGCGGAGGTACATCGAGCGGCGAGTCACGCCGACGTGCGCGTGAAATACGCGCGCCTGCAAGACTTCGATGCGAAGTTTGTCCACACCACACGGCTTGCGTCCTTTGGTCAGATCGCAGCAGACATCGTTCACGAGCTGAACAGTCCGCTCACGTCCGTCCTGGCGTATGCGGATTACCTTCATCAGAAAGCGATTCGTTCCGGAGCTGATCCGGCGGACATCGAACGCCTTGGACGATTGCATGAAGCCGCGGAGAGGATTCACGGATTCACGCGCGATCTCTTGGCCTACGCCCGTCCACGACACGCGGTGCCGACAGCTGTGGCGATCCATGACGTCATCGAGCAGGCGCTGGTGTTCTGCGACTACGTGCTCGGCGACTTCGCCGTGACGGTCGAACGAGCCTTCGGGGAAGTGCCCGCCGTACGCGGTATTCCGGATCAACTGACGCAGATCTTCGTCAACCTTTTCACGAACGCGGCGCATGCGATGCGCGAGCACGGGGGACGTTTGACGATCCAAACCAGCGTCGTGCCGGGACAATCCAAGGTGCGCGTGGGTGTCGAAGACGAAGGTCACGGCATCGCGCCCGAACACCTCGAGAAGATTTTCGAGCCGTATTTCACGACAAAGCCCGAAGGTATGGGCACGGGGTTAGGCCTGAGCATCGTGCGGAGCATCGTGACGGCGCATGGTGGAGAGATCCGTGCGTATGCTCGGACAAACCAAGGCGCGGTGTTCGAAGTCGACCTGCCGATGGATGTTCGTCTGGCAGAACCTGCGATTGAGGCGAGTTAGCGGACGAAGAGGCGATCGCCGTTGTTGGGCAATTCGTTGGTCATGATGCCGTTGCGTTGATACGGGGCGTATCGAGGCGGGATGCCGACAGCTCCGGAAGCTTGAGCGTTGTTCATGACCTGCCAATGCAAGTGCGGCATCGTGGTGTGGCCCGAGTTTCCGCAACGGCCGAGCTCCGTGCCTGCGGTGACCGTCGTGCCCGGACGAACCTTCAAGGAGCCCGGAATGAAGTGAGCGAACAGGGAAAACTCGCCATTTTGATGGTCGATGACGACGTAGTTGCCGTGCATGTCGTAACGATTGACGACGCCGGGAGGGTTGTCCGGGATGCCGTCGACCGCGATGACCACAACGCCGGCAGCATCGGCCACGATGGGCTGATTGTAGGAGGGGTAGCTGGCGTTGGTTCTTGGGCCGGTGCTCAATCCGGGCGGAGTGTCGACGACAAGGTCGAGAGCGTAGGCTTGATCGTTTGTCGCGCCGTAATGCGTGCGAAATACGCGCCAACTGCCGCTGACGGGTAAGCGGTACAGGACTGCACCGGGTTGGTTGGGCGTGGTGACGACGGGTATTTTTGGACGAACCGGGGCTTTTTCGCCACCACACGCCAAGAAAAACATGCCCGCGACAAACGCGGTCAGACCGATGGAGAGGGCGCGCATGGCTCAGATTTACAACGATGTGTGCGTTACGGGGCGACCTTGATGCCGATCACGAGAACGCCGCCTTTGTAGTTCTGACCGGCGACGAAGAACGTCTCTCCAGGCTTGGCATGAACCTGAAGGATGGGCGCTGCCGCGGCTGCGCTGCCCGGCTTTTGAATCGTTGCGCTCAACGTGTAGCGCCGCACTTCGCCCTTCTTCTTGGGCTCGATCACTTCGTTGAGCGTCACGGTCAGCGTGCTGCCGTTGGGGAGCTTGGTGACGGACGCTTTCGACTTGGAAGTCTGCGACGTGGTGCGTTCGAGCAGCTTGTAGCTGTTGTACGAGGAGAACGGGGGTTTTGTCAGTTCGGGCATTTTGCCGATCTTGGCGTCGATGCCCGTGCCGTCGTTTGTCCCGTGCAGGATGATGAACTCGGTGTTGATGACCTGCTCGGCCGCGGCCTTTGGAGCCGGTTGATCAGCAAGTGCGACGGAGGGAAGCGGGGCGAGTGAAACCCCGGCAGCCAAAAAAATACCAACGAGCGGGAGTCTCATTTTTCTTCTCCATCGGGGTCAGTCAGCCACACGACTGTGGTGGTGTGTTTCGACGTTGCAGCTTCCGTCGGCACATAAAAGATCGTTCCAACTTGCGAGCCGAAATCAACCGAAGCGACTTCGACGCCCGGCTCTTGATCCTCGTCGGCTTCGGTTTCCGCTTCATTTGCAGGCGCAGCGGGCATTTCCACGGGAGGCGTGGGACGAACGATTTCCGGTGTCGTCGCCATCGCCACAGGCTCGTTGGACATCGCCGCAGGATTCGGTGCCAATCGTCCCCAAATCATGAAGCTCGCTGCGGCAGCGACGGCCAAAGCAACGAGGGCGAACACGCGTCGAGCGTTGTCGTTCGAAGCTGCGGGGGGAGCACCGAGTTTCTCCAGACGAACCGGCGCGGGTTTGTCCCCGGGCGTCGCGTTTGTCTCGGGCGCGGCATCGCGAGCATCGAGGGCGACGACGGCATCGGCGGACAAGATTCGCGCCATCACGGAGTCGGCGAAGTCGATGTTTGCCGCCGCATCGAGCGCTCGTTCACGGACGATGGTCGAGGACAACTCGAGCGCGGCGAGTTTGTTGCGAAGGACTTTGTCTTGGGTTACGGCGCGACGAACCTCGTCGTGACGCTGGGCGCTGAGTTCACCATCGAGATAAAGCATCAGATCGAGGTCTGAGATGTCTTTCTCGACGTGTCGTTCGTGCGCTGTTCCGTTCATACTCTTCGTCGTCACGGCGCCTCCTCGGGCTCGACTGATTCTTCGACGGCGCTTCGTGAACGCCCTTCTTCGGCATAACAATCCGCCAAAGCACGCTGAAGCTTTTGTCGTGCATGGAACAGCCGACTCATGATCGTTCCTTTCGACACGTTCATGGCGACAGCCATTTCTTCGTACGACATGCCTTCAACCTCACGCATCAAAATGACGCCTCGGTGATAGGGGGGGAGAGCTTCGAGCGCGGCTTGGATACGAGTCGCGATTTCACGACGACGCATGACATCGATGGGGTCTGCGCCGTCAATGCGAGATACGAGCGGGAAATCCGCTGCTTCTTCGGGGACCGCGTGACCATCGACAAGCTCGACATCTCGCCGGCCGGGCTTGCGCATGAGGTCAATCGCGAGATTGGTGACGATCCGATAGAGCCACGTGAAGAACGAGGAGCCGCCCTGAAACGAATTGAGGTTGCGGTAAACGCGTAAGAAAGCATCCTGAACCAATTCCCGGGCGTCGTTTTCATCGCGAACAAGCCCCATGGCGATCGCGAAGGCTCGGCGCTGGTGACGTTCGACAAGTCGTCGAAACGCCGCCTGATCGCCTTTTTGTGCCCGAAGAATGAACTCACGATCTTCCTCTGCTTCCCGTCTTCGGGCCTCGTTGTTGGACGCCCGCCCGAAGGGCCTATTCACTGGAGCGAGACGTTCGATCGCGGCATCGGGAAGTGGCGCCGCATCGTCGGGAAGGTCCTCCGGCAAGGCATCGGGCAAAGCGTCGAGCTCGGCGTCCGGACGCTCCTCGGCCGTGTCGGCGACATCGTGCCGATGAGTCTCATCCGCTGTGGTCGGGATGGAGGACACGTCGAACCTCTAGTCTAGGCGATCAACCTGCCGGCTGAAAGGACGCAGCACGCACCAGGCGATTCAAGCCGGGGCCTACGGCGAGGAGCAACGCGAAGCTCCACATCTTCAACCAACCGATCAATTGCCATTCGCCTCGTCGTTCTGCGATTCCGCCGTGAGCGCATCGAGGTCTCCCAGCGTGACGCGCACGTCGAACACACGCTCGAGCCGCGAAATGCGCACCGTAACGGTCTTGTTCACGCCGGCGATGCTCGCATGCCAACGCAATTCGTTCGGATCCGAAATGCTTTTCCCGTCAAACTCGATGATGACGTCATCCGGCGATATGCCCGCTTTGTCCGCAGGACCTCCGGGGCGAACGCTGAAAACCCACGCGCCCTTGCGATCCGGCCGCTTGAGCCGCCCGGCTTCGATGTTGTTCAGAGCCCCGACTTCGATGCCGATCGCGCTGCGCGAAATCTTCCCGTCCCGTAACAACATCGGCAACAGCTGCTTCACCATGTTGATCGGAATGGCAAACCCAATGCTGTTCGCCCCGGCGCGGATCGCTGAGTTTATCCCGACAACCTGACCCTGCACGTCGAGCAAGGGGCCGCCGGAGTTGCCCGGGTTGATGCTCGCGTCCGTCTGCAAAAAGTTGAAGTAACCCGTGGGATCAAGGCCCTTCACGTCGTCCTTCGTTCGACCTTTCGCCGACAATATCCCCGCCGATACCGTGTGCGACAAACCGTACGGATTGCCGATCGCGACCACCCAATCACCCACTTCGATCCGATCCGAATCGCCAAGAGGCAACGACGCCAAATTCTCTTCTTCCACCTTGAGCACGGCCAAATCGGTCTGTTTGTCCCGACCGACAACCGACGCCTTGAGCTCGCGACCGTCGACAAACCCGACTTGGATGTCCGTCGCTTCTTCGATGACGTGGTTGTTCGTCAGCATGTACCCCTTGGGGTCATAAACGAACGCTGTTCCCAAGCCTTCTTGGACGCGACGTCGCCCGGACGAACCTTGTTGCACCGCTCGAGCTTTGACCGTGGCGACGGCGGGATCCGCCTTCTTGGCCAAAGGCGCGAACGAAACGGGATATCCGTTCGCGCCCAAAAGAGCCGGAGGTTCAGGCGTCGGCTGCTGAACGTTGACCGATGGAAGGGGGATGGAACCGGGAGGGATCTGCGTGAGCGCACCGGCGCTCGGGGCCGTGCCGGTCGTACCGGAAGACGAACCGGTACCTTTTCCGCAACCCCCAAGGATCGAGAGCGCGCAGGCCGACGCGGCGAAAAACCGCAAAAACGACTCGCGCGCGATCACGTTTCTTTCGACGCTTCAGCAAAACGTTGGCGAAGTTCCTCGAGCGCTCGCATCAGCAAACTCTCCTCGGCACCGGTCAGGTTGCCTTTGGTTTTCTCTTCGAGAAGCGCCAAAAGGTCGATGTTGTGCTGGGCGAGGACGAGGTTGCGTTCGGTATGTCCGTCCGGACCAGGGACATCCCCAAGATGCATCTGTGCCGACTCGATGAGAGACATGAGGAAGATCGAAAAATCGAGCTTCAGCAAGTCGGCCTGGGGTTTGTCCTGAGCGCTCACCCCACCTGCTCCTCAGTCGTGGCACTCGATGCTTCGGGTGCTGCTTCCACCGGTGCTTCCGGGGCTGCGGGGGCTTGTTCCGGCTGAGCTGCTTCGGCTGCGGCTTCCGCGTCCTTGCGAGCTTCGACGGCTTCTTTCGTTTCGACCGGTGCGCTCGGGTGCGGTTCACCCACGGCGATCGTGTGCGCAGGCGCAGCGTGTTCTTCCGCAGGCGCAGCGGCGACTTCATCAGCGCCGGACAGGTCGTCATCCTCATCATCCTCGTCGTCTTCATCGTCGATATCGGTCGACGCCGTAGACGCGTGGCTCGATGTGGAAAGCGGCGCAGAGACGCGAATGGGGGCCGGTGCAGGCGGAGCCGGAGGTTGCGGAGTGGCCAAGGCGGGTTGACCGATGCCGAGCGATTCGCTGTTGGCTTCGTTGTCCGGCAAATTGGCCAGGTATTGTTCGATTTCGGCCTGCGAAATGATGCCGGCCCCGAGCAAACGCTCACGTACACGAACATCGTGGCTCAGGGGGGTGAAGTATCCTCGGTCGGAGGTGCTCATCGGTTTGTCGTGTCTCCCTTGGTAAAACGGTTCACGATCCGTGCCGTTTATTGCTTTCGCGAAAGCTGCACAAGTTGAGGTGCGGGTTCGTGGGCATGGTCGTGATCATGATCGTGGTCGCAGCATCCGCCTTCGCCATGTTCATGGACGGCGGCGGCTCGACGTTCGAGATCCTGCTGTGCGCCGGCAATTTCTTCTTCCGTTGCCGCTCGCACTTCGCTGACTTCGACCTGAAATCGTACGGTTTGTCCCGCAAGAGGATGATTCGTGTCCACCACGAATGCGTCCGGAAGCACCTCGATGACGCGCATCGCCATCGTGTTGCCACTCGGATCTTGTGCGACGAATTCATCCCCGAGGGCAACATCCTCGCTTCCTTGAAAGTCCGCTTTGTCGACCTCGAAGACGCCGTCCTCGTCATGTTCACCAAATGCATCGTCCGGCTGCACCGTAAATTCTCGGCGCTCTCCGGCGCGCATGCCTATGACGCCGCGCTCGAGCCCCGGAATGATCTGCGCATATCCGTGGATGTATTGCAGTGGTTCCGCGGTGGTTGCGCGATCCGCCGTATCTCCGTCCTCATCAAAAAGGACGTACGTGAGAACCACATGGGTGTCGGGACCGATCGCGAGGGTGGACATGAGGCTCGACCATCTGCCATGCCCCCGCCCCGTCTTCAAGCCTCTGGACGTGTGTTGTTCGAGGAGCGTGCTATCTAGCGGGCCGTCATGGCCAATCCCGACTCGAGCCTTGGATCCAAGGAACTGATCCAGACGTCCCCGACACGCGGCAAGGACAACCCCAAGGAGGCAGCGGGAAGGCCCGAACTGCAGAAGACGCTTTCGCGCGTCGAAGGCAAAGGTCTTTGGCTGCGTCGCGTGATCATCCTGCTCGTCCTGGCCGGAATCATCGCGGGCGGTGTTTTCTGGGTAAAAAAGAACAAGCCCCCGCCGGCCGCGCGATACGTCACGACAACCACCAGCACCGGCGACGTACTGGAAACAATTCAGTCCACCGGCCAAGTCAAACCCGTCACCGAAGTGCAAATCGGCGCTCAAGTCTCAGGACGCATCACGAAAGTCCACGTCGACTTCAACTCGCAAGTCAAAGCCGGAGACCTCCTCGCCGAGATCGATCCGCAATTGATTGGTGCTCAAATCGATGAGAACCAAGCGCGTATCGCCGCCGCAGCAGCGAGCGTGAAGCGGGCCGAAGCGAACCTGGAAACCGCGCGAATTCGCCTGGAACGAGCGCGTCGGGTTTTTCAGGAAGGTGTCGGTTCGCAGCAAGAACTGGATTCGGCGCAAGGCAACTACGACGTGGCCATCGCCGATGTCGCTTCGTCGAAAGCGCAAGTGTCGCAAATCAGCGCGACGCTTCGTTCTGCTCGGACGAACTACGCGTTCACGAAGATTTATTCGCCCATCGACGGGATCGTGATCAACCGCGCGATTGATCCGGGACAAACCGTCGCGGCCAGCTTTCAAACGCCGACGTTGTTCGTGATTGCCCAGGATTTGCGGAAAATGCGCGTTCTGGCGGACATCGATGAAGCCGACGTGGGGCGCTTGAAAGAAGCGATGAAAGCCGACATTCGTGTCGATGCGTTTCCCGGAGAAACCTTTCAAGGCGTCGTGAGCCAAGTGCGTTACAGCCCCGTCAATACGTCGGGCGTCGTGACGTACGCCGCGGTCATCGAAGTCGAAAATCCGGAGCTCAAGCTGCGTCCGGGCATGACCGCAACCGCGACGATCCATTCCGCCGATGCCAAGAACGCCAAGCGTTTGCCCAACGCCGCGCTGCGTTTCAAGCCGAGCCCGCCGAAAGACAAGGACGGAAAACCCATTCCGCAAGACCCTCTCCCGCGCCTCGCTCCCGGAAAAGGTCGAGTGTACGTCCTGACGAACTCGAAGCCGGGCGAAGAGAAATACGAGATGCGCGAGGTGGACATCGGCATCACGGACGGCGTGAACACGGTGCTGATGAGCGATCTTGGTACGGCGGAGATCGTCACGGATGAAACGGACGAAGCCATGAAGGAAGCGGGCGGCCGACGTCGCAGCTTCTGAGAGGAGCGTCATGGAAGCCGCCGAGCCGCTCATCGAATTGGACCAAGTCGGCAAGGACTACGTCACCGAAGCCGTCACCGTTCGCGCTTTGCGCAGCGTGAGTTTGACCATTAACAAAGGTGAGTTTGTCGCGATCATCGGTCAGAGCGGTTCGGGCAAGAGCACGATGATGAACATCATCGGTTGTCTGGACAGACCTACGCGCGGCAACTACATCCTCGACGGCATCGAAGTCGGCGCGCGGAGCAACGATGCTCGGGCCGTCGTGCGTAATCATCTCATCGGGTTTGTCTTTCAAGGCTTCAACCTGCTGCCGCGCACGAGCGCCCAGGAAAACGTGGAATTGCCGCTCGTGTATCGCGGTGTCGGAGCCTCGGAACGCGCACGGCGAGCCATCAAAGCCCTTGAATCCGTCGGCCTCGGCAGCCGCCTTCATCACACGCCGAATCAGCTCTCCGGCGGTCAACAACAACGCGTCGCCATCGCTCGAGCGCTCGTCACGGAGCCGCCGCTGTTGCTCGCGGACGAACCCACCGGAAACCTCGATACCCGCACGAGCCTCGAAGTGCTCGATCTGCTCCAGCGCCTCAATCGCACGCAACGCATCACGATCGTTCTCGTCACGCACGAGCACGACATCGCCGCGTGTGCCAGTCGCGTGATCGAAATGCGTGACGGCAAGGTTCGGCGCGACGAACGAAATACGCACCCGACGAACGCAGCGGAGGCGTTGTCGAATTTGCCGGTCGATGACGACCAGGCGGCTGCGTCATGATGGCGATTCTGGCTGCGATTCGTTTGGCGTTTCGGGCGATCGTCCGCGCCAAACTCCGATCGACGCTGACGGTGCTCGGCATTTTGATCGGCGTCGCGGCGGTCGTGATCGTGGTGGCGCTCGGCACCGGCGTTCAGCAGCAGATTCTCGGACGGATCTCGAACCTCGGCGCGAACGTCATTTTCATCTGGCCGCAAGCGACGCAGAGCTCGGGCGTCCGCAGCAAAGACAGCGGCAATCGCCTCACGGAGAACGACGGTCGAGCGATCTTGCGCGAAGCCACGAGCATCGCCGACGTCGCGCCGTTCAGTTCGAGCGGCGCGCAGGTCATTTCGGAGGACCAAAACGTCGTCACGCAGGTGATGGGCACGACGCGCGGTTACTTGGACGTACGTGGTTTTTCCATCGGCAAGGGCCGCATGTTCACGGAGTCCGAAGAGCTGCTCAAAGCCAAGGTGTGCGTCATCGGCGAGGTTGTTCGACAAAAACTCTTCGGCAAACAGGATCCCATCGGGCAGTACGTGCGCATCGGTCGTTACCCGTATCGCGTCGTCGGATTGCTCTCGGAGAAGGGCCAATCGCCGTTCGGTGAAGACCAAGACGATCGCTT
This sequence comes from uncultured Polyangium sp., assembly GCA_964435055.1. GTDB lineage: Bacteria > Myxococcota_A > Polyangia > Polyangiales > Polyangiaceae > Polyangium. The sequence continues at coordinate 1,951 of CAYSYX010000281.1, read as the reverse complement.
GATCATGCCGATCGGTAGTTATCGCGCGCGGGTGCAGAAGTCGCCGCCGGGCCGCGTGCAGATGCTCATCGCGTCGGCGAAAGACGAAAAACTCGTCGATCGGGCCGTCGATCAAATCGATGGAATCTTGCGGCAACGACATCGCATCGGACCGGATGCGGAGCCGGATTTCGGGGTGCGGACGCAGTCGGAGATTCGCAAACAGTTCGAAGGCATCGCGATCACGTTGACCCTGTTGCTCTCGTCGATCGCCGCCATTTCGCTGTTTGTCGGGGGCATCGGCGTCATGAACATCATGCTGGTGAGCGTGACGGAACGGACGCGGGAGATCGGCATTCGCATGGCGATCGGTGCGTCCGGTTCGGACATCCTCACGCAGTTTCTCGTCGAAGCCATCGTGCTCAGCATGATCGGCGGACTCATCGGCCTGTTGCTCGGCGCGAGCGCCATCATGCTGCTCGGCAAAGTGCTCGATTGGTCGCTTTCGTTGCCGATTCCCGCGGTCATTGCCGCGATTGGGACGAGCGCCACCATCGGCGTGGTTTTTGGGTTTTTCCCGGCACTACGCGCGTCGCGACTCGATCCGATCGTCGCCTTGAGGCAAGAATGAATTGGATATTTCGTTTCTTGTCCGCGATCGCGATCGCCTTCCGGTCGGTTTTGCGAAACAAACTCCGTGCGGGTTTGACGATCGTCGGCATCACGATCGGCATCGCCGCGGTGGTGACGATGACGGCGTTGGCCGATGGAGCGCGCAGCAAGATCGGCGGACAAATCTCCAGCCTGGGATCGAACGCGCTCATCATTTTTCCGCAGTCGTCGCGTTCGTCCGGGGCGAAGACGACAAACGGATCCAAGCTGTCCGAAGGTGACTGTCAGGCGCTCGAACGTGAATCGACGAGCATCAGGGCGGCCGTGCCGTTTCTCCGTTCGAGCGCGCAAGCGGTGTACGAAGGGAAAAACGTCAAAGTCGAAGTGATCGGTTCGCGCAGCACGTACCTCGACGTGCGCAACTGGAACGTCACGCGTGGGGAAGGGTGGACGCCGTCGGCGGAGAACGTCTCCGAGAAGATCGTGCTCATCGGCGCCAACACGGCGAAGGAGCTGTTTGGCACGCTAAACCCCGTCGATCGCACGCTGCGCATCGGCAAGTACCCGTATCGCGTCATCGGAGTGCTCGAAGAAAAAGGCCCGTCACCGTTCGGCCAAAGCCAAGACGACGTGGTCGTCATGCCGATCACGACGATGCGTTCGCACGTGCGTTTTGCTCGTCCCGGGGACACGGACGCGATTTTCATGAGCGCGACGACGGCCGAGACAACCGATCGGGCGAAGAAGCAAGCCGAAGCGATTTTGCGGCAGCGACATCGGATCCTCGAAGGCGAGGAAGACGATTTCATCGTGCGCAGTCAGGCGGAGATTCGCGAGCTTCAGGAATCGATCACGGGGAGTTTGTCGATGTTGCTCGTGGGCATCGCGGCCGTGTCGTTGATCGTCGGCGGCATCGGCGTGATGAACATCATGCTCGTGAGCGTGACGGAACGAACGCGCGAGATCGGGATTCGCATGGCGATCGGGGCGCGCGAAGCGGACATCCTGACGCAGTTTCTGGTGGAAGCGTTGGTCCTGACGACCGTGGGTGGTTTGACCGGAACGTCCATCGCGTTCGGCGCGACCGTAGGCATCGGCAAAGCGCTCGAGATGCCGATGACGATCTCACCTGCCGCGCTGATCATCGCGCTCACGACGAGCTCGACGATCGGTTTGGTCTTCGGGTTTGTCCCGGCGTTCCAAGCGGCAAAACTGGATCCCGTGCAGGCGCTCGGACGGGAGTGAGGGGCTGCGACCGCACGCGTTGGATTGGACGTTCGCTCCGCGAAGAGGCTTTGTTTGTGATGGGGGGGGGGGGGGGGGGGGGGGGGGGGGGGGGGGGGGGGGGGCGGGGGGGGGG
>CAYSYX010000280.1:0-12352 GCA_964435055.1 uncultured Polyangium sp. | reverse complement strand
ATCGAGGCTGTTGAATTCCTCGACGTTGACCGGCGTTGTGAAGAGCGCGAGCGGTTGCGGGGTCAGGCGGCTGATGACTTTGTCCTGGGCATCCGCGTCCTCGCCGGCCATGAGAATGTTCCGGACAAACTCGTCGATCACGGGCACGCTCTTGTCGGGCGAAGCTTCGGCGACGTTGGTCAGTTCGCGGGCGCTCGTCGGAGGGACCAAGTCGAACTGAGCGGTATTCGGCGGCAGGATCCAGGCGTTCAGGAACACGAGGCGCTCGATTTTGCGACGAACCATCGGGGCGGCCGATTGGAGGAGAAATCCGGCGCTCGAGTGACCGACGAGGACCACCGGATTGGGCTGCTTCCACAGCACTTCCGTGATTTTTTGGACGTACGACTCGAAAGTGATGTTCGACCGATCGTCCCCCGGATTGTGCCCCGGCAATGTCGGAGCTTCCGCCGTGTGGCCGGCTTCGGAGAGGCTGCGAATGACCCCTTCCCAAGCCCAGCCTCCGTGCCAAGCCCCGTGAATCAAGACGAAGTGTTTGCCCATGCTCCATTCTCCTCAGCGACCGATGTGCGTCCGATTTCTACCATCTTAGGAAGAAACCCCCCCGACGAGAAGCGAGGAGCACGATGCGCCGCGCGTATTGTCCACACAATATTTGGCGGTTGCTCGGCTCGAAGTGGACAACGCACGCACCATGGGTATCGACTACGGCACACCGACTCGCTATGCGTGGAAATCAAAAGTGATTACGCACGCGTGGAGATTGTCAGGAGGCCTGTTGCATGGCGTCGTCTTTTCACTCCCAAGGTCCGATGAGCCTTCGCAAGCGCCGCAGCTATGGCGCATTGCTTGTCTTCACGTGGGAGGACCTCGAGCGGTACATCAAATCCGGGGGTGAAGCTCTCAAGCACACGCCTGGATTCGCCGACTTTTTTCTCAATATTGGAGAAACGGAACGACAACGCCTGGGACGACTTTGGGGGGCACTTCGTGCGCTGTGTAATGATCAAGGCGACGAAGCCGCGATTGAAACGGAATCGCTGATTCGCAGCATGCCGGACGAGGAAGACGGACACGGAGCGGTGGTGGTGCGGACGTTTGCCGAAGCGTTACGCGCCCGCGTTTACAAGCTGACCGGGTCCGGCGGCAACCTCTACTTGAACGCCCGTCCGCCAGGCGCACAGATGCGCGCATTCGAGCTGTTGCGGCTGCGTACGCCGCTGATTCCCTTCGGTTACGCCGCGGCAAACCGTGCGCTGCTCGATGCGGTTGCCGAGCCGTGCGATGTCACGCTGCTCGACATCGGCATCGGTCGTGCGGGCCAAGTGCGTGCGCTCCTGAAAAACCCCGGCGCTCGCCGTCTTTTCAAATCGCTTCACGTGATCGGCGTCGAACCGGATTCATCGGATGCCGTCGGCGGAGCGCTCGAGTTTGCCGAGGAAAACGTGCAACGCACGGCCGCGGAAGTCGGCATTCCCGTCACGTTTTACGGCATCCCGAAGCTCGGCGACGACCTGCTCGTCGATGACATCGAACAAGCCGAACCTCGCGGATTGATGCTCGCCAATTGTTGCTTGAGTTTGCATCACGTGGGTTTGCCCGAGCATGGTGCTCGAGCGGGTCGCGACAACGTTCTGGCCATGATTCGCGAAGCTGGTTTTTCCAAACTCGTCCTCGTCGAACCGGATTCCAATCACTACGCCGACGACTTGTCGCTCCGTTTCCTCCACGCCTACAGGCACTACGGCACGCTCGCGAGGAGCCTGTACTCGATGCTCTCGCGCGGCGACGCGTCGCTCGTTTTCAGCGAGTTTTTCGCCCAAGAAGTGCGCAACGTCATCTCGCATGACGGCTCGCTTCGCGTCGAGCGTCATGAAGAAACGGGGACGTGGATCGATCGTTTGTCCAAAGCCGGTTGGACCGTCGACACTCCGGCGGAATTGGTCGCGCCTTCGGCCGCACCGGCCGGATTTACCGTCGTCAGTGACGGCAAATCCTGCCGCCTGAGTTTCCGGACGGTGAACCTGCTCGGCGTGATGCGCGCACGCGCCTCATGACTCGGCGACCGAATTCGCAATGGCGGGACAAATCCGAACCATTCGGTCATGTCCGGCGAGCAGGGTTTGTCTATCGAGAATTATCGGGGGGGGCGAATCAACGCCAACGGGCGCCGATCGAGCTCGGCGACAAGTCGCCATAGATCAGCCATTCATGGGCTGAATCGTCTTCCCAAAAACGCCGAAGGATCTTGTCGGTTCCAAGCTCCTTGGCGGCGCGATTCAATTCACCTGCGACCACGTCGCTCTCGACGATCTCCGCGAGTCGTTGCGCACCCGAGTCTTTGGCAAACGAATGCAACGTACGCACCATCGGTCCGATGATGTTGGTCGCATGATCACGCCCGCGAATGTCGGCCTTGATGCGTAGCTCATTCCCTGACAAACCAGACTTTGCTGCTTCGAGCTTCGGGAGAAGCTCGGCGGCGTCACCCTCGTCCACCGGACCATCGACGATGAACTCGATGATCGCGTGTGTGGGATCGACCCTGATATCGAACACCTCGGGACCTCCGTCGGACCAAAACGAGCCCGCAGCTTAGCACGACAAGTTGTATCGGTACCCGTCTTGCATGGTGCCGTTGCATGCAGGCATCAGCGACGAATCACTTCTTCTTGAACTTGCTCAAGTGCGTAATGAACCACTCGCCTTGCCACGAAATAATCGTGTGCACCTCGAGCGTCCATGTTTTGTCATCGAGCTTGTAGGTCAATTTGGCGCGGAAAGTACGGTAGTAGCCGATCTTGTTCGCCTCATCGCCGGGCGGGACCCACTTGGGTGGCGAGCCTAGTTTGATTCCGACAAACGTCGCGCCATCCCATGACTTGCGCTTGCGATGGAGCGCGTGGATGTCGCGTGCATACGTCGCGTGAAGGTTGTCCCAGTACTTGCCCGGACCCTTCACATCTTTGAGCGGAATGAAGGGTTCTTTGGGAAACCAAAAACCCTCCCCGATGGCGGGATCATCTCGAACGATCGCTTCGAAGAGCTTCTTGGCTTTTGCGGTGAGCTCATTGCTGACCAGCGGTGGCAGCACCTTATTGTCCGCGACAAACGGACGAGGCGCGGCGGTCGTGGATCCATCCGTAGCTTCGGCGTCACCGATGTCGGCGTCGGTGGACGCATCCAAGACGCCGGCATCCGTGTCGGGCGCTGCGGCATCGAGCGGCACGGATGCGTCGGGCTTCGGAGCGGCGACGATGGTTGGTCCGGATGAACTCGATGCGACGGGCGTGGCGGATCCTGCGCCAGGATCCGCGGGAGGGGCGGTGTTGCTGCACGCGGCAAGAGAACAGGCGCAGAGCAGCCCGGCAGCGACGGAGAACGACGAGTGCACCGTCGCTGCTTGTGGGGAGCGGGAGATGAAAGGAATCACCGGTTCTTTTCGAGGATGATGAACTGCACGCGGCGGTTGCGTGCCTTCTGGACGCTCGTCACGTTGGGACCGAGCGGTTTGTTTTGACCGTACCCACGCGCGACGAGGCGATTGCCGTCGACGCCGGCGGCCATGAGCCAACTGCGGACAGCTTGGGCACGTTGATCACTCAACTGCTGGTTGTGCTCGACGCCTCCCGTGTTGTCCGTATGGCCTTGGACCTCGACACGACGAATGTTCGTGTTGCGTTGCAACACGTCGGCGACTTCTTCGAGCAGTCCATTCGAGTCGCCAAGGATCTTGGCCGAATCCGTTTCGAAGTGAACGGGTTTCAGGATCTTGATCTCGTTGCCGGTCACGCGAACGTTCGAGCTTCGACCAACGGGGCGCTTGTTGAGCGACAAGACCATGTTGGACTGCTCGTTCACGCGGATGTCCGATTCACCCAGCGTGTTCATGTAACCGCCGGCTTCGGCGCGAACCTTCATCGTTCCCGGTTGGAGATCTTTGAAGGTGACCGTGCCGCTTCCATCCGCGGTCGCCGTGCGTTCTTTGCCGGTCGAGTCGATGGCTTTCACCACCGCGCCCGGTACGGCACCACCGGTCTCGGAGTCTTTCACTTTGGCGACCAACGATCCGACCTTGGGCAAAGCTTCGACTGCGCAGTCGATCTCGACGTAGGTCGGTCCGCCCGGTGTGGTGGGCAGAGCGGGTGATGTACCGGTCAAACCCGTCGGCGGGGTCTGTCCCGGCGGGGTTTGTCCCGGCGGCGTTGCGGCCGGCGGCGTCGTCGGGCCCATCGGTTGGCCGAAGGGATTGCCCGCAAACGGATTGCCACCGAATGGATTCGGGGGCGCAGTCGGAGCGGGCGCGGGCGTCGGAGCGGGCGTCGGTCCCACCGGTGTTGGTCCAGGCAAACCCGGGCCCATGCCGGTCGCCGGCGTCGTTGCGCCTGCGGCGGGCACGGTCGCTTGACACGTTCCAGGCTTGTAGCCCGAAGCCTTGATCGTGAACGTGTACGTCCCCGGTTCGAGGTGTCGGGTGAGGAATTTGCCGCTCGCGTTGGTTCCGTACGGCGGATCCACGTTGCCGTCGAGCGACACGATCGCGTCGGCGACGAACGCATCCGGCTTGTTTGTCTCGTGCACCGTACCGCGGACGAACGTCTGCGGCGCGGGAACCATGACCTTCTCGGGAGGCGGTGCGGGGGGCGGCGGCGGAGCCACGGCTTTCTGCACCTTCGTGTCGTACGCGTAGGCCAAACCCAAGTACACCGTCCAGGGCGCTTGCGGGGCCACCTCTTCGATAAACTGCGAAGTCCCGGACAAACCGATGTCGACGCCCGCGTGTCCCGACAAACCGCGGAACGCCTTGCTGAACGGAGTCACTCGGACACCCACGCTCACGCGTGACGGCAACGCGCCGTAACCAACGCCTCCGGCGGCCTGCGGATCCGCAGCTCCGAAGTCGGCCAGACCAAGACAAACGTCGCCGCGCGACACATGTCCCGTGTGGCATTCGTAGCCTTGACGATTCACCGGGATATCGACCGAGTATTCGGCGTAAGGCTGCACGTAGCGCGTCGGAACTTCGACGCCGAGGGCCGGCTGGAACGCATCGACGCGGTTGATACCGAGGCCGAAGCGCTCGATGCGCGTGATCGGTTGCGTCGTGCGACCATCACGGAATTCCTTCGCGCGTTGGGCTTCGACTTCCTTTACGAGTTGTCCGGAGTTGTCGAGCTTGTAGGTGGCGTTGACGTTGATGCGCAGCGGGACACCCGCGCCGCCTTGCTTGCGAAAATCCATCGAGGCCAAGGCGCGGAACATCGCGCTCGTGCCTGCGCCGAGCGGGCCTACCGCGCCTGCGCCCATGAGCAAGTTGAGGTGCGCTTCGGCGCCGAACGTGAAGTAATTGCCGACCTTGGGCGTGAAGCCTTTGACGCCGAGCGTCGTGTCACCGAGCACCTGGAGGAGCTTGGGTTTGCCCTGGTCATTGTAGTTCGCGTAGGTGCGGATGGTGGCGAACGCTTCGATGTACTTCACCGGCGTGGCGTTGACGCTGAAGAACGCGCCGACGTGATTGGCCGTATCGGACTTGTTGTCCTTGGTGCAGGTGATCGGTTGACCCGCATCCGTCGACAGATCCGGATTGCACAGGAAGTTCTTCGCGAAGAAGAAGTCGCTCATGAACGACACGCGGAACGTGCCGGGCGCGCCGGATCCTGCGTACGACGTGCGGAGCAAACCGGTGGATCCGAATGTGTTCGGTTGATTGATCAACGTTCGAGCACGTTCTTCCGTTTCGTCGATCGGCGCAGCGGGAACAGCGTTCGGCGGCGTGGTCGTTGGTTGCTGTCCAAACTGATTTGGTTGCTGTCCAAACTGTCCCGGAGGAGCCCCGAAACCTGCGGGAGGAGCCCCAAAACCTCCCGTGTTTGGCGGACCAAACCCACCGGGAGGGGGAGCTGTTGTGCCGCCCGGCATGGGCGCTCCAAATCCACCGGCAGGCGGCGCCGTGGTGGGTCCGGTCGGTCCCGTGGGCATCGGCGCTCCGAATCCGCCCGGCACGGGCTGAGCTCCAAAGGGATTACCTGGCGGCGGGCCGAAGGGTGGCTGCTGCTGCGCCGTCGCGTCGGTCGTGATCGCGAAACAGAAGGCTGCCGGCAGCGCGGTGATTGCCATGAGCCGGATCATCGGCTCGGCAAAACGGAGGTTCTCAAGCGTACGCATCGACCCTCGATCGGCGAATGGACGAATGGGCGAAGGAAGGGGTCCCCCCACGGGACCAGCCTTGCTCAGGGTCCCTTTTACCATTGCGCCCGAAAAACCTGAAAGGATCCTTCAACGTCTCGTACGGTCCGATTCGTGCCCGTGCTAGGAAAGGCCCATCATGGCGCCGCGCGGCCGAATTCTAATTGTTGATGACGAGGCAAACGCTCGGGCTGCTCTAGCCGAGATCCTGCGGGAAGAGGGGTACACCACAGAGACCGCAGCCGACGGCTTCAAAGCCCTGGGCAAACTCGAAGAGTTTGCCCCCGATGTCGTGCTGACGGATCTGAAAATGCCGGGACTCGATGGCATCGGGCTCATGGAGAAAGCCCAAGAAAGTCGGATCGCCGCGACGTTTGTCGTGATGACCGCTTTCGGTACCATCTCGAGCGCCGTCGAAGCCGTCAAAAAAGGCGCCTACCACTACCTGACCAAACCGCTCGATTTCCAAGTCCTCGACGCCGTCGTCGAACGCGCCGTCGAACGAGCGCGCTTGCTCCAAGAAAATTCCCGACTGCGCCAAAAACTCCGCGAACGAAACGCGTTCGGTCACGTCATCGCCAACCATCCGACCATGGTCAAACTCCTGCGCATGGTCGAGCAAGTGGCTCCGAGTCGCGCGAGTGTTCTCATCGTCGGCGAAACAGGCACGGGCAAAGAGCTCATCGCCGAGATGATTCATCGCAACAGCCCACGCGCAAAAGCTCCTCTCGTGCGCCTCAATTGCGCCGCGCTCAGCGAATCTCTTCTCGAGAGTGAACTCTTCGGCCACGAACGCGGAGCCTTCACCGGCGCCATCGGTCGACGCGAAGGACGCTTCGAACTCGCAGGCGGCGGCACTTTGTTCCTCGACGAAGTCAGCGAAATCCCGCCGTCGATCCAGATCAAGCTGCTGCGGTTTCTCCAGGAACGCACCTTCGAACGCGTCGGCGGCAACGAGACGTTGAAGGTCGATGTGCGCGTGATCGCCGCGACAAACCGCGATCTGCGACAGCGGATCAGCGAAGGCGCCTTCCGCGAAGATCTCTACTATCGCCTCAACGTCGTCACCCTCGAACTGCCTCCGCTTCGTCAACGAGCCAGCGACATCGCGGATCTCGCGGCGTTTTTCCTGGGACGTTACTCCGAAGAAAACGGCAAACGGATCGAAGGTTTTACCGACGAAGCTCTGGCCGCACTCAATGCGCACACCTGGCCCGGCAACGTCCGCGAACTCGAGAACGTGATCGAACGGGCGGTCGTTCTTTGTGACACACCACGAATCGAACCAAGGCATCTGCCAACGGCGCTCGATGGAGGCGCTTCCCAGGTTTCCGCTCCGCCGATCCCCGGAAGCACAATCTACGACCTCGAACGATTCGCCATCCTGAAGACGCTCGAAGCATGCAAAGGCTCGACGTCGAAAGCGGCTTCGATCCTCGGGATCAGCCCGCGCAAGATCCAGTACAAACTGCACGAATACCAAAGCTCGACCGGTGCTCGAGAGAGCGAAGCGATCGTGGAGGATGGGACGTGAGTTCCGCCGAAGTCGACCCGGTCGAAACGACAAACGAAACGCAGAACGACGAGCCGTCCGGCGACGAGGCGCAAGGAGGCGAGACGGAGCAATTGATCGTCGTTCGTGACTTGCGAAAGACCTTTCGGATCGGATTTTGGGGACGTCGTGTCGAGGCGGTCAAAGGGGTTTCGTTCGAAGTTCGTCGGGGCGAAATCTTTGGGTTTCTCGGGCCGAACGGGGCTGGGAAGACGACCACGATCAAGATGCTCACCGGGTTGATCCAACCCACCGCGGGCGAAGCATTTCTTTTCGGCGCGCGAGTCCCCAGCGCGGAAGCCCGCAGCCGCATCGGGTTTCTCCCGGAAAACCCTTACGTTTATCCCTACCTCACCCCGCGCGAATTCGTCACGTTGTGCGGGAGTTTGTCTGGGCTCACCGGATCGGTGTTGGCCGATCGAACCATGTCGATGCTCACGCGTGTGGGCATCGCGTACGCTGCGGATCGTCCCGTGCGACGTTTGTCGAAAGGCATGTTGCAACGCACCGGTCTTGCCGCCGCGCTCGTCGCCGATCCGGAACTTCTGATCCTGGACGAACCCATGAGCGGTCTGGATCCCGTGGGACGTAAAGAAGTTCGCGACATCATCCTCGACGAACGTTCATCCGGACGTACGATCTTCTTTTCGACCCACATCTTGAGCGACGTCGAAGCGATGTGTGATCGCGTCACGATCCTCCGCGAAGGCAAAGTCGTCGTCAGCGGTGCGCTTCGGAAACTCCTGCGCGGTGACGTCCTGCACACGGACATCACGTTGGCCGGCATGACGGATGCACTGCGACAAACCGTCGAAGGGTTGGGTTGTCGAGTCCATACGCGGGCCGACGTTGTGGTCATCGCGGTCGAAGGTGAAAAACTGGTCGCGGATGTCTTGCGGGCCGCGCTCGATGCCGGTTCTCACGTGATCGAGGTCGCACCGCGTCGGGAGACGCTGGAAGATCTCTTCTTACGGCGCGCTCTTTAACGGTTTGTCGCGGGAGCGGGTTTGGCAGGTACGTTCGTTGGCGCGGGAGCCGGAGCGGTGCTGTTCTTGCGCAACCAAAGTGCCGTGCCGGCGCCGATCAACGCCGCCAAAGCCACAGCAAGAACCCAAACGATCATCGGAGGACCGCTGTTTGTCGGAGCTGACGCCGGTGCGCGCACGACGGTGGCCGAGGCCATGGCGGATTTGGGTCCACGTTGGCTGATGTGCGCTGCGGACGTCGGATAACGACTCGAGGGAACCGATGGAACTGCGCCCGCCGCTTCTTCCGCGGGCATTTCGGGGCGCTGTTCTTCCGGGGTCAGCGGCGGTCGAATTCTCCCCGGCGACAGACGAATCGTCTGCATGCGCCTGGGATCCACGCTGCTCGCGATCGCCACCTTGTCCGCGCTCGTCTTGGGCGCGGCGATCAAAGGCACCGCGGTTGGCGCGACGTACGCACGAGCTTCTCGTTCTCCACCACCGACGTACACGGGACTATGCGCGTTCGGTTGTGAGTTCGGCGAAGCGGATGCGTGCGGGTCCGACCCATCGACCGATGGATCGACCAGATCGCCCTCGTAATCGGAATCTCCGTTTCTTCTCCGTTTCATGGATGGTTTGCCCATTACGATCCGCGATGGAAACGGCAGCTTCGTCTCGGTGTGCCGAGCGTGCGCCCCGGGGCTTGGACCGAGCGAGCCCTCGGTAAAGACGACAATATTTGGCTATCGTAGGCGTTGCGGGGTGCCAAGAGGGTTGTCTGTGCGGGGCTTCTTTTCTGTTTCGCCCGAAGCTTTGTCGCCCCGCGACCGTCGGCTTGCGAACGAGCGCCCAATCCCGGTGCAGCCGTCGACTTTCGTTGATTTTTCCGCGCTTCACCTTCAATCTGGCCGCAACCCGTGTACGTGATCTCGCGTGCTCGCTCAGCCGCACAAGTGGAGTTTGTCCCCGCTGTGCACGCTCGTCCTCGAGCCGCTCGTCGTCCTTTCGCCGCGTCGGAAACCCTCGACAAATGAACCCGCTCGTCCCCGACTTCATCCTGGCCCAGGAAACTCGGGGGAGAACCGAAGGTAACTTCGCCGGCGCCGCGCTGTTCATCGACATCCCGGGCTTCACGCAGCTCACCGCGAAGCTCTTCGACAACCGCGACAAACACCGCCAACAGGTTCGTAAAGAACAGGGGGAGCAAGAGCTTCTGGGTTCCGACGCCCGTGAAGAGCGAGCCGAGGAAGTGCTGGCGAGCGCCTTGCGTTTCTACTTCGACCCGCTGATTCAAGCGGTGCACGAGCATGGCGGATTCGTGGTGGGGTTTGCCGGCGACGCGTTCACGGCCGTCTTTCCGCACGCGCCCGGACGCAACGTCGGCGAACACGCGCTCGCGGCCGCGCTGCGTATGCGCACGTTTTTCCTGAAGCACCCCGAGCTAAAGACCGCATTCGGCAACTTCGAGTTCTCGTACAAGGTAGGTTTGTCCTGGGGCGCCGTCGAATGGGGCATCGTTCGCGTCTCACCCGAACGTGCGTATTTCTCGTTTCGCGGCCCCGCGATCGACAAGTGCAGCGCCATCGAGCATCACGCGGAAAAAGGCGACATCTTGATGGACGCGGCGTTTCATCAACGCGTCCCGACCAAACGCTTCGCCCGCAGCGTCGGCGCTGAAGGCGTCTTCAAACTGCTCGATCTTCAAGAGCTGCGTTTGCTCCCCATCAGCGGTCCGACTCCGCCTGGAGACGGCGCGCATTTCATCGCTCCCGGCGTGCGCGACATCCCGCCGCAAGGCGAGTTTCGGCAGATCACGACGGTCTTCCTCTCGTTCGACAACATTCCGAGTTTCGACGAACTGATCAAGCTCCTGCACGAGCACGCGAATCGTTACGGAGGCACGTTCACGGGCGTTGATTCCGGCGACAAAGGCATCAACTGCGTCATCCACTTCGGCGCTCCGATCATGCACGAGAACGATCTCGAACGAGCCCTCGACTTCGTTCTTGGTCTGCGCAAAGAGGCGCCCAAGGGCATGATGCTTCGCGCGGGCGTCACGCACGAAGCGCGGTACGCGGGTTTCAACGGAGGAACGAATCGGCGCGAGTTTGCGTGCCTTGGACGCGCGACAAACCTTGCGGCGCGCCTGATGATCAAGGCTCCGTGGCGCGACATCTGGTGTTCGCCCGAGGTCTACAACGTCGCGTTCGACACGCATCAATTCAAGCGCGTGGGCGAGCACGTCTTCAAGGGGTTCGACATCCCCATCGACGTCTACGCGCTCGATGGAAAACGCGTCGCCGCTCAACGCGAATTTCATGCCCGAGGACTCATCGGTCGCGAAAAAGAGCTGGCCGATCTCACGCGGTTTGTCACGGAGATCATCGACAAACGCGAGGCCGGCATCATCTACGTCGACGGCGAACCGGGTCTTGGAAAGAGCTTTCTCGTCGAGACATTTCGTCGCAGCATCGAAGACAGTCGCAACGAAGGCACGCCCGTATGGATCGATGCGCGCTGCGATCAAACATTGCGCAGCAGCCTCAATCCGTTCGAGTACGCGCTCAAGGAGTACTTCGGCCAAGCTTCCGCCAACACGCGTGAACAACGTCATGCGGCCTTGGATGAAGCCCTGGACAAACTCATCGATCGCCTCCCCGAATCGAGCTCCAACATCGCTCGGGATCTCGAACGAGCCCGCAGTACGTTCGGTGCGTTGATTGGTGTCCGTTGGGATGGATCCGACTACGAACGTATGGATCCAAAGCTTCGTTTTACGCGGAGCCTCGAAGCGATCGCGTTGTGGATCCGCGCCGAGAGCCAACTTCAGCCCGTCGTCTTGCATGTCGAAGATGCGCATTGGGCCGACGGCGATTCACTCGAAGCGATTCGACACCTCGCGTCTGCGGTGCGTGATTGTCCCGTCGCGATCATCTGCACGTGCCGCAACAACGATGACGGATCGACGTTCCGTATCGAGCTGGACGAAGGCGTTCCGGAGCATGCGGTCACGTTGGGTCCGTTGCCGAAAGACAAGATCGTCGAACTCGCGACAGGCCTCATGGGTGGTCCCGTATCGGAAATTCTGGCGGTTTTTCTTTCCGAAAACGCGAACGGAAATCCCTACTTTGCCCAGGAGATCATGACCTTCTGGCTCGAAGCGAATCAGACGCGAAACAAGAAGGACAAAGACAAAGAGGACACGGGCGTGTCGACGCCGAGCATTTTCCTTCTGCCGAATGACGTGAACAGTCTGCTCATCGCGCGTCTCGATCGTCTCGAACCCAAGGTAAAACGCGTCGTTCAAGCGGCGTCGGTGCTCGGGCGCGAGTTCGAGCTTCGGGTGTTGTCGCGCATGATGGATGACGACGTGCACCTCGAAGAACACATTCGCGTGGGCGAGGAACAGCGGCTGTGGTTGCCGATGTCGAAGGGGCGTTATCGATTCGGCAACGTGCTCTTGCGCAACGCCGCGTACGAGATGCAGTCACGAGCGCGATTGCAGGATCTGCATCGTCGTGCGGCGCAGGCGATCCAAGAGATCTACGCGGACGATGTCGATTCGCATGCGACGGCTCTGGGACGGCACTTTCAACGCGCGGGCAAGGTGGAAGAAGCCCGTGACAACTTCCTCAAAGGAGCGCGC
>CAYSYX010000279.1:0-12365 GCA_964435055.1 uncultured Polyangium sp. | reverse complement strand
ATCCAAGGCTGACGAGGCTCACGAGCGAGAGCGCATGGAAGACCCGCGTTTTGTATCCGACGAGAAACCCAAGGTAAACGAAGAGAATCAGCGTAAACGCGAAGAAGTTTTCCCCGGGCGATGAAAACGCGTGGAGAATGCTCCAAACCTGCGCTTTGTCGCGCAAGTTGAAGATGTGGTTGTGATTCGGGAGAACTCCGTCGTTGGAGTAAAAGACACGCAGCCACGCCCACCGCCGGAATAAATCGCCGAGCAGGACGAGGGCCATTGCGATGCGAAAAAGCCCGAGCGACCGTGCATCGATGCGGACGAAGCTCTCCAGAATTCGTTTGCCCACGTCAATCCTCGACTTTGAACCCGTACGCGTCTTGGTTTTCGATGATCGGCACGCTCGGTTTGCGCAGCAAAATGGTCCGAACCGCCCAGAAATCGCCGAAAATGCGATATTGCAAGGCCGTTTTGTCGAGGTAATCGACGCCGGCCGAACCGCCCGTTCCCGTGCGCCTTCCAATCACGCGCTCGACCATGCGCGCATGACGTTGACGCCAAATCAGCATTTGCTGCTCGACCGCCAACACCAAATCGATCACTTCACGCGGCCACGTTAGTCGCGGCAATTCGCGATAACTCTCCAAAAACACCGCCGCCGCTCGTACGCGTCGCCGAAATGCTTTCGTTTCGTCGTCGATGCCCGGCTCGTCTTCCGCCATGAGGAATTTTTCGGCAAACGCGATTTCCGCCCGATAACGCTCTTCGAGGCGCTGAATATCATCGGGCGTGAGCGCGTTTTGTTTCGCCAATTCAATGCGATTCTTGATTTCATCTTCGTGCGCACGCACGAACGATCGGGAAAAACGTTCCGCAGATTCTTGCGTGGCCGGTCCGTCAATCGGCGTGCGGCTGAGCCAATCATAAAGAAGCGCTTTCAAGCTCGGACCGCTCTCCATCCGCTTTTTCACTCGCGCCAAAGAAGGCGAAGGCGAACCGTCCGAAGATTCCAGCGCCTTCAAGAAACTCCCTTCACGACCCATGGGCAAACGCATCGCATCCTCGAGGCCCAACAAAACCTCGATTTCCCGCAATTGCGCCGATTGAAATCCGCTCGCCGGAATCAACCGATCCCGAAATCCCAAATAATCGCGCGTCGTCAATGTCTCCATCACGCGAAAATGGGGAATCGCTTGTTCGAACAATGAAACCACGCGGCGCAAGGATCGCGCCGCGTTCGCCAGCTCAATGTCCGGAACAGGGTTTTGCCGGAACACATCGCGCGCCGTTTCGAGCTCGCGCAACACAAGCTTGAACCAAAGCTCGTACACCTGATGAACGACAATGAAGACAACTTCGTCGTTCGAAAGTGCGCTCTCGTCATTGTCAAAGCCGCCCTGCAAAGACAAGAGCTGCTCGGTCTTGATGTAGTCCCAGTAGTTGCGCATGTGCGAGCGCAGTCTACTGCCCGCGCATAAAAACGGAAGCACCACGCATCAATGTCGAGTGCGTCGTTCCGTAACGTTTCAAGGCTGGATCAACGTCGTACCGGGCGGACCGAGAACCACGGGCGGACCGTAACTCCGAAGCTCCGCTCGCTCGTGCTGCATGCCGCTCTCCGCTTCGAGCAAAACAATGCCGACATCGGGGCAAAACGTCGTCGTGTACGTCGCGCGAACATCGCCCCCGCGCTCTTCGATCGTCACCACGCAATCCGTAAACCGCCCCGCCGCGACATTCACCGTCGCACCTACCGTTTCGATACGGGAAATTCCCCCGTGCTCGCCACGCCATGTCGTTCCGATCGCAAGAGGCAGCCTCAATACGAACGCCGCGCGATCCGTCACGCCAATGCCTTCAGGCATGTACGCAAATCGTTTCGATCCTCGAGGCGTGATCAATTCGCCTTCTTCCGCGCGCACACGTCGCGCTCGCACGAGAAACGAGTTCGTCGCGCCATCGTCGCTCTGCGAATCATACGTCCACAAATGATCGTGAACGATGGGGAAGTACCGCTCGATGGGCAAACCCGACGAGGCCGATGGAGCGGCGTTCGTCGGCGAGTTTGTCGCAGTGGTCGATGTTTCACCACACGCTCCGCACGCGATGACGCCGAGTGCGGCAAGACAAACCAAACGCCACGAGCGGCGCGTCACGGACCCAGCCGATGGGTGAAGTACCAGAGCGAAAAAAATACGAGCAAGAGCGTCGCCGTACCCATCAAGTATTGCGACATCGGATCGGGCTCGAGACGTCGCAACAAGTCTTCAGCGGCTTGTTTGACCGCGGGTTTCGCGTCGCTCGTCAGCAGCTTTTGCGCACCTTCACGCACGGCCGCGTAGTTGCCGCGATCGAAGTACCCAAGCAATGCATCGAGCGTTTCGTCCTGCGGATAGCGTTGCGCAAACGGAGGCACGCCTTCTCGCGCCGTGACTTTCTTCTTCTTGCGCTTCTTGCGCGGAGCCTCGTCACCCGCCGTCTTCTTCGACGAGGCTTCTTCTTTTGCGCGTGCCGTCGTTTCGCTCATGCCTGCTTCCTGTCGTGCGCTCGAAGTCGCATTCTTACCGCACCGTATGATCGGTGGGATCCGGTCGATCCTTCCACGGAACGAACTCTTCTCCCTCGCCGTGAACGACGCACTGCAAACCGTCACAAGCGGTTCGATAATACGCCTTTCTGCCACATCCCACGGCCTTGTACTTCCCGCCCCATTCTTCCGTGACGCGAATGTCGCTGTTCGGACAGTCGAGGTCCTTCGTCGCATGCACGCGCACGAGCGGCTCGGCCGGATGTTGCGTCAGAAGACAACCTCCAACGAGTAGGGACGACACGAGAGCGAGCAGGCGTTTGTCGCGCATGGTTCAGAACTGAAAATACACGAAAGGCACCGCCGCGACTCCCGATGCTTCGTGCAGCACGACGGCCACGAGGAACAACATGGCTCCTTGCATCGGTGCAGGCATTTGCGTGAAGCGAGCTCTTGCGGCTTCGTACATGGGCCGCGGCAAAAAGTGCGTGATCATCGCAAACGCGAGGAGCGAAAGGATGATCGGCGGAAGGTTTGGATGGAACGTCGTCAGCGTCGCGATTTGCCGAAGCACGCGCAACGCACTGCCGAACGTTGGTGCTCGAAAGAAGATCCACGCCAGACACACGTAGTTGAACGTCAGGAAAACCCCGACCGGCATGGGCATCAGCGAGCGACCGTTTGTCTTTTTGGAATACCGCTCGAACGCCCGCGTCACCCCTAATCCCGCGCCGTGCAAGAAGCCCCAAAACACGAACGTCCAAGACGCTCCGTGCCACAACCCGCCGAGCAACATCGTGAGCATCAAGTTGCGGTACGTCGCGACGCTCGAACCGCGATTTCCACCGAGCGGAATGTAGAGATAGTCGCGTAACCACGTGGACAACGAGATGTGCCAACGACGCCAGAAATCCGCCAGGTTTGTCGCGATGTACGGCGCGTTGAAGTTCGGGGGAAAACGCACGCCGAGCAAGAGCGCCGAACCGATCGCGATGTCCGTGTAGCCCGAGAAGTCGCAATAGATCTGCACCGCGTACGCGTAGACGCCCATGAGCACTTCGAGGCCCGAGAAGTTCTCGGGACGATCGAAGACGCGGTCGACCAGATGAATCGCGAGTTGGTCCGCAAAAACCACTTTCTTCACGAGCCCGAGCGCGATCAGAAACAAGCCTTCGCTTCCGGACTCGCGTGTCAGCGTCGGCATCGATTCGAATTGCGGAAGCAGATCACGCGGACGAACGATGGGACCCGCAACCAAATGCGGGAAGAACGCGACGAAGAGCAAGTAACGGAAATAGCTTCGATGCGCGGGCAAATCGCCGCGATACACATCGATCACGTAGCTCATCGATTCGAACGTGAAGAACGAAATGCCGACGGGAGGCAGAAGAACGCGCAGTGATTCTTTCGTCGAGACGGGCGTTCCATGCAGCCATGCCGACACGACTTGCACGTTCTCGACCGCGAAATTCCAGTACTTGAAAAACCCCAGGAAACCCAGGTTCAAGACGACCGTGATCGCCAACAATCGTTTGCGTCGCAACGGATTCGATTCTTTGGCGATGGCGCGAGCCAAGAAGAAGTCGACCGTCGACGAACCGAAAATGAGCGGCAAATAGCGCCAATTCCACGCGGCGTAGAAGCCGTAACTCATCACCAACAGCAGGATGAGGCGCAACCACATCGCCGATCGACGAGCCTCGGACGACGCGAGCGACCGCGGAAGTTCCGCAAGGGACCACGATCCGACAAACGCGACGGCGAAAAATACCGCGTACTCGATGCTGATGAAGTTCACGCGCGGGGCGCATGTTGAACGGGGCCGGCGGCCGTGCCAAGAATCAGAACGATGTTTGCGCGCCTGATCGTCGGGATTCTGAAAGGCCTCGTCGTAGGCGGGCTGCTCGGGTTTGCACTGGTCAAACTGAATGTGAGCCTGTTCGTCGGGGGATTGGCCATCGTCGGGTACATCGCGGCGGCCGTGACGGGGATTTTCATCGGCCTCATCGCCGGAAAACCGATTTGGGCGAAAGACGCGAAAATCGAGGCAGGTATGAAAGCCTTCGTCGGTGCCCTTCTCGGCGCGGGCTTGATGTTTGGCTTGAAAAAACTTCAGCTGCCTCTGGCTGATGCAGTGCCCTACGCGTTTGGCGTGATGACCAAAGACCCGCAAACCTTGGCGACATTTCCCGTCACCGCGTTGGCGCTGATCGCCGCAGTGCTCGGTGGTTTCTACGACGCGGACAACACGCCAGATCCGGAATCCGCTTCCAAGTCCGACAACAGCGCGAGTTCGTCCGGAAAAGCGGTCCCGAAACAACGCGTAGCGACGCCTCCCGCCGAAGAAGACCTGGGTCTCGATGAAGACGAAGACCTCTCGGTGAACGACAAAAAGGCGAAAAAGTAGAAAGTGCCGGTCGCGCGGATCCTGTTTTACCTGGCCACCGTCGGCGCTCTCGCCCTCGTCGCCCGTTCGCTACTCATCGGGCCCGTGCCGACGTGGATCACGCTCGTCGTCTTGCAGGCCTACGTAGCGCTGCTGCTCGTCGGCGTGTTTTTCCTACGTCTCCAAATGTTCGTCGATGCCGTTTGTCATGGCGGACATGATGTTCGCGGCGTGGCGCTCACGTTCGACGATGGACCGTGTCCGATTCACACGCCGAAGATCCTCGACATGCTCGACGAAGCCGGCGTGAAGGCGACGTTTTTCGTCATCGGGTACAAGGCCGAAGCTCATCCGGACATCGTGCGCGACATCGTCGAGCGCGGTCATCTGATCGGCTCGCACAGCTATACGCACAACCGCGCATTTGCGTTGCTCCCGAAACGTGCCGTTCAACAGGACATCGAACGCGCGATCGTTTGTATTGAAAAGATTACCGGCTCGCGTCCCGCCCTCTTTCGTCCGCCGATCGGACACACGAATCCCCGTATCGCCAAGGTGATCGACGACCTCGAGCTCACCGTGGTCGGTTGGTCCGTGCGAGCGCTCGATGGAGTCGCTTCCGCCGATCCGGATCGCGTGGCGCAACGAGTGATTCCCAAACTCGAAGATGGCGCCATCGTGCTTCTCCACGATGCTTCGGAGCGAGACGATCGCACACCCGCAAGCATCGAAGCGTTACCAAAGATCCTCGAAGCGATGGACCGGAAAAACCTCGTCGGCGTAACGGTTACTTCGCTGCTGATGCCGCCGGAAGCGTAAAGACAAACCGCGCTCCGACCGCGCCGTCCTCCGCGCTGATCGATCCTCCCGCTCCTTCGAGCAGTCCCCGACAAACTGCGAGGCCCAAGCCCGTTCCTTTGCCCACTTCCTTCGTCGTCGTGAACGGTTCAAAGAGTCGATCGCGGATCTCCGGCGCGATGCCCGAACCGTTGTCTTCCACTTCGACGCGTACGCCCAGGTCGCTTCGTTTCGCCCGCACATCGATCCGTCCTCCGTGTGCAGGCACGGCGTCCGCGGCGTTGAGCAACAAGTTGAGCAGCACTTGCACGAGCTGTTCATCCGAGAGCGTGACGGGAGGCAAGTCGTCTTCGACATCCAGGAGCATCTCGACATCTCGCAAAGCCTTTTGAGGTCCAAGCAATGCGCGGGCGGTGCCCAGAGCGTTCGGAACGGAGCCCGGCGAGGCGAGAGCATCGGCGTTCTGCGAGTTCGTTGCGGGTCGAGCGAAATCCAGCAAGTCCCGCAAGATGCGATGAATGCGTTCGGTCTCGCGCTTCATGCGTTCGAGGAAATCTTTTTGGTCGGCTTCATCGAGACCACCGGCGAGAAGCAGTTCTTCGAAGCCGAGAATCGCGGCGATGGGATTGCCGATCTCGTGCGCCAATCCTGCGGCAAGTCTTCCGACGGAAGCGAGACGTTCCGACCGGACGAGACGCGCTTGCGCTTGTTCCAGCTCCTTTGCGTAACGCGTGGCTTCGTCGATTTTGGCGCGAAGTTTTTCTTCATCGGCGCGCAGACGTTCGGTCATCTGCGACAAACTCCGGCCCAAATCCGCGAGTTCTCGCGCACCTGCACGAGGCACTTCCAAACGGCGATCACCTTCGGCGACACGGGCGGCTGCCCGGGACAAACGTTCGACCGGATCAACCACGAGACGCGTCATCGCGATGTACATGAAGACGAGCAATCCGAGCGCGAAGATGCCCATGTACAACGCGAGGAAGCGCATGAGCGGCGCGCTGGGGATGACGCCCGCCATGGATGCTCGCGTGAGGCTCGCGACGGCGAAGAAGAGAGACAGGAACGCCAAGACGAGAAGCGTTCCCAAGGCGATGAGCAACTGAAGCCGGATGCCGGGGCGCACGCGATCAGACTATCCGGAATGTCCAAGAACTGGGCCGGTTGCACGGGCTTCTGATACGGCCCCAATCAGCCGGAATGACCGCATTCGTGCTCTCCCTGCTTCAATTCGTTCGAGTGACCTTCGCGTCGCTCGTGTCGCTGGCTCTCGCCGCGTGCATGGTCATCTCGACGTCGACGCCGACGCCGTTGTGGGCCGAAGCGGTGGCCGGTGCGGTGCTCTTCGCGACCGTGGCGATGTGCGTGTCGGCTCGGGCGAAAGCCATCGAAGGAACGTTTCGACGTGACCTCGAAGTCGGCATGCTCTTCGTCGTGCTCGTGTACGCCATCGTCACACGTGGCGATGGAAAACTCGACGGAGCTTTGTATCCGCTCGTGTACGTGTGCGTCGGTCTCGTGAGCGCGTTTGCGCGTCCCGCCGCAGCGGTGATCAGCGTGCTCTTCGCGTTGTGTCTCGATGGAGCGTTGCGCTTGTGGGGAGTTCGTCACGGCAACGTGGCGCGGTTCCTGTATGCGGGCGGGTTCATGACGATCTTCGCGTCGCTCAATGCGCTCGTGTTGCGCGGGGAAATCAGCCGCGTGCGTCGTGCGCTCGAAGCTCGCGTGAAGGTTGAGATCGACAAACTTCGCGACGATGCTCGCAGTTATCGCCTCCATACGCCGGCCAATGCTCGCGTTGCAGTTCGTCCCAACGAAGACGATCGCCTCGTTCGTTCAGGCGTGGAAGAAATTCATCAGTCGGTGCTCTTTGCGTTGAAGGTCTTGCGCCAAGCGCTCGACCTGCACACCGCGGTTCTTCTTTGGCAAAACGACGCGGGCACGCACTTGCGCGTGAGTGAAGTTTCCTCGGACGAACCCAACGTCATCGAAGGTCCGTTCCTTGTGGGCGACGGCATCTTCGGAGCGGTGATCACGCAGCAATCGATGGTCTCGCTGAGCAAACTCAAGCCCGGTTACAAGCTCCCGTATTACGTCGGCTCGTGTCCCGTGCGTTCGGTCTTGGCTTTGCCGGTGTTCGAGCATGACAAACTTCGCGGTGTTCTCGTCATCGATCGCAAGTCGGACGAACCGTTCGGTGCACGTGAAGAAGAGCTCGCCCAAGAAGCCTGTCGTTACGCCGTTCGGGCCGTGCAAAACGAACGAGTCTTCGTGCAGCTCGAACGGGCCAAGGTTGAGCAGGGCAAACTTTATCGCGCCGTCGAACAACTCAACGCGGCCATCTCGGAATCGGAAGTCGTCGATGCCGGCTTGCGTAGTGCTCGCGAGATCACGAGCGTCGATTTCGCCGCCGTCACGCTCTACGACGAAGCGCGCAAGTCGCATGAAATTCGCGCGGTGAGCGGTGCGGACGAGACGGGCCTCGTCGGTGAGTCTTTCCGGGCAAACTCGAGCCTCGTGTCGATGGCGCTCGAGAACAAGCATCCGCTTCCGTTGCGTGGTGAATACGACGAGAAGCGACAAGTGGTGTTCACGCGCAACGTCACGCCGCCGAACATGCCGTCGATCATCGTGTTGCCGATGCTCGTGCATGATCGTCCTTTGGGAACGCTCGTGCTTGGTTCACGTCGTCCGCGAGCGTTTGGTGATGCCGCGCGAAGCATGTTGGAAGTGCTGACGAGTCACGTCGCGGTGTCGCTCGCGAACGCGCGCATGATGCGTCGCCTCGAAGAGCTCGCGACGCTCGATGGTTTGACCGGGCTGCTCAACAAACGCGCGATGCTGGAAGTGGCGGATCAAAAGATCAAAGCGGCCAAGCGCTTCGGTCGAAAACTCAGCGTGCTCGTGACGGACATCGATCACTTCAAGAAGGTGAACGACACGTACGGACACGACGCAGGCGATGTCGTCATCAAGGGATTGGGAGAAATTCTTCGTCGACAAAGGCGATCGACCGATGCGATTGCTCGGTTTGGCGGGGAAGAATTCGTCGTGATTTGCGAAGAGACGGATGCGCGTGGTGCCGAGCTTCTTGCGGAGCGAGTGCGTGTCGAATTGGGCAAGACGACATTTCATGCGCCGAAAGTCGGTCCTGATGGTCAGCCTGTCGCGATTCGCGTGACGTGTTCGATTGGTGTTTCCACGTTCCCGGATACGGGTGGCGATACCTGGGAAGACTTGTTCAAAGCGGCGGATGAAGCGCTTTATGTATCGAAGCGATCCGGTCGAAATCGCGTGACGGTTTATGCGTCGACGCAACGAGTACCGAGCTCCAAGACGCAACACGCGGCGTGAATACGTCGTCAATGCTTGCGATGGTGCGCGCGTAGGCGCATACACTTGGATCATGGGAACGCGTGACGACGACAAAGACGACATTGATGAAGCGACTCGCGCGAAGGTGCATTTCGTGCAGGGAATGGGGCTCTTGTTTCGAGCTGCGGGAGAAGCGGCCGAGGGGTTGCGCAAAGGCATCGACAAGAGTGACGTGGGCAAACAGCTCGATACGGCGGGTCGCGAGCTGTACCGGGCGGCGAACAACGTCGTGAGTCGATTGGGGAACGAAGTGTTTTTCGGGGCCAAAGACGACAAAGAGAAGAAAGACGACGACAAGAAAGTCGACGACGATCCGCCGCGATATGCCCCCGGTGAAAAACCGAAAGGCCCGACGAAGGACGATCCCGGTTTTCGCATTGCGACGGACGACGATCAGCCGAAGTGAATCAAACTTCGAAGCCGCTCTCGCCGATGAATTCGCGAAGGGGCGGCTTTATCCTGACAAACCAAGAACGTAGTGCCGTGGTGGACCCGCGGAATTGCGTATTGCCGTGAGCCATTGCCGGCCACATTCGATTGGTGCGGCACGCCAAACTTGTTTTCGATCTATAGCGAGGCATGCAATCACTCCGGTCGGTGCGAGAGGCGCGTATTGCTGTGGATTGGTAGACATCCATCGTCAATCCCGTAACATCTCACGTTTGGAGGGATTCATGCGTATTCAACTGGCAAGTGCAGGACTTGTGGCGGCGGGACTGACGCTTGCAATCATTCCGCTTGGCTGTGGCGCAGCTCAGGAGGAGTATCTGGTTGTCGAGCGGCCGTCTCATGAGGCGACAGATGAATTGCGTAAGGATGACCTGTCGGCAGAGGTTCGTGGGCAAGTCGAGAATTGCTTCAAGCTGCACAAAGGGCCGTGGTCGCAACGTAAGTATTCAGCGCATTACAAGGCAAACTCGAATGAACGTGGCGTATTGCGAGACGTCGAATTGCAAAAAACAACATTGGATGATGACTTGGAAGTCTGTGTACGTAAGGTCATTGCAACGATAACGATTCCGGAGGATGCGCTTCGGTCGGGTTCGTCCAGGCCGTTTTCGGGAGGTGAGCGGATGCAGCGGGAGCAGCGGGCACTCGTGGGCAGCAATGAGTCGCAGAATCCGATCGTGTGGGCATTTGCCATTGCTTTGGAAGCGGTCGAGTTCGATGTGGTCGTGCAAGTCGTCGTAGGCGCAATCGCAGCAGTCGGGACCCTTGCGCAGCCGCGAAAAAATCCGAAGGATGAGTGCATAGACAAGTACGATGCGTGTATGGACACGCTACTGGGACGTATTCAGGTGGACAAACGCGGCACCACCGTGTGTGCATCGTGTCTCAATCTCTGTATCGCGCAAAAACTGTGGCCATCTGGGTTTGAAATTACGAATCGGTGGCAAACGTGTATGTAGTCACGGATTCGAGCGACCAACCGCGGCTCCACCGACAGAACGCGAAGAGACCGTTCGTTTTATTCGAGGAGAAAAGTGTGGACTCAAAAATAGTTGCAGAATCCAATGGTGACGATCTTGGCGAACTCATGGGGTACGACAAATGGCCTGATGACTTGGCGACAGCGTTTGAACGAGATCGCGGCGATGTCATCCGGAAGTACCTCAAGGACCGCAAAAACCGTACATTCACATTTGACGCAGTCGTTGCGGATTTCCGCGCGCTGGAAACTCGATATATGGAGCAGTTTCGAGATCATTCAGAAAATGCGCAGCAAGTTCAAAGAATTACTGCAGAAATGCTTCTCGACATGACCTACATTCGGGATGAACCCTTCGAAACCAGCCAATTGTTCTGGCATGAGTTACAAAGATTGGGTTTCTATCGCATTGAACGCGAAATCAACAATACCTCGTTGTTCGCAGAGATCTGTCGCGAACACGGACAAACCGACGTTGGGCTTTCGGTGATTGATCCCGTCATCGCGAAGGTGGAAGGATTACGCGCAAAACCCGGCATCACGCAGTGGGCAACTGAGTATTATGAACAAGAACTTGGCTACCTGCGAAAACTCCGAGCCCGACTCGAAACGGAGCGCGGTGAGCGGAAAGAAACGTGATTGGTTGAACGGGGTGTGATGGCTGTTTCCACGTATCCGATTGCCATGAAGAACATTCGCCCATCGATTCGGGTCGTGTTGTTTGCATGGCTGATGGTTTCAGCGTGTAGTCGAACGGCCTTGGAAGTGGATATCGAAGGTGCTTCCGCCGTTGAAACGGTTTATTGCCCTGCGCAGTTTGCCAATTGCGCGGAGAATGACCCCGTCGTGTGCGAAACGGATCTACTTGCGTCCAATGACCATTGCGGCATGTGTGGACACGCATGTCCTCATGGACTCGTGTGCGCGTTGGGCACGTGTCGCAATGGGAAGGAAATGGTCGAGATTGAATCGGTCGCCTTCGCCTCGTGCGTGCGAAGGGCTGACGGGACAATCGCCTGTTGGGGTCAAAACGACACCGGCCGGCTCGGTCGAGGCGTTGTCGGTGATCCATTGCCTGTTGGGGACGTTCTCGGAATCGACGACGTCGCATGAAGGAACTTCGCCTATCCATGATTGTGGGCGGCACGATTCCCCGTATGCGACTTCTCGACGGAATCAAACCTCGAAGCCGCTCTCGCCGATGAATTCGCGAAGAATGGACGTGGGCGGCACGTGGTCCGGATAAATGGTCACGAACTTGTCGATGAGTTGTCGTAATCGATGCGCCGTGACAAACGCCGGATGGTCCTGCGGTACTTCCAGCAAATAACGATCCGCGAAGACCTTGATGACGCTGAGCTCGTACACGAGCGACGAATCGAAAATGGCGTCGGCTTGGGCGATATATGGGAAAATATGCTTCTTTTCGCCCGCGCGCACCGACGGCCAACGCAGAACGTTCGACGCCGCATTGGACCCGCGCGTATGTCGATCCCGCACGATGCGTCGTAAAAGTCGAATATCGGACACGTTGATCCGATTCAAACTGTCGAAGGGCAACGCGGTCATCGGTTGAATGAAGACGCGAAAGATTCGGTTTCGCTCGAGAATGGAATCGAGGAGCTTTGGATTTAATCCATGAATGCCTTCGATGACCAAAACATCCGATGAGCTCAACGTGACGTCATTGCCGCCATCGGGGACGCTTTTTCCCGTGACGAAATCATAGCGCGCAGTTTTGACCGATTCGCCGCGAAAAATGCGCCGAAAATGTTGTTCGAGCAGATTCAGGTCCAAAGCTTCGAGGGCTTCGAAATCGTATTCGCCATGTTCGTCGCGCGCGGTTTTTTCGCGATCGATGT
>CAYSYX010000278.1:12119-12405 GCA_964435055.1 uncultured Polyangium sp. | reverse complement strand
GCCTACGCGCTGCAGGAGTTCCTCACCGTCAAGTCGGACGACGTCATGGGTCGCACGCGGATGTACGAAGCGATCGTCAAGGGTGAGTACACGTTGGAGGCGGGTTTGCCCGAGAGCTTCAACGTGCTCATCAAAGAGCTGCAGTCGTTGTGTTTGAACGTTGAACTGGTCGAGACGGGCCTGGAAGCCTCGGCCGCGGAAGAGGAGTGATTCCGAATGCGTGACAACTTTAGCTTCATCGAGAAGCCCAAGGATCCGCTTTCGTTTATCGCCAATAGCAAAACGC
>CAYSYX010000278.1:1611-12109 GCA_964435055.1 uncultured Polyangium sp. | reverse complement strand
TAGCGCCATTCGCATCTCGCTTGCGAGCCCGGAGAAGATCCGCGAGTGGTCGCACGGCGAGGTGAAGAAGCCGGAGACGATCAACTACCGCACGTTCAAGCCGGAACGTGACGGGCTGTTCTGCGCGAAGATTTTCGGGCCGGTCAAGGACTACGAGTGCAACTGCGGCAAGTACAAGCGCATGAAGCACCGTGGGATCGTGTGCGAAAAGTGCGGCGTCGAAGTCATCCAGTCGAAGGTTCGTCGGGAAAGACTCGGCCACATTTCGCTCGCCACGCCCGTCGCACACATCTGGTTCTTGAAGAGCCTTCCGTCGCGCATCGGCAACATGCTCGACATCACGCTGAAGGACCTCGAGAAGGTTCTTTATTGCGAGGCGTACATCGTCATCGATCCGAAAGAGACGGGTTTGTCGCGGGGCGATTTGCTCAGCGAAGAACGTTACTTGCAGATCCTCGACGAGTACGGTGAGGACAAGGTTGTCGCGGGCATGGGCGGTGAAGCCGTCCTCGAGATGCTCAAGCAGGTCGACGTGCACGCGCTCGGCGAACTGCTGCGCGAAGAGATGCGCAAGGCCACGAGCGAAGCGAAGCGTAAGAAGCTCGCCAAGCGTCTCAAGGTGGTCGAAGCTTTCCGAGAGAGCGGCAATCGTCCCGAGTGGATGATGCTCGCCGTCATCCCGGTGCTTCCGCCGGACTTGCGTCCTCTCGTGCCTCTCGATGGTGGTCGATTCGCGACGAGCGATCTCAATGATCTTTATCGTCGCGTCATCAACCGCAACAACCGTTTGAAGCGCCTTCTCGAGCTCAACGCGCCCGAGATCATCATCCGCAACGAGCGACGCATGTTGCAAGAAGCGGTCGATGCGCTCTTCGACAACGGTCGTCGCGGTAAAACCATTACGGGTCCGAACAAACGACCGCTCAAGAGTTTGTCCGACATGCTCAAGGGCAAGCAAGGACGTTTCCGTCAGAACTTGCTCGGCAAGCGCGTCGATTACTCGGGTCGTTCGGTCATCGTCGTCGGTCCGACGCTGCGTCTGCACCAGTGCGGATTGCCGAAGAAAATGGCGCTCGAGCTCTTCAAGCCGTTCATCTACAACAAGCTCGAAGAGCGCGGGTACGTCAACACGATCAAGAGCGCGAAGAAGATGGTCGAGAAGGAGCGTCCCGAGGTTTGGGACATCCTCGAAGAGGTCATCAGCGAGCATCCCGTGATGCTCAACCGCGCGCCGACGTTGCATCGTTTGGGCATTCAGGCGTTCGAGCCGGTGCTCATCGAAGGCAAAGCCATTCAGCTTCATCCGCTCGTTTGCGCGGCGTTCAACGCCGACTTCGACGGTGACCAAATGGCCGTGCACGTACCGCTTTCGGTCGAAGCGCAGATGGAGGCGCGCGTGCTCATGATGAGCACGAACAACATCCTCTCGCCGGCGAACGGACGTCCGATCATCAACCCGACGCAGGACATCGTGCTCGGGCTCTACTACGCCACGCGTGAACGCAAGTTTGCGAAGGGCGGTTTCCGCGCCGATACGTTGAAGTTTGGCGAGGATGGTCAGGGCGTGAGCGCGCAAGGGTATTTGCGTGGTGTGTACGCATCACCCGAAGAAGTGCGCATGGCGTACGACGCGGGCGAAGTGCTGCTCCATGCGGGCATTCGCGTGCGAGTTCCCCAGATCGACGAAGATGGCAATCCCATCAAAGACGAGCATGGTCGGATCAAGCGGCACATCGTGAGCACGACGGTTGGTCGCGTACTCATCTCGGAAGTTCTGCCGAAGGGCGTGAGCTTCACGTACGTGAACAAGACGCTCGACAAGAAGGCGCTCAGCGCACTCATCGACGTTTGTTATCGCGTGCATCGCAACAAGGAGACCGTTCTTCTCGCCGACCGTTTGCGCACGCTCGGGTTTGACCACGCCATGCGCGCGGGCATCTCGATCTGCATGGACCACATGGTCATTCCGCCGGCGAAGAAGGAACTTCTCGATGAAGCGCAACGTGAAGTCGAACGTGTCGTCGAGCAGTACCAAGAGGGTCTCATCACGGACGGCGAGCGCTACAACAAGATCGTCGACATCTGGGCCGGTGTTGCAGATGCAGTCACCGCAAAGATGATGGACGGCATTGGCAAAGAGCGCGTGGTCGATCCGGAGAACCCGTCGAAAGAGGGAAGCATCGAGCCGAGCTTCAACCCGATCTACATCATGGCGGACTCGGGCGCGCGTGGTTCGACTCAGCAGATTCGTCAGCTCGCCGCTATGCGCGGACTCATGGCCAAACCCTCGGGTGAAATCATCGAGACGCCCATCACGGCGAACTTCCGCGAAGGCCTCAGCGTGCTCCAGTACTTCATCTCGACGCACGGCGCGCGTAAAGGTCTCGCGGATACGGCCCTCAAGACGGCGAACTCCGGTTACCTCACGCGTCGTCTCGTCGACGTTGCTCAGGACGCGGTCATCGCCGAGTTCGATTGCACGACGCTCGACGGTATTCGCGTGACGAAGCTCGAAGAAGCGGGCGAAGTCATTCAGCCGCTGGGTGATCGCATTCTCGGTCGCGTTGTTCTCGAAGACGTCATCGATCCGTTGACGGGCGAAGTGCTCATCACGGCGAACACGGAACTCGACGAACAATCGGTCAAGAGCATCGAGGAAGCGGGCATCGAGGAAGTGATGATTCGTTCCGTGCTCACGTGTCAGACGCGTCGCGGCGTCTGCGCGTTGTGTTACGGGCGTGATCTTGCACGTGGCTACCGCGTCAACATCGGTGAGTCCGTCGGCATCATCGCCGCACAGTCCATCGGTGAACCCGGCACGCAGCTCACGATGCGTACGTTCCACATCGGTGGTACGGCCGCACGCGGCAAGATCGAAGCGAGCTACCTCGAAGCACGCACCGAAGGCACCGTGCGATTGCGTCGCGCGAACGTCACGCGCAAGCGTGATGGCTCGATGGTCGTCATGAATCGTCACGGCGAACTCGTCGTCGTCGATGAGACGGGTCGCGAGCGCGAGCATCATCGTTTGGTGTACGGCGCCAACATGAAGGTTGCCGAGGGACAACGGGTCAAACCCGGCGAACTTCTCGCCGAGTGGGATCAGTTTGCCACGCCAATCCTCACCGAGGTGTCCGGCGCGGTGAAGTACGGCGACCTCGTCGAAGGCGTCAGCGTGCAAGAGCGCGTCGACGAAGTGACGGGTTTGTCCCGCAAGGTCGTCATCGAATCCAAGGCGGCGGATCTTCGTCCGCGCATTTCGCTCAAGGATCCGACGTCGGGCGGCACGCTCAAGCTTCCGAACAGCGAGCTCGAAGCGCGTTACTTGCTACCCGTCGGTGCTCACATCGTTGCGCAAGAAGGTGACGTCATCGAAGCCGGTGACATCATCGCGAAGATGCCGCGCGACACCACGAAGGTGCAGGACATCACCGGTGGTTTGCCCCGCGTTGCCGAGCTCTTCGAAGCCCGCAAGCCGAAAGATCACGCCATCATCAGCGAGATCGACGGCGAGGTTTCGTTTGGCAAGGACACCAAGGGCAAGCGCAAAGTCGTCATCACCCCGTTTGCCCCGGATGGTCATCAATTGCCCGATCAAGCACGCGAGTACTTGATCCCCAAGGGCAAACACATCCAGGTGCAGCCCGGTGATCGCGTCCGCGCAGGTGATCCGCTCCAAGACGGTCCGCCGAACCCGCATGACATCTTGCGTATCAACGACAAGCACATCGAGGTGATCGTTCGTCAGATGCTCCGACGTGTTCGCGTCAAGGACGTTCGCGATTCGAACTTCCTTGTCGACGAGCAGGTGGAGAAGCACATCTTCGAGCGTGAGAACGAGCGCGTGATCGAGCGTGGTGGACGTCCCGCCATCGCCGAACCGCTGCTGCTCGGTATCACCAAGGCGAGCTTGTCGACCGAGTCGTTCATCAGTGCGTCGTCCTTCCAAGAGACCACGAAGGTGCTCACCGAAGCCGCCATCAGCGGCAAGGTCGACGACCTGCGCGGCCTCAAGGAGAACGTCATCATGGGTCGGCTCATCCCCGCAGGAACGGGCCTCCCGGCGTACAAACGGCTCCAGGTCGTCGTCGATGGCGAACCGGTGCCTCGCGAGACTCGATCGGCGTCTTCGTTCGATCTCTCGCCGGCGCATTCGGCTCCGCCGCGACATCGACCGGATGATCTGCTGTCGGCTGTCGTCAACGAAGAATGACGACGACTCGTGGCTGGGGAGGGATGTCCGCGCTTGAAGGCGCCGTTCCTTCCCAGCCTTTGTCATTTCTTCATCGACCCTCTTCACCAAACCGGTACGGATACGACAAAGTGACGAAGTGCTCGCCGTCAGTTGCAGCATCTCTGCCGATGACGACAGTCCTTACCGCGCCCGAAATTACGGGATTGTACTATCACTGAGTTCGCGATGGCTTCTGTGCAAGGCACCAACCAGCGCGTCGCTGATCGTCTTCTTGCCGAAGGTCGCATCACGGCGGAAGACCACAGGCGCGTCGTCGCCCACGCGACGAAACAACGTGGTCGCATCGAAGATGCGTTCATCGAGCTGGGCGTCATTTCCGAAGCCGATCTCTTGAAGTACGTCGCAACGCTTCACAACACGCGC
Organism: uncultured Polyangium sp.; assembly: GCA_964435055.1. Classification (GTDB taxonomy): domain Bacteria; phylum Myxococcota_A; class Polyangia; order Polyangiales; family Polyangiaceae; genus Polyangium. Next base: position 7,491 of record CAYSYX010000278.1, on the reverse strand, counting down.
TTCGTTTCAACGGAAAAACTCTCCAAGGCGGCCATCGATCAACGCGTGCTCAGCCGCGTGTCGCAGAAGACCGCGAAAATGCATGAGGTTTTTCCGGTACTGCTCGACGATGCCAAGTCCGTTCTTTCCGTCGTCACCGCCGATCCCGACAACCACGTCGCGTTGCACGAAGTAAAACTCGCCGCGGGAGTTCGCGAAGTTCGCGCTCTCGTCGCCCGTCCCGCCGCCGTTCACGCAGCCATCGCGCGTCATTACTTCAAAGACGCCGGTGCGTTCGACACGCTCTTGCGCAGCGCGGCGATCGCTCCCGTCACGGACTTCATCGATGTCGATGGCCTCGGCATGCCCCGTGGTGGAGCCGCTCCAGCCACGCCGAAAAATGCAGCGGCCCTTCCTCCGCCACCACCGGCACGCGCTCCCGCGCCGACCCTTTCGAGTGGTCAGAGTTTCCCCGTTCCGCGTGAACATACGCAACCATCACACGGCTCCGGGTCGACGCAGATCTCTCCCGCGTCGCAATTCGCAGCGTATGGACAGCAGGTTGTCGGGACCAACGGTCGGCCCGATCAAACCCAAAACTCCGCCGGATCCAGTGATGCAAAGCCCGGTTCGTCCAGCAGTGCCCCCGGCCCGCTGAGTCTCGCTGCTGCAACGTCGATGCCGGTGACGTCGATCATCGAGTCCCCCGAATACGTCGAAACACTCAACGTTTTCGTCAGTTTGCTCGAAGTGAATCGCCAAGACCTACGCGGGCATTCCTCGACCGTGGCTCGATTGTGTCGTCGAGCGAGTGAGCGTCTCGGACTTGCGTCGCAGTACATCAACGCCTTTGCGATCGCTGCGTATCTGCATGATCTCGGCAAGATGGGCGCTTATCACCTGACCGCGCTGAACGTCTCGGAATACGACGGACATCGCGTTGCGGGGGTCAAAGCCGTTGCTCTTCCCGTCGAGTTCATGAGCTCCGTGAACTTGCCGAGTGAAACCATCGCCGCGCTTTCGTCGATGTACGAACGATACGATGGGACGGGTTTTCCCCAGGCATTGGCGGGCAAAGAAATCCCCCTCGGCGCACGTATTCTCGCCGTTGCCGACACGTACGCGGACCTCACGCAGAACCCACGAAATCCTTTCCGCAAGATCCTCAAACCGACCGAGGCTTGCGAAGTCCTCGCGGGTTACCGCGGAACGATCTTCGATCCCACGATCGTCGATCTGTTCCGTTCCGAAGCGACCGGCGACGTACGCGCAAGGCTTCTTTCCGCCAAACACGTCGTGCTGCTCGTCGATCCGGGCGTGGAAGAGACCGCGTTCCTCGAGAACAAACTCAACGAGCAAGAGTTCGAAGTACGCACGGCGCGCACTGCCGCCGCCGCATGGCGCGAATTGCAAACGGGCGACGTCACCGCCGTCGTGAGCGAGATCGAGCTCGAAGAAGTCGACAGTGGATTCAAGCTTCGTGGTGATGCGCAAAAGGAAGCGTGGGGTCGAGCGCTCACGTGGGTGATCCTCACGCGCAAAGGCGATCGACATAGTGCGCAACGAGCGTTTGATCTCGGCGTCGATGACTTCGTCTCCAAGTCCACGTCGATGGACATCTTTGCCGCGAAGTTACGACAGCTCGTGGAACGCCGCGCCGAGCGCAGCGGAAACAACAGCAAAGGTGGCGTGTCGGGATCGCTCTCCGAGATGAGTTTGCCCGAGATGGTTCAGGTCTTGTGGCACGGTCGAAAGACGGGCGCTCTGCGGATTCAGGCCCAGAAGGTCAACGGCGAGATTCACTTCTCCGATGGACAGATCATTCACGCATCGTGGGATCAGCTCGTCGGCGAAGAAGCGTTCTATCGAATGATCACGTTGAAAGAAGGCGAGTTCCGCCTCGAAACCGGCGGCGATCTTCCGCAACGTACGATCATGATCTCACCGGAAGCTCTGTTGCTCGAAGGCATGCGTTTGCTCGACGAAGGTCGTTCGAACACCAACGTTTGAGACCTAATTTTCAGCAGCGGCTCCTGTACACTTTCATGGCGCGTGTGTATGCGCGCGACGTTTCTCGTCGCCCTACCGAGCATCGGCTCGAGGTTCTTTGGGAGAAACCAACATGAAGCTTTCCAGCCTATTCTTATGCTTGTTGCCGCTCGCATTGGCTCCGGCGTTTGTTTCGACAGACGCTCATGCGTGTGGTGGATGTCTCGTGTCGCAAACGCAAACGACACAGGTCACGGGTCATCGCATGATCCTCTCGGTCTCGAAGGATCAGACGACGCTTTGGGATCAAATCACTTACGACGGAGCGCCCGAGTCGTTCGCGTGGGTGTTGCCGATCAAAGGTACCGTCGATGTCGGTTTGTCCTCGGACGCCATGTTCTCGGCGCTCGAACAAGCCACTTCGGTCACGATCAATTCACCATCCATCAACTGTTTGCCTCCCGGTTGCGCCGGACCTCCGAACGCAGGAGGCGGTGATGCATCCGGAAGTGGTGGCTCGGGCGGAGGAGGCGTTGTCGTCATCGCCGAAGAGGTGGTTGGTCCTTATGCAACCGTGCAGCTCTCGTCTCAAGATCCGAACGCGCTGAAGAATTGGCTCACCACGAACGGCTACAACTTGCCGGTCGATATCGCGCCGGTGGTCGATGCGTATGTCGCCGAGGGGTTCAACTTCCTCGCACTGAAGCTCGTTCCCGGCAAAGGGATCAATTCCATGCGACCCGTGCGCATCACATCCCCGGGAGCGACGCCCGTGTTGCCACTGCGCATGGTGGCTGCCGGTACCGGACAAACCACACCGATCACGCTCTACGTCATGGGCGAAGGCCGCTATGAAGCTGCGAACTTTGCGAACTTCGTCATCAAAGAAAACGAGCTCACGTGGGATTGGGACGCGCAATCGAGCGACTACGCCGACGTGAAGCAGGCGGCGTTTGCCGCATCGAACGGCAAGTCCTGGCAGACGGAAGCCGCCGAGCCGTTCTCGAAGTATTGGTTCCAGGACAATCTGCGCTGGGTCGCTGAGTTTGACACGGCAAACAGTGGCTACGGGCTTGATCCCATGGGCCCGACGGCGCTCGACGAGTGCAACGCGGATCTCGACACGCTCTTCTCGACGATTCCCGATGCGACGTTGTGGGTCACGCGTCTTCACGGTGAACTTTCGCGCGCCGCGCTTGGTGTCGACTTGAGCTTGCAAGCATCTGCGGACCAGACGCAGGTCGCCCGTTGGTTGCAAGTGACAAACGCTGTGGGTACGCCGCCCGCATGTCCTCCTCCGCCCGATTGGTGCACCGGCAACATGTCCTCCGGAGGCGTTCCTCCTGTCGATACGAACCCTTGGGATGATCAGATCGGTGGTGGCAACGGCGGTACAGCCACACCAAGCTGTGCCGTTGCGCCCGAGTCTTCCATGCCGGCAACGTTTGGCCTGCTTGCTTCGGCCTTCTTCATGTCCATTGCTCGACGTCGCACTCGCTCGTCACACACCAAGCGTTCTTCCTGAACGACCCTTCCGTCCGCATCACTCGTACCTTGCTGTTCTTCTGAGCGTGCTCTAGCCTCTCGATCGAGGCGTGGACCGCAAGACGGCCGCGACCCGGAGGCATGACATGTACGGTCCCAAAGGTCAGGGAAGTGGTGGACGTTCGGGGGGACAAACCAAAAAAGTCACCGTACCGGACATACGGGCGCGCAAACGAGGTTTGCCGCTGACGATGGTTACGGCGTATGACTTCACCATGGCGCGGCTGCTCGACGCCGGCGGAGTCGATATGCTTCTCGTCGGCGATTCGCTCGGAATGGTCATTCAAGGCCATCCGACGACGTTGCCCGTGACGGTCGAGGACATTTGTTATCATGGTCGTGCCGTCGCTCGAGGCGCTCGTAGAGCGCACGTCGTGGGCGATATGCCATTCATGAGTTTTCAGGTTTCGCCCATTCAGGCGCTCGAGAATGCCGGTCGAATGATGAAAGACGGCGCATTCGAAAGCATCAAGCTCGAAGGTGGCGAAGACGTTGCCGAGCATGTGCGGCGCATTGTCGCTGCGGGAATTCCCGTCATGGGTCACGTGGGTTTGACCCCGCAATCGGTGCACGCCATGGGGGGATTCAAAGTCCAGGGCAAAGGCGATCAAAATGCCGCGCGAGTCATTCGCGATGCCGTGGCGCTCGAACAAGCCGGCGCTTATGCCATTGTGCTGGAAGCGATTCCGCCGGATCTCGCCGAGGAAGTCACCGCGGCCGTTTCTGTTCCAACGATTGGAATCGGCGCCGGCGCCGGATGCGACGGTCAGGTTTTGGTTTGTTATGACATGCTCGGCATGTTCCCGGACCTCGAGCCGAAATTCGCGAAAAGGTTTGCCCAAGTCGGCGAACAAATCGTCCAGGCCACGCAGCTTTATGTGGAAGAAGTGCAAGAACGAACGTTTCCCGCGCCCGAGCATACGTTCAAGCCAAACGATCCGCGTCGAGCTCCCCGGCCCGTCATGCCGGCATCGAATGAGCCTGCAGCATTGACGATGGACGAAATCCCTCCGCATTGGCAAACGCATTGATGCGTTGATGCGCCTGGGAAAACCCACCCGTCAACAGCCCGTTGTTTTTATCAGGTCGCGCCCGAAATCGTCGGTCGACATTGCTTGAAATACCGGCATATTCCTTGCTCCGTCGCCCCTGCTTTCGGGATTCAACGGGCTGCTCAATCGTCCCTCGAATTCATGATCGTTGCCGTTCAGGCAACGCGTACCCGCCTCGAGTCATCACGCTGCTTTGCGATGACCATTGAGGGCGAGCCAAGCTTCGAGTTCTTTCGGCGTAAAATCGAGCGCCACATCGCCGAGTTTGTCGGGCCCAAGCTTCGTCCAACGAGCGCCAATGCGTCTTTTTTCCGCAGCCGTGAGCTCTCGACCCAACCGCTTGGTCAAAACCTTCAAGAGGAGAGCCAAACCTTCTTCTCGTCCCTTTTGGCGGCCGATTTGTTTCCCGTCCGCCCGACCAAGCTTGTAAAACCAGTGTTTCATGGTTCTCTCCTTCGGCACATACGACTTTATCACATCCAAGAGCTCCGGCGCGTCTTTTCTCAATGCCGCCATGCTCGACATGGCCGCGACCAACTCGACAAAGTCGTCGGGGTTCGTCCGAGCCGCAAGCTGGTCGAGGATGCCGAGCAATTTTTTTCGGGTTACGTCGATTGCGAGCGGAGTGAATATCAGCCAGAAGGCGTCACCCATTGCCGCAATTTCGCGCATCGTCTTTGGGTACATCGCTTCAATGCGATACGTCATTCCGGTAAATTCATCCGCCGGCCACGATGTCGCGTATCGACCTCGGTTTGGCAATGGTTTGTCGGGTCCCGTCAATACGACCAGAATGCTCTTGATGGGCAGCGGCGCCACGCGTTTTTCTTTTGTGCTCAGCGCATGCGCGTCGATCTCCGCCGTAAGCGTTCCCAATTGGTGATATTGGAATATGCGTCGACGGGCCTTGGGCGTCAGGCGTAAACTCCATTCGACATGCAAAAACCGATATTCGTCGGAGGACTCCACTCGGAGCAGTCGGTCCATTCTCCGCTCTCGCACCGAAAATTGAGTCTCGGCCCATGATGCGCTCCGAATGGGTTTGTCATTCATCCATGCTCCGGCCAACTCCAGCGGATGGCGCCGTGATACATCACGCAAGATCTTGTCCGGTGCGTCGGGCTCGCCGCGAGAACGTGCACGCTTGTTTTTGGACATGGCTCCGCCCAGCCTCGTTTCGAGGGACCCGCATGGGCGAATTTGCCCCTGCTATAAGGTCCATCGTTTGGCGCGGACACGAGTTGCGTAAAAAATGAACGTCAGCGTCTCTTTTCCGGACCAATCAGCCGGCAGGCGTCGAACTTGCCCCGAGTGG
>CAYSYX010000278.1:0-1601 GCA_964435055.1 uncultured Polyangium sp. | reverse complement strand
AACGCACGTAGGCCCATGAGAGGCCATTCGACTTTCCCAACGAGAAAAGCCGGCCGTTTGTCGTGGAGACGTCACGGGTCCTGTGACGAGGAGATACGTGATTGGGCTTTGCTCAGAAGTACGGCTTGATCGACGCGAGCCATTCGGGCTTGTTGCCATACGCCAGTTTGTAGCGCTCCAGGAGGATACTCGGTGGCAACGGGCCATGAATCAAATCCGCAAGTGCCTTCTTCAGCTGCTCGTATTCCGCCAAAGGCAAAATCACCGCCGGCACCGTATCGGGCGAATCGAGCTTATAGCCATCCATCACGTCTTTGCCCATGAGTGGAAGGACGCCCCACGCGGCCGTTTTTCCTGCTGGAACCATTTTTTGCAAAACATCGAGCGGTCCGATGACCGGTTGTCGCGCCATCGCTGCGGCAAGGCTTTCACCGAATACACCGGCCAAAATCGTCGCCGCTCCCGGAGTCAACGCGCCCACGGCAATTTCGCCCAGAGCCCTCTTCTCCGTGAGCGCTCCATGCAATTCGCCTGCGAATTGCGCCGCCTGCTGTTCATCGGCGGAAGAACCGCCCTGATATCCCGCCGCTTTCTGAAGGAATGCTTCCACCAGGATCTTGGCCGAATTGCTCGTGCCGCTCGAACCGAGGGACCCGGTTCCAAGCAATGGGCCGGACGGGCCGAGGAGTTGAGCGGAAGGAAATGCAGAGCCCGATGATGGCAGTAACCAATTCCCATTGGATTTCGGGGCTGCTTCTTCTTTTCGGTCGTCTTTGGGGCACTTCTTCGTGTGGAAAGGTGCCGGAAAACTCTTGGGACTATCGAAATCGGCCTTTTCGTCGAATATGAAAATGCGATTGCCGACTCGCTTCGCCGTGGCGTCGACATCCGTGACCACCGGCTTGTACGTTTCGCCAAACGTCCATTTCCCGATCTTCTCGTCGACACCCTCCGGTCGCACGCAGACCTTGATCGTCTTGGGCCCCGCAGCAGCCGCGGGCGCTGTTGCCGTCGGCTGCTTCGTCTTGCCTCCACGCGCGCTCGGAGGCAGCGGGGCGCCCTTGGGGGCTTGCGACGCCGCCCCATGCGGTTTCTTCTCCGCATGCGCAAGATCCGCGGCCAACAGCACGCAAAACGATGCTGCAACGACCTCGAGCGATAACCACCGATGCCCCATGTATGGCAGCTACCACGATATTTTCACGGCGTCAAGTGCCGGGTCGAAAAGAATGCTTCCTCAGGAATCTCGTATGGCAGGTGAAACGTTTGCCCCAGGGAAAAACTCCGTCACGTCGCGCCCGTATCGATCCGGGCTCCGGGGGTCTAGAGGTTCGGAAAAGGCATGCATCCGTTCAAGTATCGGGTCGAGACGTCAACCGTCGTTCGTCCGTCGTCGACCATGACTCGGCCGACGCCAAATCGTTCATTCGAGTAAAACCAATTCCGTTGCTCTTCGCCGCGTTGCTTCAGTGGTCTTTATCGATGTCTGATCGGTCAAAAAATGTCCGCGTGATCGAGATTTGCTGTCCGGGCGTCGTCAAAATGCTATCGTCGACCGGTCGCGGGCTGTTCCGCGTGTATGCCGGTCGCTTCTTCAGCTT
>CAYSYX010000277.1:304-12409 GCA_964435055.1 uncultured Polyangium sp. | reverse complement strand
CACGCCGCGCTCGGTATCCCTCGGCATCGATGATCACGTGCCGACGTTGACGACCCGGCCTGTTGATCACGCGGTTGGTGAGAAACTGCAGCGCCGAGAGCGTGGTGCCCTTTTTGCCGATGATGCGACCGGCATCGTTGCCTTCGATCTCGAGCCGAATCTCCTCGGGAGGATCTTCCGGTTCGTTTTCGAGCAGGTCGACGGTGCAATCCATGCCCATTGCAGCGAGCGTATCGATCACGAAATCGAGCGCTTGATCGGCGCGACCGTCCTCGACAAACGGTTCGGCCTCGGCGGCGCGTGCATCGGGTTCTTCGCTCGGCGCATCGCCGTTCAGAGTGGTTTTTCCGGGAGATCCATTATCCACGGACACGTGCTTTTCCCTTTCCAAGAGCAGGCGTCGATTTCGCTTCGTCGCCCGAAGACTTCGTCGGCTTCTCGCGTACCTCGATGGTGGCGGGGCCCTGAATTTTGGCCTGGAGGTAACGTTCGACCGCGACTTGTTGCGCGATGCCGAGCCAGGTGTTGGTCAGCATGTATACGCCAAGGCCGGCCGGGAGGTAGAGCATCATCACGATGAAAATGCCCGGCAGCATGTACTGCATCATTTTTTGCTGCATCGGATCCCCCTGCGCAGGCATCAGCTTCTGTTGAAAGAAGCTCGACGCACCCAAGATCGCCGGGATCACGAAGTACTCACCCTTGTCCGACAAGTCCGGGATGATCCGCGCCGACAAAAACGGCACGTGATACAGCTCAACCGCCGTCTGCAGCGTTTGATACAGGGCAAACCACACCGGCATCTGCAAGAGCACCGGAATACAACCGCTCATCGCCGCCATCGGATTGAGCCCGTGCTTGCGATAAAGCTCCTGGATCGCGAGCGCCTTTTGCGTCGGATCGTCTTTGTAACGATCGTTGATCTCGTCCATCTCGGGCTTGAGACGACGCATCTGTGCGGTGCTCTTGATCTGCGCAAACATCAGCGGAAACAGCAAAATGCGCACGGTGATCGTGAGCAGCGCGATCGACCAACCCCAGCTGCCCACCGTTCGGTAAAGCTGCCCGAGGTACGCGACGAGCACCTTCGCGATCGGCGAGAACGTTCCCAAGTTGATGACTTCGCCAACCCCGGCACTCGCGTCTTTCTTCTGCGCCGCTTCATCCGAGGTTTGTCCGACCAACGCGAGCAGATCGCGCTCTTTCGGACCCGCATAACTCAACACCTTGTACGAACGAGTCTCCTGCGGCTTCAGCTCCTGCTCGGGATAATCAAGACGCGCGCGGAAAACATAACCGTGGTTCGCCGTGTCCTTCGTGCGGTTCGCCGCGGGAAAATTGTTTCTGTTCCAATCTTCTTCAGCGACCGTTTCCGCCGCCGGTGTCGGCCCTTCGACCGGCACCACGACCTTCGTGAAGTACACGCTGCTGACACTCACCCACTTCGCATCCCCGGGGGTTCGTCGCCAATGCTCGCTCGTGAATTCCTTCGCCGCGAAGTCCTTGGGCTTGAAGGCATCGGGACCGAGACGCTCGATCTTGTCGTTCGTCTTCGCAATGACCTCGGTCATCTGTTCCGCGATACGTCCGAGGCTGCCCTCCATCTCTTTGGTCGTGCGCCACGACGTCTGCTCGACCGTGAGACGATGCTTCATCGGTTCGGACGCAAGGTTCGTCACGTCCAGCGATACTTCGAGCTCAAAAGGTTTGCCCGTTTGTCGGACGACCTTCGTGACCTTCGCGTTGGCGTCCGCGTATTCGAACGTGCACGAGTCGCCGTTCTCCGCGGTGATCTTCCAATCGAGGTTGTCGGCCGGAACTTGCTGCTTGTCGCCGCTCGGCAACCGCAAATTCGTCTTGAGTGGGCTGCGCCATTCACGAGACGTCGTGACGAGATCGATCGGCTTGCCGTCCCTCGTCGCGTACTTCGGATCGGTCAGCCGCAGATGACGAAGCGAGGCGCCGTGCGAGGACAGTTCCGCTTCGAAGCGTGCACCTTTGATCGTGCACATCTTCTCTTCGGCCCGTTGCGCGTCGGCCGGTGGAAGATCCGTGAGCAAGTTCGGCTGAACATCGGCGCCACCGCTGCCGAATATGCTTCCGCCAAACTGCCAAAACAGAAGGGCAGCCAAGCCGATGAGCAGCCATTGAGCGATTTTCCCGCGTTCCATGAAATCCTTCGGCACCTCGATGCGCCGTCAAACCTACTCGTTCTCGGTTCGCCCGGACGCTCTCGTTGGAGCTCAAAGCGAATCGATGCGCAAAAGCGCGTGATGGGGTGGGAAGTTAGCGGGCTTTTTTGAGCACGCCATCATCCGGAAGGCAAAACTCCGACGTGATCCGTCGAATGCGTTTGGCACTGATGGTCGTGACCATGAGCGCCGTCGATCGATCCCGCCACGCCGGTTTCCGATGTTCCATCGTTTTTCATGCGCGGAGGAGGTGGCGGGTCGTATCCCCCCGGATGAAACGGGTGGCACTTACTCAGGCGCCTGATCGAAAGCAAGCTCCCCCGAATCGCTCCGTGATTCGCGATGCAAGCCGCGGCATAACGCGAGCATGACGGTTCGAAACGACAGACCGGGCCCACCGTCGCCAAGATCAACTTGGACAACGTCAACTGGTAGATGCGGATGACGAGGAGGAGGAGTTTGGCCGTCATGACGTGAGAAACTGCGCCGTCGGACGATTCGCAAGCTTGGGAGCAAGGTTCGCCGCAAGCAAGCTCGCATGCGGGGTCATCCGCGAGGTTTTTCACGCGAAAGACGGGAATCTCGCGGTGCGTTCCGCGCCGTTCCCTGGGAGCTCGATGCTTTGGCCCCCGCTCGTTTTCGAAGCAATCCCGCCACACCGACGATCTCGGCGTCGACGTCGGCTTGCGACAAGGCATCAACGCCCGGACGAACAATCACCACGACGTCAAAACCTCGTGGAAAAACATTCGCGTGACGTCGAAACGTTTCGCGGACCAACCGTTTGGCGCGGTTTCGCTGCACCGCACCGCCGACTTTTCGAGAAGCAACGATCCCCAGACGGGCCTCCGGGTCATTCCCAGGTCCGTCTGCGCGTGGTTCGAGCAAGATCAACAAGTGTCGAGTCGTCACGCGTGCGCCCCCCTCTTGAACCCGCACGAAGTCTTCACGCCTGCGTATGCGACGTGAACGAGGCAGCGTGTTGCGCTGTGGCTCGTGCGGTGTCTTGGGAGGAGGGCTGGTCCCGTTGGTCGGGAACAACGGGTTACTTCTTGTAAATCGTCGGAGCGAGACGGGCGCGACCCTTGCGCCGACGATTGTTGATGACCTTGCGGCCACCGGCCGTCGCCATCCGACTACGGAAGCCATGCGTGCGAACACGCCGCGTGTTGTGGGGCTGATACGTGCGCTTCATCGGTAAAACCCTTGATTCTTCGGGGCGGCGAAAGAAAGCACAGGACAATCCGCAGGTCAACAGAAAGCGCGATCCAACTTCGACAACATCTCTCGTCGTCGAATCTCACCCCCCACCCACGCTCCGTTTCGTCGCGCTCTGCCGGTTCCATGACGCCGATCGGATGGTGTAGCCTCGTCGCCCACGTCGGGGAAGGAACCGTCCATCCCCAAAGCACGGACGTCAGGACGCCACGTCGAACCGCATCACGGTTTTGTCGAGGAGATGCCGAAACATCATGGCCCACGTTGATCATCGCCGACCACGACCGGTAACGGACAAACCGTCGGAGACGTCGTCAGGCACGCATGAAAACGCGCGTAAACGATCGTCGAGCCGCCGAGGCATCTTCGCGCTTGTCTCGACCGCCATCGCCACCGCTTTGTTCCTCGCCCCCGCAGCCGCCGAAGCTCAGTCGACGTCGATGTATCTCGATCGCGTCTTCATCGGCGGTGCACCGGAAGATGCCATCGGCTTGTGGCGACCGTATTGGAATCCGAAGACGCGTTTCTTCGGACAACTCGGCATGGGCTTCGCGCTCAACCCGTTCCGCACCGAGAACAACTTCGACGACCTGCAAAAGCAGGCGATCATGAATCGTGATGCCGGAGGTCCCCCCGTCCGGGCACAACTCATCACGTATCTCGGCGTCGGCACGGAAATCCTCGATCGCCTCTCCATTCAAGTCAATCTGCCGATCATCCTGTTCCAGGCGACAAACCCGACGACCGTGTCGGCCGTCGGAGGTGGCGACCTGGTCTCGGCGGAAACAGCTGCGCCCATGGATCTGCGCCTCGATGCGCGCGTGAAGGTGTTTCAGTCTTCGGATCGAAACTTCACCCTCGGCGTGCAAGGCGGCGTTTGGATTCCGACCGGCAATCACTACTCGTACGGCAGCGACAACAAGGCTGCGGGCTTGATCGGGATCGCGGGCGAATATCACCTCAAATCCGTCTTCTTCGTGTTCAACACCGGTGTGCAGTTCAGGCCCGTCAACGGCATCAACGACTTCACCTCCGATGACGAATGGCGCTGGGGCTTCGGCGCGTTTCTGCCGCTTCGTGGAGGAGCGTTGCGTCTCGGAGCTCAGATCTTCGGATCCACGGGCATCACGGGCGACACGTTCTTCGATGGCGACAACACGCCGCTCGAGTGGATGGCCGAAGCGCGCTTCGCGCTCGATCGCAAAAAGCGCGCGTGGGCCGGCGCAGGCGGCGGTACGCGCATCACGCCCGGGTACGCGCCCGACGTACGTGTGATGGCGACCGTCGGTTACGCCTTCGGTTTGTCCGACGTGAACCCGCCGTCTCCGCCGAAACGCTTCAAGTTCAAGTACGAAGGTCAAGCCGACACGGACAAAGATGGATTGCCGGATGACATCGATCTTTGCCCGACGGAGCCCGAGGACAACAAGCCGCCGAATCCGAGCGACGGTTGCCCCGGTCTGCCCGATCGTGACGGCGACGGTATTCCGGACTCGAAAGATCAGTGCCCGGACGAACCCGAAGATTTCGACAAAGTCGACGACAAAGACGGCTGTCCCGAAGACGATCCCGACAAGGACGGCATCGGCGATGCCAAGGACGCTTGTCCGAAAGAACCCGGCGATCAAAACGCCGACGCTGCGAAGAACGGATGCCCGAACTTCATCCGAAGAATTTCGGGCTCAAACGAAATTCAGATCTTGAAGAAGGTCGAATTCGCGACGGGCAAGTCGACGATCCTCCAAAAGAGCTATCCGATCCTCGACGAAGTCATCCGCCTCTTGAAGGTCAACCCGGACATCAAGTTGCTGTCGATCGAAGGGCACACCGACAATCGCGGTTCGGACGAACTCAACGAGAAACTCTCGGCCGATCGCGCGAAAGCCGTGCTCGATTACCTCGTCACGAAGGGCGGAATCGAAGCGTCTCGACTCGCGTCCGCGGGCTTCGGTCCACAACGTCCCATCGCGGACAACGCCACCGAAGACGGACGGCAACGCAACCGTCGCGTCGAGTTCCTCATCAAAGAACGTTCCGGCGCTGCCAACTGAAATGCGACGCTTCGCGTCGTTCGTGCTTGCCGCATGCGTCGTGTGGATCGGCTGCTCGAAAGAGCCCGGTCACACGTACGCATGCAAGTGCACGTTCCTCACGGACTTCGACGACGGCTCGTCCATCGAAGTGGACGTGTGTTCTCCATCGTATGAACGCCTCGACGGATTTGCGCGTGGGTGTGCGCAACAAGCAGCGCCGGCGCCCATCGAGGCGTGCACGTGCAAGTCGGAACCGTCCACCGCGTCATGTGAAGCGGGGTCCTGTCGACTCCGCGTGAACCCACCTTGAAAATCCTTTGCATCAGAAGTCGTCCGCGTCCGTTTAATGCGCGGTACAATTCTCATGATGAAGACCTGGAGCTTTTCGATTCTCGCCGCATTGGGTCTCGCCGCCGTTTCGGTATCCGCGGATCCTGCAAAAACACCGGCCAAAGGATCGTTCAACCTCGTCTGCAATCCATCGTGTGACGATGTCGTCATCAACGGTCGTTCATTCGGTCCGTCGCCTGTTGTTCGCGGCGAACTGCCTGCCGGTACCTACGAAGTGACGCTCAAGCGCAAGGCCCAAGCGGACGTGCGTAAGCAGATCATCGTTACAGCAGGACAAACATCGCCCTTCAATTTCGCTCTGCCCGTACAAACCGCGCCCACGGCATCTCCGGAGATGGCGGCACGGCTCGCCTCCCGCATGAAAGTTCCGGATGGTTGGATCGCGATCCAATGCGATCCGGCATGTGACGATGTCGTCGTCGACGGCAACCGATCGCTCGGTCGCAACACGGCCAACGTAGCGTTGCCTCCCGGCGAACACGAAGTCACGGGCAAGCGTAAAGGTTCGGCGGACAAAACCATGAAGGTCCGCGTTGTCGAAGGACAAACCACCGCCGTTCGATTGAACTTCGTCGCTTCAACCTCCGCTGTCTCCGCTTCCGCCGATCCGGCAGCGACTCGCAAGGCGCTCGAAGCAAAAATCACGAGCAACACGGCGACGCTCGACGACGTCAAACAACTCCGCGGCATCTGTCTTCAGCAAGGCGACAAGGCCTGCGTCGCGAAGATGGACACGCGCTTGAATCCCCCGCGTTCGCGCTGAACGTCAAATCACCGCGCCGTCGTGAGTCCATCCAGGAGCTTCTCGAACTCCTCGACGTTCGTCACCGGCAACGAACACGTTCGATTACGACAAACATACGCCGTCACCGATCCATTCACGGCAGGTTTGTCACTCCCAATCTGCTCCACCGCGTCGATGGTGGCCGGCAAGTTCGGATCGACCCACACCAAGTTTCTGTGCGGGATGTAGCGACGAAAAACGGCATCGGCCATCGCTTGCGCCTCGTCGCTCGATTGCTCGCCGACGATGACGATGTCCACGGATCCTCGACCCAAGCGATCCAGCACCGCGACGCTTTTTCCCAGGCCCATCGGGTTGTCGATCGACGCCGATGCCACCGCGGCGATTTGTCGCAACGCCGGCTCGAGGTATCGCTCGTCGACCATTTCTCCCACGCGCTGACACAAGAGCGCAGCCATGGATGTGCCTGAAGGAACCGCTTGATCGTAGACGTCCTTCGTTCGCGCGATCAGCGTTTCGGCGTCGTTGGGCGCGAAGAAAAACCCACCGTCTTTGGTGTCTTCGAAGTGCGTGATCATGCCGTCGGCGATCACGCGCGCCACCACGGCGTAACTCGAACTGCCCGTCACTTCGTACAAGTCCATCGCGGCGTTGCCGAGGTACGCGTGATCATCGAGGAACCCACGGCGCGATTCCGGAACTTCACCTTCGCCGGGCATGAAGTATCGACGTACGCGGCCATGACGAACCACTCGCGTGTAGAGCGCCTCGAACGCCTGCTCCGCCGCATCGATCCAGGACGATTCACCAAACACGCGCCCGGCTTCGGCCAGCGCGCTGATCATCAGGCCGTTCCACGACGCGAGCATCTTGTCGTCGCGCGTGGGGCGCGGGCGTTTGGCGCGGTACGCGAGCATTTTTTCACGCGCACGGACGAGGGCCTGTTGCGCCCGATCGAGCGAATGGTCGAGGATGGCGGCGGTCAGTTCGATCGAACGAACTTCGCTGAGCACGGTGGCGCCGGTATTCTCGAAATTGCCTTCTTCGGTGATTCCGTAATAAACACGCGCGACGTCGTACGCTTCGCTATCGGTTTGTACGGCCAAACGTAAATCGGCCAATTTCCAAATGAAGAACGTGCCTTCGCGTCCTTCGGAATCGGCGTCTTGCGAGGCATAAAACGCGCCCGATTCATCACGCATTTCGGCGATCAGCCAACCGACGAGGGACCGAGCTATTTCGGCAAACCGTGCGTCTCGAAAAACGCGATACCCGTCGGCATAAAGACGCAACAAAAGCGCATTGTCGTAGAGCATTTTCTCGAAATGCGGAACGAGCCACCGGGAATCGGTCGAATAACGATGAAAACCGCCGCGTAGATGATCCCACACGCCGCCGCGAGCCATTTGCGTCAACGCAAGGCGCACGCATTGCTTGCTCACGTCTTCGTGTTCGAGCATTCCCCGCATGAGCAAAACATCGAGCGCCATCGTATTGGGAAACTTGGGGCGAATCCCGAATCCACCGTTGTGATTGTCGAATCGGGCCAGCAATTTGCGATTGGCTTTACGCAAGAGGCCCGGGCTCGGCGTGGTTTCTCCCCGAGGCAAATTCAAAGCGCCTTCGATCTCTCGAGTAACGTCGGCCGCTTGCGCCACGACTTCATGCCGACGATTACGATAAGCATTGGATACGGCGTCGAGAATCGTGGGAAACCCCGGAACACCTTGACGTTCTGCGGGAGGGAAATACGTGCCCGCAAAAAATGGCTTTTGCTCGGGCGTCAAAAATACCGTGAGCGGCCAGCCGCCATTACGACCCATGAGCTGCACGACGAGCTGATAAATGTGATCGAGGTCGGGGCGTTCTTCCCGATCGACTTTGACGTTCACGAACGACTCGTTCATGCGCCTCGCAATTTGCGCATTCTCGAACGATTCACGCTCCATCACGTGACACCAGTGACAAGCGGCGTATCCAATCGACAAGAGGATTGGTTTGTCCTCGCGCTGGGCTCGTTCCAGAGCTTCCGGCCCCCATGGATACCAATCGACCGGGTTTTTCGCGTGCTGCAACAGATATGGTGACTTTTCCGCAGCGAGCCGATTTTCTCCACCACCGCTCATGCCCGCATTCTTAGGCCAAATACGCAGCGGCGTGAAGACCCCCGGCGGGAAAAATCGCGACCATGCTCGTCGCTCCTACATTCGGCCCAACACCAACGCACAATTGTGCCCGCCGAACCCGGCTGAACATTTCAACGCGTAGTTGGTTTCGACCGACCTTTGTGTACGAACGATGTCGAGCTCGCCGAAAGCCGGATCGAGTTCGTCCACGTTGATCGAGGGATGAAGAAGCTGATCCCGCAACGAACAGACGACCGCGATTGTCTCGACCGCACCTGCACCACCCAAAAGATGACCGAGCATCGATTTCGTGGCGGACATGGGAATTTTGGCCAATCGATTGCCAAATATATTTCGCAAAGCAATGATTTCCGCGGCATCACCTTGCAGCGTCGACGTGGCGTGCGGATTGATGTAATCGATATGTTCCGGAGTGACTTCCGCGCGTTCGAGTGCCCGGACAATCGCGCGTTGCAATCCTTCCGCTTCCGCATCGGGCCTGGTCAAGTGTGAGGCGTCGCTTGTCATACCAAACCCGATCAACCGGGCGAAAGCGGTGGCTCCTCGACGCCGGGCGTGTTCTTCTTCTTCGAGCACCAAGACGCCGGCGCCTTCGCCCATGACAAACCCATGGCGACGTTTGTCGAAAGGACGGCTCGCTTTGGTCGGATCGCCGTCGATGGATCGGGCCAGCGCTCGGGCATTGCCGAATCCGGCGACGGTATCGAGACGCGTGGCGGATTCCGCGCCGCCTGCGAGCATGATATCGGCATCTCCGCATTCAATCATCATGGCGGATGTCGCCAATGAATGCGTACCGGTCGCGCAAGCGCTGGCGATGTTGTAGGAGGGGCCTTTGAATCCATATTGGATCGAAATGACCGCCGCCGCGGCGTTGGGCATGACGCCGGGGATGAAATACGGGGACACGGCGCGAGGTCCCCGATCGCGGCTGCGTTCGAGCTGCGATTGAAAAATATCGACGGCGCCCATTCCCGTGGAGACCAAACAACCGACGCGATCGAGAGCGACACCATCGGGTTTGTCGAGCCCGGCCATTTTCACCGCTTCGTCGGCCGCGGCAATGCTGAATTGCGTGACGCGACCGTGAATGTCGGCTTCTTTGGGCCCGAGATATCGGCCGGGGTCGAAATCGACGACGCTCGCCGAGACATCACTGCGCAGTTTGTCGATTGGAAAATCGCGAATGAACGATACGCCCGATCGACCCGCCAACAGGCTTTGCCAAAACGCAGGTACATCGTTGCCCACGGGGCTGACGACACCCATGCCCGTGACCACAACCCGTCGGCGCGTCATGGCGAATTACGCCTTCTTATCGAGGCGGGAAGCGACTTTGTCGCAAAGATCGCCCACGGTGACGATTTCGACGAGATCTTCGTCGGGAATCATGATTTCCAGTTCCGTTTCGAGTTCGCCAACGATTTGCATGATCGCGAGCGAATCGATACCAAGATCGCTGATCTTCGACGTTCGCGTGACATGGGGCAAAGCGCGTTTGTCCACTCGCAACGCGATATCTTTGAACAATTCGAGCAAATCACGTTTTTCGTTCATGTTTCAACCAATCCTGCGCAGCTTCATCTGGACCAAGGAACTGTAGTGGATGTCGAATGCGCGTACGCACGTCGACAAGTATCTCTCATAATCCGCGAACACCTTGTCCCCCCATCGTTCGCGAATGCCTTTTTCGTGCTCGCGCAAGCGGCGCAGCCATTCGGCCGTCGTGCGTTGATAATCTTCGCGTCGCGTGTGCAAAGCCGAAATTTCCCAATAAGGATTGACGGCGGCGACGAGCTCTTCGAGGCGCGGGTTGAGCCCGTTCGGGAAGATTTCCCGCGAAGAAAATGAAAAATCTTCCAGGTCCTGGCGCGTGTCCGCGGGCAAACCCCCCCACGGGCGCATCTTCGGCGTACGATTGCGCAAAATGGCCTGAAATCCGAAGAAACTGCCCGGCTTCGTGATCTCCCAGCATTTCTTGAAATACGATCGGTAAATGTCGACCGCTTTGCCCAGCCGCGCTTCCTCGGGCGAACACAAATGATCGATCATGCAGATCGAAATGAGTCCGTCGAATGTTTCGGCCGTATCCCATTTCATGAAATCCGCCGTGACGCATTCGACCCCGGCAATTCCACGCTGATTCACTTCTTCGGCCATCGCGCGCGACAGGGTCACGCCGACGGCTCGGCGGACGTGCCGCGTGCCCGCCAAGTATTCCAAACAGGCGCCCCAGCCGCAGCCGATGTCCAAGAGCGCCATGCCCGGTCCGGCATTCGCAAATTCGGACAGAATGCGCAATTTGTTGAGCTGCGCATCTTCGAGCGATTGATCCGGTGTTTCGAAGACGGCACACGTGTAATTCATACGCTCGTCGAGCCACAACCGGAAAAACTCGTTTCCGACATCGTAGCTGACTTCAACGTCCGCTTGACTCGATCCCATCGGTCATGCTCCTTCGCCTTCGGATTGCTCCGAATCCAATACGATTTCCAATTCGCCTCGCTCGAGACGCAATTTCGTTTCACGGCGACGAACCTTGCCGCTCGATGTTTTCGGCAAAGTTCCGCGTTTGATGAAGACGATCTCCGCCAAAACGACACCGCACTCCGCACGCACCGCGGACGTCACGTCTTCGACGAGTTTGCGCCGAGCATCCCCGGTGCGCTTTGATTCGGCCACGAGCACCGCTTCCTCCGCGCCCTGTGGGCCAATGCGGGAAAACGCGACGCATTGCCCATCGCGGATTCCATCCATTTTCGAGGCGACGCGTTCGATGTCCTGGGGGTAATAGTTTTTCCCGTGCAAGATGATCAAATCTTTGAGGCGGCCGCAAATGAACAAATGACCGTCTACATGATATCCAAGGTCCCCCGTGTACAACCACCCGTCACGAAAAACGTTCGCCGTCGCTTCTTCGTTGCCGTAATAGCCTGCCGTGACGCTCGGTCCACGGACGCGAATCTCGCCCACTTCTCGTTCTTGCAGAATATGACCCGCGGCATTGACGATCTCAACTTCGTGCTCGGAAAACGTTTGTCCGCATGAAACGAATTCCAGCGTAGGCTCATCCTTTTTCGCCGGCTCGGCTCGACCGGATGACAAGGATGTCGCATTCACGCAATCGGTCACGAGCGACGTTCCCAGTTGGTGAAACGTAATCGCCAGCGTCGCTTCGGCCATGCCATAACACGGCAAAATGCTTTGGTGTGACAAACCATTCGGTTCGAAACGTTTCAGGAATGTTCGCAAAACGTCGGGCACGATGGGCTCGGCACCGCATCCAAGCGCACGCAAACACGACAAATCCCACGCCGCCGAAACATTCGGATTGATGGCTCGCGTGGCCAATTCAAATGCGAAGTTCGGAGCAAACGTAATCGTTCCTCGATGCTTGTGAATCGTATCGAGCCAGATCG
>CAYSYX010000277.1:0-294 GCA_964435055.1 uncultured Polyangium sp. | reverse complement strand
ACTAGCCATAGCGATGTACGCCGAATGACGGAGCGCGTGGGAAGAAAAACGACCTGAACCGACGCAAATATCGGCGCAATGACAAATCCAATCAAACCCATGTCGTGATACAACGGCAGCCACGAAACGCCGCGATCGTCCGGGGTTGAACGAAGCCCCTCGAACATGATCGCATGACTGTTCACGCGCAGATTTTCGTGCGTCACCATGACGCCTTTGGGCTCGGCCGTGGAACCCGACGTGAATTGCAGAAATGCCAAATCATTGGGAAATACGTCGGGCAAGGCGTAATCG
>CAYSYX010000276.1:0-12410 GCA_964435055.1 uncultured Polyangium sp. | reverse complement strand
CGTGCGGAGCATATACCAATCGCACGTCGGGGATCGAAAATCTCATTCGGCAGCGGCAGCTCGGAGTACACTCGCGCGACATGACCGACTGGTTGCACTCTTCGCCGAAAGCTCTCCGAGGTAAAACCGTCCATCGTCTGGGACTCGCCGCCAACTACGGCATTGACGAGAACGGAGTTCGCGCTGCGATGGATCGCGGAGTGAACTTGTTTTTGTGGACGAGACGTGCGGGAGGCATGCGTTCGCCGCTCTGCAACGCGCTGAAGAACAAGCGTGATTCGGTCGCGGTCATCGGGTACGCGACGGTCGGTTACTTCGGTTGGGGCGTGCGTTCGGGCGCGGAGAAACTCCTGAAAGAACTCGGCACCGATCATCTCGATGTGTACCTGTTGGGATGGCTTGGCGTGGGTGCCGCCTGGACAAACTCGACCGAGAAGGAGCTCGTGCACTTGCGAGAATCAGGCAAAGTCAAGGCGATCGGCGTGAGCATTCACGATCGACCTCGCGCGGGAAAACTCGCCGAAAGCTCGCCGCTCGACTTGCTCATGATTCGCTACAACGCGGCTCATCCCGGCGCTGAGCGCGAAATTTTTCCGCACGTGAAGGAGCAATCACCGACGATCTTGGCTTACACGGCGACGGCATGGCGTAAGCTGCTCAAGCGTCCGGGCAGCTGGAATGGCCCCGTCATGACGGCCGGCGATTGTTATCGGTTTCAATTGTCAAACCCGCACGTCGACATCGCGCTCACGGGGCCCGCGAGTCGCGCCGAAGTCGAGCAGAACCTCGATGCGGTCGAACGCGGTCCTTTGTCCGAAGAAGAAGCGCGTTGGATGCGTGAATTCGGCAAGGTCGTTCATGGCTGAACGTTCACGGAGCGCGCGATGAAGCTACGAAATGTCGTGGTGGTCGTGGTCCTCGGAGCAAGCGCGTGCGCGCCGGTTCCCGAGCCGGAGACGCCGGATGAAAGCGAACCGTCAAGACAAACCCCTCGGCGACCGCCGTTGCCCCCGGCCCCTTCGAAGATGCCGGAAATCGTGTACGCTTCGCTCACGAACGATGCACCGATCGCTCGGCCGGCGCTGATTGCAAAGCAATGACGCATGACGCGGCACGCCGCCGGCAGGTCTTGGTCAAACCTCGAGCAAACCCTTGACGCTATCACACGAACGCCCTTTACTGACGGCCTAGTTTGTTGAGTCGGGCATCGAATCTCGATGTCGTCGCGCAGTCTGAACTTCGAACACCATGTCGGATGATCTCGTCGTTGGAGCGATATTTGCGGGTCGGTACCGCGTAGAGCGAAGAATCGCAGCGGGAGGCATGGGTGCGGTCTACGAGGTCACGCATCTCGAAACGAGCCGACGTCGCGCGCTCAAAGTGATGCATCCGGACCTCGTACAGAACGAAGAATCACGCGACAGATTTCGCCAAGAAGCCCGGGTAACCGCGCAGATCGAGAGCGAGTACATCGTCGATGTGTTCGATGCGGGGATCGACGATACGACGCGCATGCCGTACCTCGTGATGGAGCTTCTGCAAGGCGAGGAAATCAGCAAGCGCATCAAACGGCTCGATCGTTTGTCCGCGCAAGACACCGTGCTTTACTTGTATCAAGCCGCGCTGGCGCTCGACAAAACCCATCGCTCCCGCATCGTTCACCGGGATCTCAAGCCCGACAATTTGTATCTGTGCGAGCGAGACGACGGGCCGCCACGGATCAAGTTGTTGGATTTCGGCATCGCCAAAATTGTCGCGGCAAACGCCGCGTCCGCCAACGCGACGCAAGCCGTCGGCACGCCGCTGTACATGGCTCCGGAACAATTTCTCGTCGACTCCGCCGTCTCTCCCGCGACGGATCTGTATGCGCTCGCGATGATCGCGTACACGATGTTGGTAGGACAAACCTATTGGTACGAAGAGTCGAAAAAGGGCGCCAATGTCTTTGCGTTCGCCGCGTACGCGACGCTGGGTCCGCAAGAGCCGGCCTCGACACGCGCGTTGCGCAGCGGAGTTGCGTTGCCTGCGAGTTTTGACAAATGGTTTGCCCGGGCCACCGCGCGAAAACCGGAGGAGCGTTTTTCGACGGCGTCCGTGATGATTTCGGCCTTGGCCGAAGCGTTGAATCTGCCGCCGCCGGCGGCGATCCTCGCCGGCGCTTACGTCCAAGGCACGGGACAAACCATTACGATCACCTCGGCGGACGGTGAACGAACGAGCTTGCTTCCCGCGGCGTCCCCCGCATCGCCGTCAGCGAACCCGCCGGCTCCCAAGCCGAGTCAACCCAAGCGTCCGGCCGTCATCTTGAGCGCCCTCGCCGCGATTGCCTGCATGGTGCTCGCGCTGCTCTACGTGATCTTCTCCGGCGATAGTTCCGCGACAAACCCAATGGATAATACGGCGAATCCGGCATCGAGCGGACTGGACTCGCCTCGAGTTTCACCCATCGCATCGGCGGCGACGGATCCCACGGAACAAGCTCCCCCGGTGGCATCGAACGCGCCGAAATCTCCGGACACGACAACGCCACCGTCCGGGCCCGCTCCCAAGAACACATCAGCTCCAACGACGACATCGACGGTGAAAACGAAGAAGGGCAAGTGGATCCGTGATTGACTCGAATTTGAACCGAGTCGAGGGGTGAAGGTTCGATCCATGCGGTGGTCAAGAAGCTCGAGTGCAGTGTTGTTTGGCGTCGCTCTTCTCGTCGGTTCGTCCTGGGCGCACGGACAAACGGCCGATGAAGCGAAGGCCGAGGAGCTCTTCAACAAGGCCGTCGAGCTGAGTGAGGCGCACCAATACGATCAAGCGTGTCCGCTTCTCGCGGAGAGCCAAAAGCTCGACCCTCGCGCAAGTACGTTATTCGCCTTGGGTGATTGCGAACGCGAAGCGGGAAAGATGGGCAGCGCCGTCGCCCATTTCAAAGCGTATTTGAAAGAATACGAAGCGATGAAGAGCGATGTGCGCAAGCGCCATGATCAACGCGCGAATTCGGCACGAAGCCACATCAAAAAACTCGAAGCGGAAGCCCCGACCTTGAAACTCACGTTTCCCGGGGGAATTCCGGCGGAGTTCACCGTCAAGCGTAATGGCGACGAGGTGAATCGAATCGATCTGGATAAAGATATTCCGGTCGATCCCGGCGAGCAGGTCGTCATCGTGGAAATTCCGGGCCACGAACCTGCGGAGCAACGCATCACGGTCGCATTAAAAGAAAAAAAGGTCGTCGAGCTCGCGCCGGGCCCAATCGCTGAAAAAGTCGACCCAGACGCCCAAAACGCATCGCGGAAACGTCGACGAACCGCAGGGTTCGTCCTCATGGGTACAGGCGTGGCGGGCCTTGCGTTCGGCGGGGTCATGGGCGGATTGGCGGTGGGGCAAAAAGGCGTCGTGGACGAGCATTGCAATGGGCTCGATTGCGATAAATTGGGCCTCGAAGCAGTGGATGCCGGACGCCTTTATGGCAACCTGAGCACGATTGGCCTTGCCGCAGGTGGTGTTCTGGCCGTCGCAGGGCTCGTCGTCGTTTTGACCGCCCCCAAAGCGGCACCAACACCAACGGCGGGATGGATCAGGGGGATTGACATAACGCCATTACGACATGGCGCGTTCGTCGGCGTGGAGGGACAGTTCTGATGAAAGCCCCGAAAGCATTCTGGATCGGCCTCATTTGCGCCGTCGGCGGATGCACGCAACTGTTGGAATTGGATCAGGAATATCGCCCGGGACAAACATCGGGAACCGCCGGCACGGCAGGCACGGCAGGCTCGGGGGGAACCGCAACGGGAGGAGGTGGCTCCGGCGGCGGCGAATGCGTCGTCGATATGGATTGTCCCGTCCCCATTTCGCCTTGCGCCGTCAACAAGTGCGTTGCCAATGCGTGTGTCACCAATGCCTTGCCCGCCGGTTCACCGTGTACGGCGGAAGGTAATGCGGTTTGCGATAAAAATGGAATTTGTGGCGATTGCAATCAACCGAGCGATTGCACGAAATTGCCGGCCGACAACGACTGTCAGAGCCGTACGTGCACCAATCACGTTTGCAGTCAAAAGTTCATCGCCTCGGGCACCTTGGCGACAACCCAAACCACCGGAGATTGCCAGGACGTTTTTTGCGACGGGTTTGGAAAGACAGTCTCCCAAGCCAATGACACGGACTTGCCGGACGACAACAATCCGTGCACGAAAAACGTGTGCATGAACGGAAAACCGTCGTATCCGGCCGAGCCGATCAATACGAGCTGCGGCGCCAATTTGAAATGCAACGATATGGGGCAATGCGTGGGTTGCATTGCGGCCGGCGACTGCGCAGGCGCCGACGATTTCTGCAAAACTCGAACGTGCATCAACGGTGTGTGCGGATTCAATTATACGGCGGCGGGCACCAATCTCCCGACGGGACAAACCGTGGGTGATTGCAAAACCGTCGAATGCAATGGTCAAGGTGCCACCGTCTCGACGACCGATAACGCCGATATTCCGGACGACGGCAATGCGTGCACCAAAAATGTGTGCAGCGCCGGCACGCCGTCGAATCCGCCCGAACCTATCAGCACTCCCTGCGGCATGGGCGGCCTTTGCGATGGATCCGGGGTCTGTGAAAAACCCGATGGCGCAACGTGTACCGCCGCGGCCGATTGCGCGAGCGGCCATTGCGTGGAAGGAGTTTGCTGCGAAGCTGCATGCAACCAGAATTGTAAAGCCTGCAATATCCCCGGGGCGCTCGGCGTATGCGCCATCGTCCCCAAAGGATATTCCGACGACAGCTGTCCGAGTCCCAAGTCTTGCGATGGCACCACCGGCCAAGCCGCCTGCGTCAATTTGCTCCCCAATGGCGCCGGTTGCGCAAGCGCAGCCCAATGCGGCACGGGTCTTTGCGTCGACGGCGTGTGCTGCACATCGACGTGCACCGGTACGTGCAAATCATGCAATGTCGCCGGCTCCGCGGGGACGTGTGCCAATGTTCCCGCCAATCAAGAGGACACGGGGACTTGCTCCGGGACAAACGTATGCAACGGCAGCGGTACGTGCAAAAAGAAGGCCGGACAAACCTGTTCGTTGGCCTCGGAATGCCTGAGCAATTTCTGCGTCGACGGCGTTTGCTGCAACAATGCGTGCACGACGACATGCCAAAGCTGCGCCGTGACCGGCTCGGTCGGAACCTGTTCGAATGTGCCCCTGGGTGATAAAGACCTCGTCGCCACCACGACGTGCACCGGTTCCAATGCCTGCAACGGTGCCGGTCAATGTTTGCTCGCCAGTGGCCAACCGTGCACGCTCGGCGCGCAATGCGCGAGCAACATCTGCACGGGCGCGCCCCTCACGTGCCAATGATTCACCGGGACAACCGGGCGGTTTCCGGCACAATCGCCGAAAGCCCTTCCTGAACGATTCCGAAGGACTGTTTTCGGTACATCCGATACCTCGGATTGGAATTCCACATCGCCCACGTATGTGTAGGCGCGCCGGCCGCGGGAATCACGATCGCGCCGCCAAGTTTTTTCGCTCGCGGCAACGTATCCACAACGACGTTCTCCGCCTCCCCTACCCCGCCCAAAGCCGCTACGACGACCGCGATCTCCGGCGTTTGCCCAATTTGCAATTCCGTCGCCGCGTTTTTCACTCCGTCCACGTAGTCGTCGACCACCATTCGCTGGGATGGATCCGTCACGTGCAGCAGCGTCCACGGAATACGTATCTCAATGGTTCCTTCTTCGACCGAGTACCAAACGTTCGTGTTTGTCGTGGTAAACTCCGTGCCCGTTCGAAAACGCCCCACGTCCTGATACAGAATGGGTGAAATCTCTTTGCCGGCGTACCAAAACGCATCGTTTGTCACGGTTAGCATGAGGTCGAACATTCCGTCGTCGTTCTTGACGGTGCGATACATCTGCCACGGCTCGCGAAAACCGTGCCAAACCCCCACCAAATCGTACGGTCGATCGACGCTCAACGTCACGTCGGTCTCCGAGCTCAACCGCAAAACGAATTCGATCCGCCGTTCGGTCTGCAATTTGCACATCGGATCGAAACAACCGTCACCGCGATCGGGATCCAGCGTGTCGATTCCGAAGACGTAATCGACTTTGTCCCAATCCACGACGCCATTGCCATCGGGATCGAGCGACTCCACGCGGAGGAGCAAATGCAAAAAACCCTCGTCGCTATCCATCGTGAGCGCGCGTAATGTGCGCATCTGATCCTGCGCGTCGAGGACCGTCATATTTTGAGCATCTTGCTCGGTGGTCGGAGGCGTGGGGAAATCCCGCCCCAATCCATCGATTTCGTGATGGTTTTCGTCGGTACCCGGTCGCATGGCCAAAATGCCGAAGTTTTGCTCGGGACTCATTGCGTTGTACCAAAGTCCGCGACGATCCCCCGGTAATTCGAGCCTTTCGACGACCCAAGCTCGTTTCCACCATTCATCGAGCACTTCAAAAAGGAAAGCCCCATTCATTCCGGTATTCGTCACCGTCCGCAGCGAACGTAATATCGCCTCGCCTTGCTCGCGTTCATCGAGCCCCCCGTGGGTCAAACCGGATGCCGCAAAATGAGCCGATCCCTGGCTCGACGGCAATCCAATCTCCGCAATGAGCAACGTTCGTCCGGCGTAATGTTCCCGCAATTCGCGCAAATAGCCGACGTAGGAATTCGGCCCGCTATCGTCTTCGACTTGATACGTCGGTTCGTGCAAGATGAACTCGGGATAATACGGATACGCGTGGTAGGAGAAAAACAGCCCCGCTTCGAACGCCTCGGCCACCTTGATTTTGCGTAAATCGAGCGACTCCATGTCGTCGAATCCATTGTCCACGACGTGATCGATGGGATCGAGCGTCGGCCAGCTGGAGAATGCAATCGGGTGCGTCTCGCCATACCGATGCGCTTCGTATGCGGCGGTGAAATCGAGATATTTCGTCACGAACGCTTCCGACGGCGTGGCATCGGCGATGGACATGACTTCGCCGGTATGTTCCACGGTGCACGGGACGCCTCCGCAATGCGCCGCATAATAGAGATCGTGGGTGCTTTGCATCGTGAGCGGCTCCATTTCACGCCCGATGAGCCATCCAAGCAGCCAGGGCGAAACATCGGCGGAATACGTGCCGTACGCCCGACCGTAGTTGAGCGGATATTCGGGGCTTCCCGGCGGAATATCGCGATTGCCGTGAACCACATCGACGGCCTTCTGCAATTCGTCGGAAAAATGCTCCTCGATCCACGGAGACAGATAATTCGGCGGCCCGGCGGCATCGGGCTCTTCGGCAGGTTCGGGCAACCACGCTCCTTGAAGAAGGAACAATGGTTTGTCTGGATGATCGAGGTTGTGGCGACGTAATTCTTCGTAAAACAGCGGCGATTGTACCGTGTACACACGGATCGAATTGGCCCCCAAATCCGACGATGTGCGAATGAATTCGGCGATTTGTTCCCGCGTGGCCATGAATTCGCCGGCGCTGGTTCCGGGAATGCCGTGACCATAATTGACGCCGATGGGCCAAAATGGACGAAACGTTTCGCCTTCTTTGCTGATGAGAAACCCCTCGGATCCGGCACGAAATCGATAAAGACTCAAATCCATGCTCGAACCGCCGCCTGCTCCCGCGGCCCCGGCGCCTCCGTCCCCCGAAGCGGAAGCTTCCGTGGTCCATGGTTTGTCATTACCGGAACAGCCCATGACGACGGCGGTGGATACAGCCAGCATCTGCCATACGTTGACATTCGATTTTTTCGCCATCGTGCCCCCCAAGCAAAACGCGGCGTTTGGTGGAGCCACGATAGCACGCAGAATTTGGATTCTCGGCCCAAGGATCGAAGCAGCAGCATTTTTGCGGCGAACGTCGACGACACCGCCATTAGCGTTTACGACGCATCGCTGTTCGCAATGGATTTTCACTTGATTTTGGAATTGCTCTGATGCACAACTGCCGCCGTGAACGATACGAACGTTTCGGGCAAAGTGCTTTTGACGGGGGCCAGTGGATTCATCGGCGGACGATTGCGCGACGCATTGCTCGATGCGGGCGTCGATGTCGTTTCGATCCGCCGTCCCGGTTCGCCTCCGGCGAAAAAAGGCCGTTCGGTCGAAGCCGGTTATGCCGATACGCGGACGCTCGACAACATCGTTCGCACGGAAAAACCCGATTACGTGTTGCACGTCGCGGGAGCCACCAAAGGCGTGTCGTATGAAGATTTTCGGCAGGCCAACGTAATGCCCACGAAGAACCTGCTGGATGCATTGCAAAAGGAACATCCGGGGGTCAAACGGTTCGTGCATATCAGCTCGCTCGCCAGTTATGGCCCTTGCACGGCTGCCAATCCGCACGTGGAAGCCAATGAACGGCGGCCCATCGAATTTTATGGCCAAAGCAAGCTCGAAGCCGAAAAGGTCGTGGAAGGCGTCGGTAAATCCTTGCCGTGGACCATCGTTCGACCATCGGGCGTCTACGGTCCCGGCGACGTGGATTATTTGAATTTGTTTCGCGAGATCGAACGCGGACGAAATGTTTATTTCGGTAATCGCAAGCGGTGGTTTTCCGCGATTTTCGTGGACGATCTCGTCGCCGCCATTTTACTCGCCATGACGCACGAGCGCGCCGTTTCGCAAGGATATTTCGTTTGTGATGGCAAACCGGTGACGTGGGAAATGTTTCAAGAAGCCATGGTCGCCGCCGGCGGCAAACGCGTGCGAACACTGGATTTGCCGGAATTTTTGGTGAATATCGCCGCGATGGGTGGTGAATTCGCCACGATGATCGACAAGCAGCCGCGCCTCTTCAATCGCCAAAAAGCCAAAATGGGCGCCGCGGAAGCGTGGCTCTGCAAAAGCGATCACCTGCGCCAGTCGCTCGGGTGGAAGTCGCACGTGCCGGTCGAAGAAGGTCTGCGGCGCACATTTGATTGGTATCGAAAAGAAAAGTGGCTTTGAAGCTCCGCAACGCGCACGGTCATCGCGGAGGCACGTTTTTCTCGATCGGCAACAAAATCGTAAAAAC
Organism: uncultured Polyangium sp.; assembly: GCA_964435055.1. Lineage (GTDB taxonomy): Bacteria > Myxococcota_A > Polyangia > Polyangiales > Polyangiaceae > Polyangium. The sequence continues at coordinate 3,415 of CAYSYX010000276.1, read as the reverse complement.
GGTTTTTCCGGGTTGACTATCGACCGTGATATCCCCGCCGTGGTCGGTCACGATGCGATGCGTAATCGCCAAACCAAGTCCCGTTCCTTTTTCTTTTGTCGTGAAAAACGGTTGAAATATTTTGACCTCGTCCGCAACGAGCCCCGGACCGTCATCCTGAACGCGAACCCGCGCCATCCCGTCGGAACACGATACGTCGATGTCGACATGACCATTCGATCGCACGGCCTCGATGGCGTTGCGCACCAGATTGAGGACGACTTGGCGCATACGCGCGTCATCCGCGCGTGTTTCGAGCGCACCTTCACCGCTCACGCGCAGCGCGATGTTCGCCGCCTCCGCTTCGACGCGACACAAAGCCACGACGTCGTCGCAGATCTGCCGCAGATCGGTCATCGATCGTTGCGGTTTTTCCGGACGCGCGAACTGCAAAAACTCCTCGAGAAGCGCGGCCACGCGACGAATTTCCCCCGAAGCAATCGTCGACGCTTCGCGCGCCGATGCCAAGTCCGGAGAGGGCTTGCCAAGCAAACGTGTCAGCAACTGCAAATGCAACATCGCCGCATTCAGCGGGTTCTTGATTTCGTGCGCAACCCCAGCCGAGAACGTCGCAATCGATGCCAAGTGTTCACTCCGACGAACTCTCGCCTCCATGTTGCGCGCATCGGTCACGTCGACGCCGGAAGCAACGATGAAGCGTACCTGGCGGAGTTCGTCCAGAAGAACGGAGTTTGTCCACGTGATGCGTCGTCGTCCGACATCTTTTGAACGCCAATGATTTTCGTTTGTGTTCCGACTTGTTTGTCCGGACACGAGCGCCTCGAATGCGGCTGCGGACGTGGCGCGTTCTTCCGCATCCACGAAGAGGTCGAGCAGATTTTGACCGCGTACCTCCGCCTCGGTGCATCCCGTCGCTCGTTCACACGCGGCGTTGAAGTGAACGACGTTGCCGTTGCGATCGAGCACGACGACGAGCGAATCGATCGTAGCCAGAACGGTGGACACGAAATCGCGTTCGGCCTGAAGAGCCAAGTGCGCGGCGCGAAGCTCCTCGAGCGTACGCCGAATCAGTTCGGCTTCCGCGCGCTCTCTTTTTCGATCCCGCGCTCGTTCGACGGCGAAGTCCAAAGCGTGCGGATCGACGGGCGTCGTGAGGAAATCGTCCGCAACGGCACGTACAGCTTCGACTGCGGGAGCGATCCCGGAAGCGCTCGTGAGCACGACGATCGACATCTCCGGGGCGACGCGACGAATCTCGTGCAAGAGCATCGTGTCGTTCATGCCGGGCATGTGCAGATCGGTGATCACGACGGAAGGCAGGGTTTGTCGCGCCTTCTCCAGGGCTTCCGCCGCACTCGTGGCGAAGTCGACGGCATAACCCGCGCGATGCATCGATTGGGCCAAAACGTCGCGAACATCGACGTCGTCATGAACAACGAGAGCGCGTCCTTTGATAGGTGTTTGTTGGTTCATGAAGACACTTGTCCAAGTCGGTCGGCCGGAAACGGGAGCGCGAGTGTACCGGCTTCGCCCACTTTCTCAAGCGCATCATACAATTGGAAAAACCTCGCGCGCATGACGCACGGAGGCTCGTGCACGACGATCGAATGCGCGTACGATGCGCTTCATGCGTTGTTGTTTGGGGTTTCAGATCGGCGACGAAAACGATGCGGCCTTTGCTGTCGACACATCGGCGGTGACCTTTGGTCCCGGGGCCATCAACGAAGTCGGGCATGACATACGCGCGCTAGGTGCGCGGCGTATCGCGCTCTTCACGGACGTTCGTTTGGCTGGTTTGTCTTTCCTAAACGATGCGCGGAATGCTTTGCTTCAAGCGGGTTGCGACGTGGCGGTCTACGATCGCGTTCTCGTCGAACCGACGGATGTTTCGTTTCGCGAAGCGGCGGCGTTCGCCCGTGACGGCAAGTTCGACGGGTACGTTTCCGTCGGCGGTGGGTCGGTCATGGACACGTGCAAAGCGGCCCTGCTGTTTGCGACCTATCCCGCCGAGATCAACGACTACGTCACGCCTCCGTTGGGTCGAGGTCTGGCTGTTCCCGGCTCTTTGCCCGTGCACATCGCCTGTCCGACGACCACCGGCACCGGCAGTGAATGCACCGGCATCGCGATCTTTGACGACACCCAGCACAAAGCAAAGACCGGCATCGCCTCGCGATGGTTGCGTCCGTCGCGAGCGATTGTCGATCCAAACGCCACCCGTACGCTGCCGACATCCGTGGTTGCGGCGAGCGGTTTCGACGTGATCAGTCACGCGCTCGAATCGTACACGGCTCGTCCATTTGGTTCGCGTACGCGCCCGACAAACCCGGCTGCACGACCTATGAGCCAAGGAGCCAACCCCTGGAGCGACATCGGTTGCGTCAAAGCGCTGGAACTCGCCGGAAAGTATTTTCTTCGCGCGGTGAAAGACGCCGCGGATTACGAAGCGCGCGAAGCGATGGCTTGGGCGGCGACGCTTGCGGGTATCGCTTTCGGCAATGCCGGCGTGCATATCCCGCATGCGATGTCGTACGCCGTGGCGGGCTTGCGCCATTCATTTCGGATGCCCGAGTATCCCCAAGACAAACCGCTCGTCCCCCACGGCGTGGCGGTCATCGTCAACGCGCCGGCCGTTTTTCGAGCGTTTGGCTCAACAAACCCCGATCGGCACCTCGAATGTGCCAAACTGCTTGGCGCGGACATTCGTGGCGCGTGGCGTGACGACGCCGGCGACCTCTTGGCCGGTCAGGTTTGTCGAATGATGCAATCCGCCGCAATGCCCAATGGAATCGGCGCGGTCGGATATCTGACGGAAGACATCGAAGCTTTGACCGCGGGAACGATGGCCCAAACCCGGCTCATTGCCAACGCCCCCAAATCGGTCGACGACAAACTCGTCATTTCACTTTTCCGCTCGGCCATTTCATATTGGTGAAACAAGATGACCGACACGACGAAAACAGCTCCAAAAACGCGGGAACGGCGTGAGTATTCCCATTTCGAGGTCATCGCGACGCGCTGGATGGACAACGACATCTATGGGCACGTCAACAACGTCGTGTATTACTCGTATTTCGATACGGTGATCAATCGGTATCTCATTCACGACGGAGCCCTCGATATCGCCGCAGGCGACGTCATCGGCGTCGTGGCGGAATCGCATTGCCGATATTTTCGAGGTTTTGCATTTCCCGACGAAATCGACGCGGGTCTGGCGGTGAGCAAACTCGGCCGTTCGAGCGTTCGTTATGAAATCGGCCTTTTTGCCCGTGATCACAAGGAAGCGTCGGCCGAAGGTTACTTCGTCCATGTCTTCGTGGATCGGGCCTCACGCCGTCCGGTACCCATTCCCGAAAAATTACGCAGCGCGCTCGAAAAACTCCTGCTTCCATCGCCGGCGTGAGTAATTCTCGCC
>CAYSYX010000275.1:0-12445 GCA_964435055.1 uncultured Polyangium sp. | reverse complement strand
GAAACAACCATCCCCAGGAGGTGTGAGGGGCGGAGGATTGTCTTGTCGTCGCTGTCCGAATCCGCGCCATCGTTTTGCTCCGTTTTCCTATTTTGCCGGATTGCCCGAACAAAGCCATTCGCATCCACAAGTCTCGAGGCGATATCCCTTGTCGTTGCACGCATCTTGAAACGCCGCACCGGCCGGAGGCGGGGTGCAGTCTTGCTCGGGTTTGGCGCATGCTTTGGCGTTGCCATTCGCATCATAAACCATTTTTTCCGCGGCCTGGGGTTTGCCCATGCAATACATTTCGCAGCCGCATTGCACCATTCGGAACCCGGCCAGTGAACAACGTGCGCGCAAATCCGGATCCGATTTCGGCGCCGTACACTCTTTTTCCGGAGGCTCACACGTCTTCGATTCCCCCGTACTGCTGAAAACGTTCACTTCTCGCACTCGAGCCGACGTATTCGCATCCCCCGCGGCCGCTCCGCCGCCGGCTCCCGCCGCCCCACCGCAACCCAAAACCCCCAACAAGAGCCATCCCGCTGCATTCTTCATGGCCCGAGCAAAGCGCGAAGACGCCCGAACGTCAAGCAACGATTGCCAATACATCCACGCTTGGGTGTCAATCGCCGCGTTTCGTGCTACTGCCGAGCTCGGCAAACAGCTCGAGTCCGTTCATGTCGTCCACCAAGCCTTTGACGTTTACCCCCAAACGACAACCTTATTATTGCGAAGAAAATGCCTGGCATCTATGCCGCGAGGAATTCTTCGCCGATCGTAGGCGCCATGTCGTTTTCATCTCGAATCGCGAACACGCCGTCCCTATGTGGAATCAACGTGCGGGACGTGGAAAACCCATCGTTTGGGATTACCATGTCATCGTGCTCGTCGAAAATCCCATTGAAATCTGGGATGTCGATACCACGCTCGGGCTGCCCGTCTCGCTCGAGGATTATGTGGCGGGAAGTTTTCATCCGGCATTGCCGGAATATTTTCAGCCGATCTGCCGCGTCGTCGAAGCTCGTGAATTCGTGGAGACTTTTGCTTCCGATCGATCCCACATGCAGCGCAAAGACGGGTCGTTTCGCAAGCCGCCACCGGCGTGGCCGATCATCGAGAAACCCGGAATCAAAACGAATTTGATGCGGTTTGTCGATATCTCCCAATCGTTTGTCGGCGACGTCATGTCGATCCCCGAGCTCCTGACCAGGTTTGGCGCGGCATAACCGGAAACACTGTTGCCCGGCCGTGGACGCTCGTTACGTCATCGCCACCGGCAAAAATTCACCTTGCGTTCACGCGTCCCATGCTCAATCCTGACCGTATGCTTGACGCTAGAACCTTAAAACGCTTGTTTCAAACCATTCTCGTCGCCTCCGCCGTCCCCGCTTGCTCGGGTATCGACCGCGCCCAATTCACGACCAACGCGTGCGACGGCGCCAATGATCTCGTCGGTGTCACCCCCACGAAGCCCGTCGACTTCATGGAACTGCGACAAACCGATCCTTTCGGCGGCGATCCGACCGCGGTTACCACCATCGCCAGCCAAGGCGTCTTATGCGCCACCGCCTCCAGCAACACCTGCACCGATACCTTCAATACCCTCATGGTCTCCAGCGGTTGGCCTATCTCGATGGGCGAGTTCGGCACGGCAAACCGATTTCTCGTATTCACCCGCGCCGACGAAGTCGGGACGATCACCGCGCTGGCCGACCTGCAAAAGTTCGTAGCTCCCGTTGAAAATGCCCGCGACGCCGTGTTTCTCATTCGAAACGTTTTGTCCGACCATAACGTCATCTGCGACGAACTCAATACCGCCAAAGTCGATGACGGCTTCAACGTTTTGACCACGAGCGGCTTTGCTTGCGGCGCCGGTTCACACCGGGACGAACACCTTGTGCATGTCGCAACCACGGGCGAAGTCACCGTCGAAGAAACCACCGTCGTCGAAGAAGGCGATCCGAATTGCGCCATTGGACGGCGCCCCGACGGCTTGCTCCCCGCCGGTTCGTCTCGCCAATCTCGAACCGTGGGCACCTTTTTCGCCGACGCCGCGCGCCTCGAAGCCGCATCGGTCGTCGCTTTCGAACAGCTCGAAAATGAACTTCGCACCTACGGCGCTCCGCGCACGCTCATCCGTGACGCCCGCCGCGCACGCAATGATGAAGTCCGCCACGCTCGAATGACCCGCCGTATCGCCAAGAAAAACGGCTGCGCTCCCGTCGCCGCCAAAGTTCGTCCGACGGAAACGAGGTCCTGGCTCGAGTTCGTAAAGGAAAACGCCGTCGAAGGTTGTATTCGCGAAACGTTCGGCGCGCTCGTGGCCACCTACCAAGCGCAACACGCAACCGATACGCAAATCCAACGCGCCATGGACGTGATCGCTCGCGATGAAACACGTCATGCGTCGTTGTCGTGGCGAATTGCCGATTGGGCCGAAAAGCACCTGAGCGCCGACGAAAAAGTCGAAGTACGCGCAATGCAACAAGCCGAACTGCGAAAAATGGCCGGTCGATTGGCCCGTGAGGGTCTCCCCATCGACGCCGCAGGTTTGCCCGGGCGAAATGAATCGTTACGCCTCTTGGCCGGCTTTTCCGCAGCGATCGGCCTGGCCTGATTCGTTCGGTGGCGGACGACCGTTTCTGGTTCCCAGCACCACCGCCCTGATTTCCACCTCGGTCACGCCGAACATCCCTTCCAATCGCGCAAACACCACGGCGTGGATACGTCCTCCAACGGGTTCGGCCACATTTCGAATAAATGACTCATCCATGCCAAACCCGAATTCGTCGGCGATCCCCAGCTGTAGAAACGCCATTCGTTCGTTGCCGAAGTGCCTATCTTTCGCCGTTCGCAGCTTGATCCACAACGCGACGCGCATGAGGCGGTGATATGCCGCGACCCACGCCATCCACGGTGCAACGCTTTCGCCGCCAAGTGTTTGTCTCAATTGAACGATACGCTCTTCAATCACGTGCATGGGCAGCGTATCGAGCTCCCGCAAAGCGCCGGGAAATCGTTCGGCCAAAGCTTTGAAGTACGCCCGTTCGGGGATCGGCTCCCCTCGCTCCCGCGCCCGACGCAATGCTTCCAGTTGCGTGTACTTTCCTTCGAGCGCCAGCAATTCGTCGCGCGTGGGAACCCTCGACATCACAACCATCCAAACGGAAAACTCGTCACGTCCGCAATGGTCTTCGCCGACAAACCCAACGCCACCAAGCGATCCAACCCGAGCGCATTGCCCGCGGCTGGAGGCATCCCCTCTTCCAGCGCCGCCAAAAACCGTTCGTCCAAGGGATACACGGGTTTGCCCTGTTGCCGCCGATGTTCCTGATCCCGCAGAAACCGCGCCCGCTGCTCCACAGGATCCGTCAATTCGCCGAATCCATTGCACACTTCGAGGCTCCCCACGTACAGCTCGAACCGCTCGGCAACGCGCGGATCGTTCGGAGACAAACGCGCCAGCGACGCAAACGGAGCCGGGTAATCGGTCAAGAACACGGGGCGACCCAATCGAGCGAGCGCCGGTTCGACATCATCCACCAAGACCCGGAAAAACTGGTCTTCGTCGTCCGTCGCCCACCGAATGGCTTCATCAGCCGACACTCCGGCATACCGGACAAACGCCTCGGCAACCGTCAAACGCTCGAAAGGTTGCTCGAGATCCACACGTACGCCCTCGACATCGACAAACGTTTTACCGGACAACTGCGTGATCACCTGACGGACCAATTCTTCCGTATCCGTCATGACCGCATCGACGGGAGCGAACGCGCGATACCATTCCAGCATCAAAAATTCCGGATTATGCCGACCACCGACTTCACCCCGGCGATAACAACGCGCGAGCTGATAACAACGCGGAATTCCGCCCGCAAGCAGCCTCTTCATTTGGTACTCGGGCGACGTAATCAACCAATGCGCACTGTCGGCGACGCCATACGCATCCAAGTGCAAGTCGAGGCCCGGACAAGGCACCATCGACGGCGTATCGACTTCGACAAACCCGCGACGGTCGAAAAACGACCGCACCATCGCGAAGGCCCGCGCTCGCGCGGCCAAAGCGCTCCCGACGCCCCGCAACACGAAACGCTCGGTTTCTCCGGATGGAACCTCCGCCGAAGCACCTCGGGAGACATTGGGTTTGACCGGACGAAACCGCTGGATCACGCGCCCGAGCACGAGTTTGCCTTGAACAAACGACGCTTCGATGACGACGTGATCGCCCCGCGAGACCTCGCCTTCGACGAGAACGGCGTCAACAGAGACAAACGCATCGGCCAGAACGATCTCCGCCGCTCGAACGTCGAGCACGCGCCCGGCCACGCGAACGGTTCCGGGCGCGCCCGCGATCGAAGGAAGGTCACTGGGGGAAAACGGAGTCATGCGCTGAGAATTTGCGACGTTCGAGGTTTGGCCTGCTGAAACTCACGTACCGCCATCGGCGCCGCCCATGCCGCCGGCGCCACCTTTGCCGCCACTTCCACCAGCACCGCCCATGCCCGCAGATCCACCCGCTCCAGCTTCGCCGCCGCTGCTGCTCGACGAGCTACCCGCCAAATTGCCCGGAATGCAAGCCGGATTGGTGCTGTCTTTGGGTTTGCAACAGATGTCGACCTGCGTGTTGAGTTCGGCCTTTGAAACGCACACGAGGCCCGTTTCGCAGTCGTCGTTCACGTTGTCCACGCTGCACGCTTGGCCTTCCGCCTGATTCGCACACCCCGCCGCGTTCGCCACGAAGACGAACACGCTCGCCCCGACAAACCCCATCACAACTCGCGAAATCATGGTTTTTCTCTCTTGAATGTTCACGCCGGAGGCTCCGCCTTGTTCTGGCTGGTTGCGTTGTTTTTCGCGTCGATCGCATCGACGAAAAGACTCATGTACTGCCCGGCACTCCATATCGAAAACCCGAGCGACGTGTAAACGAGAAGCCTGCCCACGTGCACGAGATCCACGCGACCGAAGTCGTAGATGCCGATCGAAAACGTGTACGGATACCCGATGAGCAAGCACGCGATGCCGATCATTTGCAGCGCAGTCTTGGTCTTGCCGTCGTTACCCGCGGCGATCACCACGCCTTCGGTCGAGGCGATGGAGCGTAACGCCGTGATCGTGATCTCACGCGAAATGAGCAGCACGACTGCCCATGCCGGAATGCGTCCCATCGGCACGAGCCACACGAGCGTCGCGGTCACGATGAGTTTGTCCGCGAGCGGATCGAGAAACTTTCCGAGCACGCTGACGAGGCCCTGACGACGCGCGAGCCATCCATCGAGCATGTCGGTCAGCGCCGCGAGGGCATACACGCCGGCGGCCCAAAAACAGTCCCGCGGGCTGCCTCGGTCGAGCAAAATCAGCACGACCGGAATCATGAGAACCCGCAGAAATGTCAGGAGGTTGGGGACGTTGCGTGCGTCCTGCCAAAGCGTCTTGCGCCGCGCGGCCTTGAGCTTGCGCAACGCTGCCCGTTCCGCTTTTGCTGATGCGTTACCGGTCACGGCGCGAAGGGTACACGATGATCGCCAAGTGAAAAGGGACGCGCACACATTCCGGGTTCGGCTCGTACGTGATTCGTCCTGAAAACCCGCCGATTTTCAGTGAAATTTCGCACTTCTCGCGTACGCCGCGAAACTGCCCGAGACAGACACCTCGCCGCTCGCGAACCCTACCTTCGGCATGCTGTTGTCGCTACGCTCCGCCCATGCGTGAACGAATCGCACAGACCAAAGGCGAAGTGTTCTGGACCGATCTGAAAGCCCACGCCGCACGCGATGCCATCATCATCGCCGACGAACACCTTGATCTCGTCGATGTCGGCGTCGCGCTCGCGACGAACGACACGAAGTCCGTCGAAGCGTGGATTCAATCCGGCAAACTCCTAAAGCCTTCGGCGGAAGACCTTTCACGATGGTCTGTCGCAACGAACCTCACGTTCATGTCCGTCGTCGTGCAGCCGTTTGTCTTGATTCACCGACCGGTGATGCCCTCGCTCAACTGATGCGCCTGGACGAACCCGTTTGTCCCGGCGTCACATCCCGCCGGATCCTCCGGCGCCGCCGGAACCACCGGAACCACCTGTGCCGGCCGCAGGTTCGAGGCCGCTGATCCAGTCTTCGATACACCCGACCTCGAGCTGCGTGAGCGTGCCGCCGATCGGCATCTTCGATCCGCACGGTGGAGAATCGTTGATCTTCTTGTAGAGCAAGCTGTTTGTCGGATTCGCCGGGTCGGCCAACGTCGCTCCGCTGCACGTCGGAGAACCGGCTTTGCCCACAAGACGTGACTCTACGCCCGAAGACGCCAGATCGAGCGTTCCACCTTGCGGGTGACAACCAGCCGTTCCGCACTTGGCCGCCAGCAAACTGGGTACGTCCGGACAAGCTCCGCCCCCTTGGAACATCTTCTTCTCTTCGTCCGTGAGCGTTCCGGGACAACCGGAGGCCACGACGATCCAAGATGCGATCGCGAAAAAGCCGAGAGATGATCGCAACAGGCGAACATGATGCATGGTCTTCCTCATTCCACGTAAGCGCCGGAGAGCCGAAGTCCGAGGTATTGATCGAGCGCGCCGCCGGCCACGTACGCATCGCCGAGAACCGGATCGAAGTCCGAGAAAAACCGTGCATATTCGGCCGCCAAACGCAGCTCGAAGCCCCCGCCGAGCTTCGCGCCGAAGCCGAGTTTGCCCGCGACGCCATGAACCTTCGCCCCGGTAAAACGGTCGTACACGGCGCCCGACGACAGCGGTTCTATCCAGTCAAACCCGACGGTGATCGCCGTTTTTCCAATGGGAAAACGCCCATCGGCCCCCGCACGAATGGCGCTGTAGTCGACGTTCGGAATTTGTCCGGCAAGCTCGGCCGTCTCCGTGATGTCGAACGTGTGCACATAATATTGTCCCGACACACCGAAGACAGGGCCGGTCGGTCGCGAAACGGGAATACGCACCCGCAAGCCCACGGAGAATCGTTGGTACAACGTGTCGATCGGGGTGCCGTCCGCGGTTTTTGATTGGAGCCCAAACATTCGCGCGTAAGAACCAATGAGTCCCAGATCGCGCAGAAACGGAATCGTTGTGAAGGCAGCCGGGTAGACTTCGACCGAAGCGAACGCGGCCGGCGCCGGAAACGCATCGTACCGCCGCAAGTTGTTCGAAATGCCGTCGGAATACGAGAAAAACCGACCGGCAACCTCGACGCCCGCTTCGATGGAGAAGATGGACGAGCTGACTTCGTGACGAACCCGCGGAGGTTTGTCACTTGAATCTTCGCTTTCGTCTTCCTTCTTGTCGTCGGGGTTCGGCGGAGGTTTGTCCGTCGAGAAATTCGATGACGATGACGATGATGACGACGACTTCGGCGCGAATTGGTCGAGCACACTTCCGAGCGCGCTTTTCAAAGCGCTGCGACGATCGTCTTCCGAACCTTCGCGAGATACGGCTTCGTCGACGAGAACATCGTCGCCGTCGGCGCCGAGCCACACGACATACACGCGCCACTTGCCGGAATATCGCTGCACGATCCCGACGATGATTCCGTCGGCTCCGACTTCTTTTGCAGCTTTACGCAATCGCGGAACAAAGCCCTTACGCGACTTGGCTTGCGTCATGGCCGACCCCATGGGTTTCGACAAGCCAAACTTGCGCAACGCCGCCGCCGTGTCGCCCTTGTCCGAAACGGTCACGCGATCCGACAAGACCGACAGGATGTCGTCACGCGCTTCGGACGCCGAATTGCCCTCGACATACACCGCCAACACCTTGCGTGATGCGGGTTCGGCAAACGCCGAAGCAGGTACGAGCAACGCGGAGGTCGCAACCACCGCAGTCAACGCTCGAGCCGCCAAAGCTACAGCCGCCGCGGAACGTCGAATGGCACCAGGGCGCGCACTTGCGCGCGGAAAAACATTGGGTACAGCCACGCGCGAGAGCCTACAGGGCGCCGGGTACGCGGGTAAAGCCCTTCGTGCGAGGTCTTTTTGCCCGACAAATTGCGGTGGATTCGAGCGGGTTGTCTGGTACAACGACCCGCATGCCGACGTTGCCGGAGCGCCTGTTCACGTTATTCGCCACCTATCATCTGCGAGGAAACAAGGTCCTGCAGGACATCGACGCGCTCTATGCCCCGGATACGCGCTTCGTCGACCCATTCAATGACGTTCAAGGCCGGGATCATTTCAAGCGCGTCACGGAAAACATCAACGCCCGAGTCAAAGAAATGCGCTTCGACGATCTCGAACTCGTCGGCGACGAACCGCATTTCATGCTCTCGTGGAACTGCACGATCACGGGACGTCTGGGTTTGACCATCCGAACACGTGGCGTCACCGAGTTCCGATCGCGGGACGGCGTCGTGACGTTTCACCAAGACCATTGGGATGTGCTCGGAGCCGTGGTCGGCACCATTCCGTTCGTCGATAAGGTGTATGCGAAGATCACTTCGAAATTTTTCGGCGACTAAAAACGAAGATACGTCTGCACCGATCGCAACACCGAAAATCAACCTTTCTTGACAAACCACGGGCGCGATCCGGTTTTCAGTGTCACAACCCGCCCTTCCCTCCCATGTCGCACGATTCCGCAAATCCGTCAGCACGACAATTGCTCACGCTTGCTTGGCCGATCATCATCTCGCGATCCGCGCAAACGGTCATCAGCGTTTCGGACGCATTCATGGTCGCGCCCCTTGGTGAGGAAGCGCTCGCCGCTACGACCACCGGAGCGCTCAATGTGTTCGGTTTGTTCATCTTACCGATGGGCACGGCGTTCATCATTTCGAGCTTCGCAGCGCAGCTCTTCGGCCGCGGCGATCATGGCGGCGCTCGTCGATATGGGTTTTACGGGGTCATCTTTTCGTTGCTCCTCGAGATTCTCTTTCTAGCATTCGTCGGGGTTGTCCCGAACTTGATCGGAACGCTCGATTATTCGCCCGGCGTCGCCAACCTCATGACGCAATATTGCGAAGTGCGCCTCATCAGCGGAGGTGCGGCCATCGGGCTCGAGGCATTGGGGAATTATTATGGAGGGATCGGCAATACGCGATTGCCCATGGTCCTGCAAATCGTCTGCATGGTGCTGAACGTGGTTCTCAATTGGGTGCTCATTTACGGCCATTTCGGCGCGCCGGCGATGGGCGTCAAAGGAGCAGCTTTGGCCAGCACCATTGCCACGTGTATTTCGTTTGCGATTCTTTTGCTGTGCTTTTTGCAGGGAATCGGCGCCGAGCCGACCGCTCGTAAACACCTCGGCTCACTTCGCTGGACCGAGTTCGTTCGCATGTTACGTTTTGGATTTCCTTCCGGAATCAATTGGTTTGTCGAATTCGCGGCGTTCTCGTTGTTCGTGAACGTCGTTCTCAATGGCTTGGGCACCACGACGTTGGCCGCGTTCATGGCGGCGATGCAAGTCAACCAAGTCTCGTTCATGCCCGCGTTTGGCTTGACAAGCGCCGGAGCCATTTTGGTGGGACAAGCGATTGGCGCCAAATCGCTCGACGCGGTCCCCAAAACCGTGCGCTTGACGGCGATCGCCACCTGCACCTGGCAAGGCTCGGTGGCGTTGATTTACGTCATATTTGCGAAATGGGTCATGCTGCCGTTGGCCCCGCCCGGAGCCGAACGGGCAGCTTTTCTCGAATTGGGTGCCCGAGTGCTCGTCTTGAGCGCGACGTGGCAGTTGACCGACGCATTGTCGATGAGTTTCGCCGAAGCTCTGCGCGCCGCCGGAGATACGAAATTCATTGCGTGGGCGCGTGGAATCATTGCGTGGGTGCTGTTCGTTCCCGGCGCGTACGTAAGCGTGCGCGTATTCGGCGGCGGGATCGATTGGGCGATATTTTGGTTGTCGGGCTATTTGGGCGTGCTGGCGTTGATCTTGTGGCTGCGTTTTCGCGCGGGCGTGTGGAAAACGCTGGATCTCACGGGACAAGAAGCCGAAATCGCGCCACTCTGACGACGCAACGTCGTCCTCGGGCTGACTATCCCCCGACCCACGCAGGGTCTGCGTCGGGCGCGAAATCACGCGCAAAGCTTGCACTTCAGAAGGTTCGTTCGCCTCACTGGTGCGATTTCATTGGGAATTTTCGTTTGGCATGATGTTTGTTACCGCGCGCGGGCGACGAAAGAAGTCGTCCGGCAAGCGAGGATCGACCAACGCTCATGCACCCACCGCCGAATGCATTCAAAACGACGCGATTCACCAAGTCGACACCTTGGAAAACCGCAGGGCTTTGGGCCATTCTCGTCGGTATTGCCGTGCTTGCCGCCTGTGAAGGTCCCGCCGGGCCCCCCGGCGAACAAGGCCCGCCCGGCGAAGGTTTGCCCGGTACACCCGGTGATGCCGGACAAACGGGCGACGCAGGTCCCGAAGGCCCGTCCGGCCCCCCCGGTCGCAATGCTTACTTGACCGGTCCGGGCGTCAAACTCGACCTTCTCGATACGGAAATCGATGCCAATGGCGTCGCAGCCGTAACATTTCGGCTCACCGATGAATCCGGACTCGCCCTGGATCGCGATGGGATTTACACCGAAGGAGCCGTTTCGGTCAGGTTTGTCTTGGCATGGCTCGATGAAGACGCCAAAGGCGAACCCCTGCAATACACCTCGTACGTGACCAAACCCCAAAAGAGCGTTTTGACGGGACAAACTGCCGACCAAGCCGCCGCGGACGAAGGGGGCATCTTCGAAGAAGTCGATGTCGTGTCGGGCACCTACCGGTATACGTTTGGAACAAAGATCGCCATTCAAGATCAAACCAAAACCCATACGCTCGGCGCATGGGCCACACGCGTCTTCGACGATGTGACCTATACGGCCGATGCGCTTTTCGACTTTTTACCGAGCGGCGCGGCCCCGACGACGAAACGCGATATCGTCCAAACGGCGCTCTGCAATGCTTGTCATGATCCGCTCGAGGCCCACGAAGGCGCTCGTCGCGACGTGCAACTCTGCATCCTGTGTCATTCGCCGCAAACGGTGGATCCGGATACGGCGAATACCGTCGATTTCCCCGTCATGATTCACAAAATTCACCGAGGGAAAACCCTGCCCAGCGTCATCGCGGGCATTCCGTATCAAATCATCGGATACCAGCAATCGGTCCATGATTATTCGACCGTTGCGTTCCCCCAGCCCGTTCAGCATTGCGATGCGTGTCATGCGGGAGCGCAAGGTGATCGCTGGCAAAAGAAGCCGTCGATGGTCGCCTGCACATCTTGCCACGATATGATTTCGTTCGTGGAGCCGCCTCCGCCCGGAAAAACCTTGCACGCCGGAGGCCCGTTGCCCGATGATTCCAAGTGCTCGGTTTGTCATCCGCCGGCGGGAGGACTCGAAGGCATCGCGACGAAGCACGCGGTACCTTATTTGGATCCGGCGAACCCGCAATTGACGTTTACGATCGTGAAGGTGGAAAAAACCGGTCCCGGACAAACTCCGGAGATCGTCTTCAACGTGCAGCAAAATGGCGCCCCGTTGAACATCCTCATGGCCCCGCTCACGCGCCTCAATGTGACGATCGCCGGGCCGACGACCGATTACGCGACGTATTGGCAACACACGATCCAAGGTACCGGAGCGAGTGGTACGTTGGCGATCGACGGGACGAACTTCCGCTATACGTTCCCCGCTGCAATGCCTGCTGCGGCATCCGGAACTTATGCGTTCGGATTGGAAGGTTATGTCCAACCGGGGGGAACCGGTCCTCGATTTGCCGCGCCAAACCCCGTGGTTTTCGCGCCGGTCACCGATGCCGTCGCGCAACCTCGACGTGAAATCGTCAGTCAAGCGCAATGCAATCACTGCCATTTGCAATTGTCGGCGCATGGAGGTCAGCGCATCGAGGTGCAATATTGCGCATTGTGCCATCAGCCGACCAATGTGAACGACGAGCGGGTCGAACGTTTTGAAAACAAAACCGTCGTGGCGCAATCGGTCGACCTGGCCGTCATGATTCATCGCATTCACACTGGCGAGGCCTTGTCGCAACCGTACGTGCTCGGGGGCAATCCCACGCCGACCAAAGCAAATCCCGCGGGAACGCCCATTGATTTCGGCGAGGTTCGATATCCCGGCGATCGCAATGCGTGTTGGACGTGCCATACAGGGCCGACGTACATGCTGCCGCTGAATTCGAATCTGCTGCCGAAAAGAACGCAAACGTTGACCTGCGCGGAGGACCCGGCCGCGGATGCCGATAACTATTGCGATCAGCGCCTGGTTTTATCGGAAAAACTTTTGCCGCCCGAAACCGCCGCTTGCACGGGTTGTCACGACGCACCTTATGTGATGGCGCACGCGGAAACGAACACGAACGCCACCGGCATCGAAGCTTGTGCCACTTGCCACGGTCCCGGCGCCGAATTCGACGTCCAAAAAGTTCACGCTCCGCTGCCCTGATGGTCGACGCCCAATGAAACGTCTCGCGTTTTTCCTGTTCACCCTTGGTCTCGCCGGTTGCGAA
>CAYSYX010000274.1:0-12499 GCA_964435055.1 uncultured Polyangium sp. | reverse complement strand
AGCGCGCCTTCAACGGCTACGCCCACAACGACATCTGCGCAGCCTGCGACACCAAGCGCCGCGCCGACGACTGCACCGGCCAAACCGGCGGCAAAACCCGTCAAGCCGGCAGCCAAGCCAAACGCCCCGTCGAACGGACAAACCGCGACACGTCGACCTACGTTATGCGGCCCCACCGTCCTGAGCCCAAACACGACGACGTGGAAACGCTGCACCGGGCAGAATCATCATGCGATTTCAAGGACGATTCACAGGGCGTTGGAGGAACATCAAAACCTCAAGGGCGTTTACAAGTACCGGGACAATCGCTTTGTGACGCAAGCGATTGACGACGCGGCACACAAGGGGTACCAGAAGTGGCACATCAGCCTTGATAACGAGATTGCACAATACATTACTCGCCACGACAACCTTACACCGGCAACATTTGAAGCCTATTTGCGGCAGAGGTACGCGGATCCAAAACTCCTTGCAATCTTTCCCAACGGACTCTAAGGATGCGCGCCATGCAGTTTTACGTTTTGGGACAATCGCCTTTGTTCACTGAGGGCACCTACGCAACCCATGCGTATTCCTTGGCGCCTCACATCACCGGCGATGCCCAACGATGCCCCAATTGCGGATTGTTTGTCAGCAATTTGCAATGGCTCCCCCCCCATCACGCCGAAGTCCTTGCGTACGGTCGCGCGTTTGGCGATGTCGCTTTTCCTGCAGGCAATAGCCTACTTGTATCGACTCAATTTCGCCAGGCATGGCTCGACGCGCACTTGGTGGGCCTTGACGTCTTCAGTCCCATCGAACGTATCCGGGTGCGCCCGGTTCGTCTCAAGAAAAGCGTGCCGACGTATTATCACATTGCTCCCAGGCTTTTCGATGTGCGAATCGACATCATGCACAGCCTCGTCGAGTATGACGAGCTCACGAAGTGCACGAAATGCATGGGGGGCGATGTTGAAAGCGTACGGGGATTTGCACTGGATCTATCAACGTGGCACGGAGAAGACATCTTTCGAGCGTGGGGAATTTCGGGTGAATTCATCGTCTCCGATCGGGTGCGCGAGCTCCGGGACAAACATGGGCTGACCAATGTTCACCTGATACCGACCGAAAATTACTTCTGGGATCCCCACCGCCGCTGGACCCCCGTCGATCACAGCCCCGACGATCCCGACGAGGAACTCATCCCCCCGGATTCCTCCTCGACAAACTGAATGTTCGCCATACGCGCAATCGTACCGGCGACACCAAGACATACGCTTGACCCCCCTGACAACCCCTGATAACCTCGGGGGTTTCTCGGCGTTTGCGAGTAACAACCCTCGTGGAGATCCCCAAATGCGCAAATCCAATGGCCTTCGTCATCGTGCCCATTTCGTAACCCCATCCCTGGCCGTGTTGGCCTTGGCCATGTTGGCCGGATGCGGTGACGGCACAAGTTCGACCGGATCGACTTCCTCCGGCAGCAGCAGCGGCGAACCCGCCGGAAGTAGCAGCAGCGGCGGCGGTGGAAGTGGCGGAACGAGCGGCAGCGGCGGAAGCGGCGGAGGTTCGTCCTCTTCGAGCGGCGGAATGGCCGGGGACACGGCGGTGGGTATTCACGGCACCTTGGTCGTTCAGGGCAATAAAATCGTCGACAAATCCGGCAATCCCGTCCAATTGCGCGGAATGAGTCTGTTCTGGAGCAATTGGGCCGGACCTTGGTACAACAAAAATGCCGTCGACACGTTGGCCAACGACTGGAAAGGCGGAATCGTCCGCGCGCCCATGGGAATCGAGCCCGCCGATGCGTACTTGACGAACCCCGATGTCGAAAAAGCCAAAGTCGTGAGCGTCGTCGATGCCGCGATTGCTCGCGGCATTTACGTCATCGTCGATTGGCACGACCACAATGCCCATAACCACACGGACCAAGCCAAAGCATTCTTTACGGAAATGGCGCAAAAATACGGCAATACGCCGAATGTCATTTTCGAAGTTTACAACGAGCCCACGCAAATCAGTTGGGACCAGGTGAAAACCTACGCCGAGCAGGTCATTGGCAGCATCCGCGCCACCGGAGCGAATAACCTGGTCATCGTCGGTTCACCCACGTGGTCGCAAGATGTGGACGTAGCGGCGAACAACCCGATTACGCAATACCAGAATATCGCTTATACGCTGCATTTTTATGCCGCCACGCATAAACAATTCCTGCGCGACAAAGCCAATACCGCGCTCGGTAAGGGCCTGGCGCTGTTCGTCACCGAATGGGGCACGTGTTCAGCCGATGGAAATGGCAGCGTCGATGCCAATGAAACGAATGCGTGGCTGTCGTGGATGGACCAAAATTCGATCAGCTGGGCCAATTGGTCCCTCTTCGACAAAAACGAAGCTTGTTCGGCGCTGATCCCGGGCACATCGCCGACCGGACCTTGGGCCGATGCAACCTTGACGACGTCGGGAATGCTCGTTCGGCCGAAGATCACCGAAAAGGGATTTTGACCCCGATCATCGTCGAGTTCGTCGCCACCTTGCGATGCCGAACCGCCTCACTGCGTACAGCAAAACGTGCGTTGATTCGTCGGCGTCACGCCGCCCGTGGGTTGGCCTCCCCAAATATTCTTGTTACCCACTTGCGACGTCAATGTGCCCAGTTGAATCGATCCCGTTTCCGCTTTGATGGAAACACAGGAATCAAAAACGGCGCTGGCGCCCATGGTTCCATTGCAGGCTCCGCCGGAATTGAGCTGCATGTAGTAGCCGAAGCATTGAATATCGGGGTTGCACCCGCATGGCGCACAACCCCGCGAATCCAGCGCCGAATCAAACGCGGTGATTTTGCGACCATATTCGCCCGTACACGACGCATCGCCCATCGCGTGCACACATACGGCCGATTCATACGGGACCGTAACTCGAGGCACGCAAAACTGCCCCGTAGCGCACCCGGCGCCCGGCGAACCATCATAAGCTGGACAAACCTGAACGACATCCTTCCAAGGTTGTTGCGGTAACGGAGCAGCCGGCGTGACGCTCACCGTGGCCATCCCCTGGCCCCTGGTCATCTTCACCGAACCCGTAGAAAGAGGCGCAGGCAAGGACATGCATTCCGAGGTTGCCGGCTGGATCAGCGGTGCTCCCGAACAATCCATCGACGCATACGTCGAAATGATTTCCAGTCGACAGTTGATATTGGACACGTTGCATTCGCAAGCCGTACACGCCGGAGAAGCCGCCGTAATGCCGCGAATCGTCGGAGGCATACCATTGACGGTACACGTGGCGGGCATGGCTTCACCCGTCGTCAACGAAATACGCACATACGGGCCGGATCCCGGCGGCGCAACGGGCACGCATTCATACCCGGGAACACAATCCGAATCCGCACAATCGGGCTGTCCGTCGAAATCATCATCCATGCCGTTGAGGCAATCGAGCTCGTGCGTCGGTGCGCCGCCCCCATCGCCGCCCGCCCCCATTCCACCAACACCGCCACCAACACCGCCAACACCTCCGCCGGCAGAGCCTGCACCGGAATCTCCACCCGATCCACCATTGCCGCCCGATGCTTCGTTCACGGGTGGCTCATAAGTGCATCCCGCCGCCAGCAAAAAACACATCGGCAATGCGCCGAAGAACCACGGCGTTCTTCGTTTCGTATTCATACACAACCTCCTGGGGACTCGCTCGAACACAACGTCTTCGACCATCAGCAACGCGCAGACTAGGCTTCATTCATATTCGACGAGGTACGACGTCATGACGATATTGCCCGAATCATCGGGAGGATCCGTCGTGCCGAACAACCCTCGATACGAAACCATTGCATCCATGCCCGGCTTGACGGTCGTCGTGATATCGGCCGTCCACGGATGTACTTTTTGCCCCGGACACCAGCCCCCTCGACCGAACCACCACGTCCCTCCTTGATTCGGCACCATGCCTTTTTCCGCTTCCGGAACGCATTTGTTGCTCGACCCCGCTTCTTTGTGTTCCTTGAGAAAAACCTGACCGTCGACCGTGAACTCATGGCGGTGATTGCAGAACTCGGCGCATTGCGACATGGCCGCTCCGTGCCCCGTGATCAAGGCCCAAATTTCAGCTTTTTTCGTCGACGCCGCGATCGGCACGGTCTTCGGCGCGTGCGACATGTTGTACATCGCATTGAAGTCGCCTCCGGACCACAAGAACGTCGCGCGTACGGGCCGCAGGCCCTTGTTTTGATTCGACAAACGCAGCGACAATTTCGTCGCCGTGGGCTGTTTGTTCCACGAAGGCGCAAAGTCCCAACGAAAATGCTGCATGCCGCCTTTTTGCAGCAGCACGAGCATCGGCGACACATCGACCACCCAATGCGACTCGCGATGGTAGCTCGTGATGAACCGCGCGATTTCGACGTTTTCCATCGCGTCATTACGCACGCCGAGCGACGCCAAGTAATCCCACGCTCCGCAATTGCCGAATTCCGGCGCTTTCGGATCCGGACACCCCTGCTCCACGTCAATCTCGAGCGTATCGAACTTCGCCATTTCCGCCGCGGAAGGCAACATCACGTCCGTCTCGGCAAACTCTTCGAGCGTCTCGCCTTTCCATAACGAAACCACGGTCGCTCCATCCGCATCGAGGCGCATTTGTTGTTCGGCGTCGAAATTCAAAAATGCGGCGTCGTACGCGGCATACGCGAGGTTCGCTTTCCACGGCCATTGCATGGCTTGTTCGAGCGCCGAATCGAATCGAGCGACATCGGCAAAGGATCCCAACCCGCGAACCTTTTGTTGGCGATCAATCGCAAATCCGCCGCGTCCATGGCCCGCTAGGACATCTTTCACCCACCCGTCGATCGCCCCCGCGCGCGTGGCCACGACGTGCAGACGCGGCTTCCAAGCGACGGGGTCAAACCCCACGGGCGCAGCCAAGGCGGCATCGATCCGCGCCCGCATCGCGTCGAGCGCTGTTTTCGCCGCCTCGTCCGTTTGCGCTCGAGACACGAAAAAGTATTGCGTATTCGGCGGGGACTTCTTGAGCAGCAAATTCAGATCATTGTCCCAAATGCTGGTCGAATCGAGCGCCGAAACGACGAGCGTATCCGGAATGAATAGAACATTTTCGCAGCCGCTCCATTGCGTCTTGAATTGCCACGGCTCTTCGTTGATCAAATCGAGCTTGAAGTCGGCGGCGATTTCGCGACGATACATGCCGGTGGGTCCGTCGGAAAAGGCCCGCGTGGGCAAACCCAAAGCGTCACAAACCGGAGACGTCACGACAGGCGCACCACCCGATCCACCGGATCCGCCGGAGCCTGCGGCCCCGCCCGAGCCCGCCCCGTTGTTCTGGTTGGTGCTCGACGAACAGCCCACCGTGGCGACGACGACGAAAAGAAAGCCCCGAATCGCGCGATGCAACATGCGCGCGACGTTAGCACGAGGAAATCAAGGCGGGAATAGAATTGAGGGGCGTTGGGGAAAAATCACAGATCGAGGCGCTTGAACGCGTGCGTCCACTTGTTGTGGATAAATCCACGCGCACACCACAATTGGCACAATGGCTCGATGGCCCGTGCCCCTTCGACTTTGCCGACATCTTCACTGTCCCAGCCGAAGTCTTTCAAAATGGCATTGACTTCAGCCTTGGCGGCGTCGTTGTTGCCGCAAATGAACATCGTCGGAGGCCCGCCCGGGAAATTCGGGCGAAACATGAACGAGTTGCCGACACACGAAAATGCCTTGACGAAGTTCGCTTCGGGCGCGGCGACCTGCAATCGCTCCATCAACGAGTCATTCGGCCCGGTGAAGAACTGCAAAATCCCATTGACAGGAGGCGCATCCGCGATCGGGTTCGTCGCATCGATCACGGTTTTGCCGGCGAGGTTTTCGATACCCGCGAGTTTGACGGCGTCGACGGCCACGGTGCCTTTGACGGCCAATACGACGACTTGGCCGAAAGCTGCCGTTTCGGCGAATGTTCCGGCCTTGGCTCGAGCATCATCGGACCAACCAGCCACTTTGGATGCTTCTCGGCTGCCGAGCATGACTTCGTGGCCCGTTTCCAAGAATGCTTTGGCCAAAACTTTGGCGACCTGCCCGGATCCCAACACACCAACCTTCATGCGCTCCTCCACTCACTCGAATACGGGACGAAACGTCCTCGATGCGGCCGACAATGGAGTTCAAAACGGAAAGGTCGTCAAGGAAAAATTCAGGAAAGATGAAGGTTTCGGCTTCTACCCGGCCGCCAAGTTTGTTACGGTCGATCCATGCGAACAACGAAACTATCATTTCTTGGGCTTGGCATAAGCGCCATGCTCGCGTGGTCCTCGGGTTGTAGTGATGGAACGACGCAAACGACGGGGGCTTCCTCAGCGAGCTCCAGCGGCTCGGGAACCGCGGGCGACGGCGGCAAAGGCGGGGCCGGCGGAGCAGCGGGTATGGGCGGCGACGGCGGAAACATCTTCGTCGGCTCCGGTGGCAATGGCGGTATGGGTGGAGGCGGCGATTTGTGCGCGGGCGTCGCCTGCGATCCCGGCCTGCACTGCGAAGTGCAAAATGGCATGGGCACGTGTGTCGCCAATACATGCGGATTCCTCAGCTGTAGTGCGACGGAGATTTGTGTTCCCACGCCGAACGGCGGAGCGATTTGTCAGGACAATTCATGCACGAGCGACGTGCAATGCGCGCCGAATCAATACTGCAATGGTACGATTTGCGTAAACGATATTTGCGCCCCGGGCGCGACGACGTGCGTCAACCAAGACGTCTACGAATGCAACGCCAACGGCGGCGGACAAACGCAACAATTCACTTGCGGCAATACGACGTATTTCCCCAGCGCATGCACGACCGTGGGACCCGGCAATTCGATTTGCCCGTGCGAAGACGATTGGGATTGTCCCGCCAATACGAAATGCGAAGCAGGATCCTGCACGGGCACCGGCAAAGCCCCCACGTGCACGCTGCCTGCCGTGCCCTTCTCGCAAGTATTGCCGACCAAGGAAATTCAATGGGGCGGAACGGGCAGCGGATCCCCGGCCAACCAAGCCGTGAACGCGCCCTACCCCATTTCGGCCCAAGTCAGCATGACGCCGCTCGTCGCCAACTTGGATGACGACAATGGCGACGGCAAGATCAACGAGCTGGATTTTGCCGAGATCATTTTCATGACGTATTGCAATACCGACGCAGCGATCAATGGCATCGTGCGCGCCATCCACGGCGGTGGGCCGAACAAAGGCAAAGATTATTTCGCCAATGCCGGGCCGGATATTTGGCACGAAGGCGAGCCGCTCGACGAGTCGTATACGTGTACCAATGCGATCGGCAATTCGACGGGCACGCCCGCGGTCGGCGACATCGATGGCGACGGGGTCCCGGAAATCGTCGTTCCCAGTGAGATCTTGGGCTTCTTCATTTTGGACAATCGCGGGGAGCTCATCATGCGCGCCGACAATCAATGGGCTGCGACAGGGCACAACGTCCCCGCCGTGGCGATCGCCAACGTCGACGGTAAGGGATTCTCCGAGGTCATCGTCGGGCGAAATGTCTTCACGTTCGCCAAGGACATGATGACGAACAAATTGGTCTTGCAGGACAAATTCGTCGGTCAAGGGACCATCAATGGAAACAACGGACAAGGCCCGATTTCATGCATCGCGAACCTCGTGGGCGACAGCGGTCAAGAAATCATCGCCGGCACGACGGTGTATACTTTCCCGACTCCGCCCGCAGGCGTGACGAAAATCTCGGAATGCATGGTCAATGATCCCAGCGACTTTTGCAAAGGTTTCCTCACGATGGTCTGGGATGCGCAAACCGTCAATGGCGCAGCGCTCGTTCCGGCCGGCCAACGCGAAGGATATTGTGCCATTGCCGACGTGCTCGGCTTGGACCAAGCCGCCGATCCGAGTCCGCAGAATCCGCTCGATGGCAAAGCCGAGGTCGTGGTCATTTCCGGCGGCTACTTGGCCATTTACAATGGAGAAACAGGCGTTCAACGTCGCTTCATCAACCTCAATGCGGGCACCAATGGCGGCGCGCCCAACGTCGACGATTTCGATGGCGATGGGTTTCCCGAGGTCGGAACGGCGTTTGGATTGCGCTACATGATGATCGATCTGCAATCGCCCTCGATGAATTGCCCCGCCTGGCCCAATGCCTTCAGCGATGCGCAAATGGGCAACCAAGGCAATCCCGCGCGTACGCCCGGTGCGACCTGCATGCAGGATGCCGATTGCCTGGCCGGTGCCGTTTGCAACAAGATCAAAGGCGAATGCACGTGTTTGCACAACGGTTGGCAACGTATCACGGAAGATGATTCGAGCCGCGTGACGTCGTCCAGCGTCTTCGACTTCAATGGCGACGGCGCGGCGGAAGTCGTCTACAATGATGAATGCTGGTTCCGCATTTATGGCGGCACGGACGGCGCCGTTCTGTTCCGCGATCATTCACCGAGCCGCACGCGAACGGAAAACCCGGTCATTGCCGACGTCGACAATGACGGCAACGCCGAAATCGTGTTTTGCTCGAATAACGACACGAGCAGCTGTTCGGTCGGGTTCAATTATCCCAATGGCATTGCGGTATGGGGTGATGCGAGCGACACGTGGGTCAGCGCGCGACGCATTTGGAATCAGCACGCGTATCACGTGACGAACGTGCTCGAAAGCGGCGGTGTTCCATTAAAAGAGCCCGAGAGCTGGAAACCCTACAATGGTCGCCAATACAATACGTACCGCTCGAATCCGCGCTCGTACGGTGTGGCGCCGGATCTGAAAGTCACGGGCATTCAATTGTCGTCGCCCGACGCCGCATGCGGACAATTGTCGAAGAAACTCGACATTACGGTGGAAATTCGCAACGACGGCGACGAACGCGTCGGTCCGGGCGTGGTCATCGGCTTTGAAGGCATTTGGCCGGGCGGAATGCCCGACGAGGCGCTTTATGCCGACATGATGCAAACAAAGCTCACGGCCGTGCTGCAAAACAACCTCGAACCGGGCGATTCGATCCTCGTGACGGTGAGTTACGACGCGGCCAACAATGCGCAAGGTTCCTTGCCGGAGACGGTGCGTGTCGTCGTCGACGCGACGAATTCGCAACGCGAATGCATCGAAAACAACAATACCCTGACCGCTCCCGTGATGGCCGGTGACGTTGGACCGGATTTGCGCATTGATTTGGGTATCGCCGACGCCACAGGTTGCCCCAAACCGACGGTATCGACGACGGTGTACAATGAAGGAACGGCTCCCGCGAGCAACATCGTGGTGCGTTATTACGCGGGCGATCCCAACGCCGGAGGCACGGTCGTGCATGAAGAAGTCATTGCCGGGCCGCTCGATCCGGGCATGAGCATCATGCTGAATCCGGCCATTTCCAATTTCCCGCCCGGACTGCTCGTGCAGCTCTACGCGGTCGTCGATCCTGCGAATACGATTCAGGAATGCAAAGACGGCAACAACAAAGACGTCGCCGACAACAAGATCGTCTGCGGCATTAATTGATGCGCTGAAGTTCTCCCAGAACATCATTCGCGTCGTCCTCGTCACGACGGGACGCAGCAAAAACGCTCTTCGTGCACAACCCGTCATGACGGGGCGATGCAAAAACGCTCCTCGCGCACAACCCGTCACGACGGGGCGATGCAAAAACGCTCCTCGCGCACAACCCGTCACGACGGGACGCTGCAAAATCGCTCTTTGTGCACAACCCGTCACGACGGGGCGCTGCAAAAACGCTCTCCGTGCACTTCCCGTCACGACGGGACGACGCAAAAACGCGCTTTGTGCACTCCCCGTCACGACGGGACGACGTAAAAACGCACTTCTTGACGTTCACGTCGATCATTTTGTTGCCCAACGTTCAAGTCGGCTGTATGCTGCACGTCATGGACAATCCCCGAGATGATACACCCAACAAGGACTTCCGTCCGAATGGCGCGTTCTCTATTGCCGCCGTTCGATCGGATCCCGAAACGCAGGGCATGGAGGCAGCTTTCGCAGCGGTGCATGTCCAGCTCGTCACAAAGTTCCGTGAAGAAGAAGACCTGGAAGATACGATCAACGAACGCGAAGCATTGATTTCGGTCCGTGACCGCGTGCTCGACAAATTGGTTCGTTCGTTCGAGCTGCGTTTGCTCGACCTTGTCAACAAGAACCGCGACGATGCCCGGTATCGTCGTTATTTGAAGAATGGCCTTCGGGCCGTGACCGAAGCGGATGCTCGGACTGTCGAACCGCAACTCGTGCGCGATATCATCAAGACGCTCGACGAGGACCAAGCCAAACCGGATTTTGCGCCGCTTTACAATGAGTATCGCGACAAATTCCAGGCGGCAGTGGAAGGCGTCGAAGATGCCGACAAGGCGTGTACGCAAATCGAGGAGCAGCTTGAATTCTTGCACGAAAAGACGATTACGGAGCTCAAGCTGAAGTGGGTCGAGGAGCGCAAGATTTTGCATGCGGAATTGACCAAGAAGTTTCCGCATGATTCGGCGCGCGTCGAATCGTACTTTCGCCGATTTGCTCGACCGCGTGCGAAGAAGAAGGCTTGAGCCGCAGGCGTCCATCTTCCGCCGGCATCGTCCGGTCCATAACGATCATACTTCCCCTCGATACAGATGGTTTGCCCGGTCATAACGCCGGACACGCGCAGCAATCAATTGCTGTCGTCGTGGTGGACGACTTCGTCCGCTTTGGGAGGCGGGTCGTCGCGGCTGTAGTCGAGGATGGTCCAGCGATAGTAGGGATCCCAGAAGACCTTCTCGATGGGCGTGAGGGTCACGTTTTTCAGATCGTAGTCATCCCGCAATTGCCGCACGCGCTCAGTCACAATGTTGGAACCGGGCATTCCCCAGGCGATGAACAGGTCCTCGCCGGTCCACGACGCTTCGTCGATGGCAAATCCGCGGATGGAGTCCACGCCCGCTTCCATACACGTAGTGCACGAGAAGGGGCGATCATATTCGATGAGGCTGCGGCTCAGGTCGACGCGGGTGCCGAAACGTTGGGGATTGACATAGTAGTACGTCGGTGTTTTTCGTCCCAACCGTGCCGGACGCACCCGCAGACGTTCCAGTGGATGGAATGCGTCGATCCCCTTGAGTTGGGCCTCGGTCCAGGCCAGACGAAACTTTTCCGACACGAGAATCGACATCCCGGAAAAAGCAACGTCACCGAGTTGTTTTCCGTAAGCCCGAATGGATGCTCGATACGGTGGCAACCATGGCAGCATCGATCCCATTTCTTCGCCGCATTTGGGGCACTTTTGCCGATCACTTCCTTGTCCACGGTGAACAGGATCCATCTTGTCGAACCAGGTTTCAAAAGGCGAACTCACCTCGAGGTGCATCTTGTAAAACTGCATCTTCAACTCCATCAAAGCCCACCGGGAAAACGGCGGACAATCTCTGTATCGGTCTTGTAGAGGTTTGTCAAGTATGCCTCGAACTGCGCCGGCGTTGCTTTCTTATTTATTTCAAGCCAATCTTTGACTTGCCTCTCGTAACCGCGGTGCCACGCGTCGTAGCCATTGTGCGCGGCCTTGTCGACGGCTTGCGTGACAAACCGGGGATCTCGCTCCTTGTACACATTTTTCAATGTGTCGTGGTCCTGGAGGTTTTTGTGAATCGTCTTTGATATCGCATGATGCATCTGCCCTGTGCATCGCGCATACGTCGTCGTGGTTGCGCTTTGGAAGGTGATGACACGGCAGCGTTTTGCCGCCGCCTGCAGTGCCGCCTGCTTTGCCGCTTGTCCAGCCGCCGGCGGATTGCCTGCGGGTTTGCCCGGTTTGGCCGCCGGTTTCGCCGCCGACGGCGGCGTTTCGGGAGGCGGTTTGGCCGCGGGCGGCGGTTGCGATGGAGCACTTTGCGGGCTTGATTGTTGCGGCCCAGTCGAAGCGGACGGTTGCGATGGAGGTATCGCTTCCGCAGTCACTGCACCGTCATTCCAATGGTAAAGCACGATCACCAGATTCTTCGTGCCATTGCAAAACGTAATGGCGCCATTCGTCGCCAAAGCAACGCTCCCAATGCACAGCGGCACGCCGACGACCGCACCGCCTCCCGTCAAGGTCGCTCCGGCGCCGAGGATCGCGCCGTCCACCCCAATGAAGGTTTGTCCCGCGCCCACACCGATGTCGGCAAGGGCTCTGCCCAGACGAGCTTCGCGTGTTCCTTCGGGCACGGCTCCCGTCGAAATCAATGCATCCGTGACGAGCGCTCCGCCGGGAGCCGTCGCCGCGGGGACCTCGGAAATGAACCCGCCCACGAATTGCGCTCCGGGGCTATCAATCGGTTGCACGGTTGTTTTGGGCGCACTCAGCCGCAACTCCAAAGGCACCATGCTTTTCACGGCCGATGGGCCCAGGGGACCATATTGAATCAAATCATTGACTTTACCTCGCAATACGTCTTTCAGCGTCTTGGTCACCTCTTCGACATGCTCGGATGTAAACGTTTTCCGATTCATGATGGACACCGAAATCGGCGTCCCCGGTTGGGCCA
Organism: uncultured Polyangium sp.; assembly: GCA_964435055.1. Taxonomy (GTDB): domain Bacteria; phylum Myxococcota_A; class Polyangia; order Polyangiales; family Polyangiaceae; genus Polyangium. Next base: position 22 of record CAYSYX010000274.1, on the reverse strand, counting down.
AAAATTGTTTATTGACCGCGAC
>CAYSYX010000273.1:0-12511 GCA_964435055.1 uncultured Polyangium sp. | reverse complement strand
TATTGGTCCAGCGCTCGCTGGTCCGGGTCCAGGGTCGGATAGACCCTGGTCGGGTCTGGGCGGAAGCCCAGCAAAACGCCGCGCAATACGACCTACGCGAGTTTGGAAAGACGCTCCCACGCCTTCGTTGTTCGTTCAGCGCGAACTCGAGCGGCGATTGAGAAAATAGGTTTGTCCAGCATAAACTTCGCGTGTACATCGGGAGCAGCCGCTGCGAGCGCCGAATCGAAATCCTGGAGCGCAAGACGCGATTGCTCGAGAACCCCCGCAAGAACGATGTGCGTGACAGGATCTTTGGGATCCGCGGCGGCCAACGTAGTCAGCGACGAAATGACGAGCACCAATCGTTCCATCAGAGGTTTATCGAGATTGTATCGACGAGACAAACGCATCAGATATCCGGCGCCCGCCGCGTGAACGTGGATGTCCTCGACCGTTCGAAAGGGTTTGACATAAAGTTCGTAACCGTCACCGGGCAAAAGTTCCGTTTCATGCACGACAACGCCGCGCAAGGAAACTTCCGCATGTCGTATCTCCGGGACAAACGGCGTTTCGGGCATCGGCACAATCGACACACCGGGCGCGTCGGCGGCGACCCGCACCACGCGAAAAACAGCTCGGTTCGTCGCCGGATCTTCGGCTTCTCGGGCCACGACCAGCAGCAGGCCGGCCTGGTTCGACAAGGTCGACCAGCGTTTGTCGCCGGTGAGGGTGTATGTACCGGACGCACCTTTTTCGAGACGCGTCAGAATCGCTCGCGGATGCCCTCCGCCTTGCTCCGTGACGCAAAGAGAGACGATTCGATCGCGGGGCAGATCGGGAAATAGCGACTGCAATGCCGATTGATATCCCGCGACAAACGCGCCGGCGAGAACATCACTGCAAAAACCACCGCGTATGGCCGCATCGATGGGATGCGCTGCCGTATCCAGAAGCCGGTGCAAATCCGGCCGAAATTCGTCGAGCGAACGCCAAGGCGCGGGCTCGATGGGCGCGGTGAGCACTTCGTGAAGAATGTCGAAACGAGGCTGACGCATTGCATCCAGTTTACCCAACGTAACCGATCCAAGGAAGTCGAAATCATCCACGTTCGGAGCTGATTCGATGCGACCTACAAACGGGAGAAATGGGCTTCTCTCGAACGCCGCGGCGCTCTAGAATCACCCCATGAAATCGCTGCTCCGCCCTTCGTCGACCTTGCTTGCGTTTGCTCTGGCCGCCGCGCCAATCGTCGCTTTTGCGTGGGAGTCGAAAATCGTGCAATACGATCCGCTCGTGCGCATGCCCGGTACGCAACCGCGCCCGGATCTGCAAATCGAGAATGCTGCGAATTGCATGGGATGCCACGGCGGTTATGACCCCGCAATCGAAGCGGGTTTTACCTGGAAAGGGACCATGATGGCGCAATCGGCGCGTGATCCCTTCTTCTGGGCCGCCCTGACGGTCGCCGCTCAGGATTCGGTTTGGGCGCTGGGAAATCCCAACGGAACCGATATTTGCTTGCGTTGCCACCTGCCCAAAGGATGGCTCGAAATGCGCAGCGACCCCACGAACGGCGCGGGTATGAGCGGCGGTGATTTCGACGGCGTGCAATGTGACTTTTGCCATCGCATGTTCGATCCGTTTTTCCAGGACACCTACGACGGCAAACGGGAAAGCAATGCCTGGGCCTCGTATTGGGACGAATCGAATGCCAGTTCGTCACCATCGAATGCCGCAGCCGACATGACCCATCAAGCCGATATCCAGCAATCGACGTTGCATGGGCTTTTTAATGGGACGAACATGTATGGGGCCGATCATCGACCCGTGCAATCCGGCTACCTCGAAAATGCCTCGGGGCAATACTACGTCAGCAGCAACAAGGATCGCCGAGCGTCGTTCGCCGATGCCAATGGGTTTCATCCCATGCTTTACAGTCGTTATCACAAGAGCAAATATTACTGCTCGACGTGCCATGACGTCTCCAATCCCGCGCTCGCCAATATGGCCTTCGCCGCGACGATGCCCGACGACGGAACGACGGTTTTACCCACGGAATCCAAGACGCCATCGGAATACTTTCACGCCGAACGCACGTTCTCGGAATTCATGCTCAGTGATTACGGTTTGCCCGGAGGCTCCGTCGGCGTAGGTCCGTTCTCTCCGGACAAACTCGAGACGGGCCGGCCGGGTAATGCCATCGCGTCCTGCCAAGATTGCCACATGCCCGATGGAGTTGGTCCGGGCGCATCGATTGTCGGGGCCATCATCCGTCCGTCGGGAAGCACGGAACACCCCTCGAGCGGTCAACCCATTCACGACTTGACCGGGGGAAACGTGTTCGTCCCTTGGTTGCTCGCGAGTACGGTGCCTTCCTCGCCCAATTACGACATGACAAACGCGAATCTGCTCGGACAAGGTTCGGCAAAGTTGACGCTCGTGCTCGATGAAGGACTGCCTTTGGACGCATCGGCGCTTCTCGCCGCGTCGTATCGGGCCAAATCGACCTTGCAAAAAGCGGCCTCGATCCTCGATTTGTCGTACGACGCGGCGAGCGGTGCGACATCGTTCAAATTGCGCAACAATACGGGGCACAAGCTGATCACCGGTTATCCCGAAGGTCGCCGCATGTTCGTGAATGTGCGGCTTTACAAGGGAACGCAGCTGCTCCACGAGCTGAACCCTTATGACGCGACGGCGTCGACGCTGAAGGGCCTCGACCTGGCCGAAGCACCGTCGAGTCCGCCGCTCGGAGCCGCTGAAACGCACGACGATTCGTTGGTGTACGAAGCAAAAATGGCCAGCTCCTTGACTGGACAAACCAAGTCGTTTCACTTCTTGCTGAGCGATCAACGAGGCAAAGACAATCGCATTCCACCGAAAGGGTTTCGAATCGCGGAAGCGAACAAGCGCCAGGCCGATCCTGTTTGGCAGGGCGCACCCGCCCCGAATCATTTCACGGCCGCCGAATACACGGGTGGATTCGATCAAATCAACCTGACGTTGCCCGCGGGCGCCACGCGCGTGGACGTGCGTATGTATTATCAAACCACGAGCCGCGAATATGTGGAATTCTTGCGGGACGAAATCAACGGCACGGCATCGTCGTTGACGAGTCCGACCCCTTCGGGCGAACAAAAGGCGTACATTGCGCAAACGGATCTGTTTTTCTCGCAGCTCGCAGCGTGGGGCGACACGATTTGGCAATTGTGGATGCACAACAAGGACGTTCCCGGCGCAGCTCCCATTGAAATGGCTCACGCAACGTTAATGCTGCACGACGTTTGCCAAGATGGCGACGTGATTGAAGGAACCGCTTGCGACGATGGCAATGCGTGCACGACGGGCGAAACCTGCACGAGCGGCACGTGCACCGGCGGCGTCGCGGTCACGTGCAATGATGGAAATGGCTGCACCGACGATATTTGCGATCCGGCGCTGGGATGCACATTTTCGGCGAATTCCGCAGCTTGCGACGATAACAACGGTTGCACGTTGAACGACAAGTGCGCATACGGAGCGTGTACGGGAAAAACCAAACCTTGCGTGGACGGAAATGCCTGCACGACGGATACGTGTGATCCGCAAAATGGCTGTGTTTTCGAACCGATTGCCAATTGCGGCACCGGCGGCGCGGGCGGAGCGACGTCATCGTCGTCTTCATCCACATCGAGCAGTTCGACCGGTATGGGCGGCTCGAATGTGGGCGGTGCCGGCGGCGGAGGTTCGGGGGGTCAAACCAATTCGGGTGGATCGGGAGGCTCGCCCGAAAACGACGAGAGCTGCGCTTGTCATCTGGTGGGAAGCGAAAAGCGCGGAAATGCTTCCGCGGCATTTTTGTTGGCCCTTCTAAGTTTGGCCGGACGAAAATTGCGCCGGCGCTCGTGAATCGAATCTCCGCCCCGGGCGCATAGCGGAGTTTGGGAGCAGCCGACCCAGCACGCCGATTGCATGAGTTCGCTCGAGGCCCATGCAGCGAACTCTATCCATTCTGATGACTGCCGTTTTTCTATTCTTCTGCTCGTTTTCTCGAGCGGAAGAAGCTCCCATTCCAGCCACGCCGTCACGGTGGGTCACCGACACGGTGGGGTTTTTGTCCCCTGAAACCCAACAATCCTTGGACAAACACCTCGAAGAATACCAAAAATCCTCGGGCATGAAGGTGGCCGTTTGGATTGGCAACACAGCGGGCGATGCGGCGCTCGAAACGTGGGCGCAGAGCTCCATCAACGCATGGAAAACGCGGGACAAGGGTTTTGCCGAAGGAATCGTCTTGTTTCTCCTGACCGAAGATCAGGCGATCGATATCGAAGTTGCTCCCGGATTGCAGAGTCGATTGTCCGACGAATTCATCGCGCAAGTGATCATGGAGCAGATGGCGCCGCTGCTCAACAAGGGCGAAAAAAACCAAGCATTGACTCAGGGCATCGACGCGATTTTGACTCAATTGATCAAAACCAAACCGCAAAACCCACCCAAAGCAACCCCTCCATCCAGCGAACAAACGCCTCGGGTCGCGTCCCCGACGCCTACGCCATCGGCCGAAAACCCCCAATCCGGCAAGCCGGAATCGACGCCCGAGACAACATCGACCATTCGTACGCCAAGCAGTTGGATGCTCATCATGCTCGGCTTGATCATTCTGCTCTCAATCATCGTTGGTGTCTGGGCGGGTTCGTCGCAGGAAACAAAGTAACGGGGGGCGAAGTTCCGGATTGACGCGCGAACGAGCACGTGTGCTCTTCAGGCAATGCAACGACAACGATTCTTCCAAAAAGCCGGCGCACCCGTGATGGTCGTGCTGCTCGGCGCTTTTATTACCGCGTGCGGTGAGACAAACCCTTCTCAATCGACGGGCAGCGGCGGAGCCGGAGGTGACGCGGGAGCCGGCGGAAATGGCAATGCCGGAGGAAATGGTGGAGGAGGCGGAGCGATGTCCGCGCCCGCTTGTTCCGCCGACGAATCCACCGTGGCGCTCGCATCGTGGCCTTGGTTCGGGTTCGAACAGGCCTTGCCAACGCCCATGCCGGATTTGGCCAATGGCGCATCGGCAACGGTATCGGCCGTCGAATTGGGCGGCTTGAAATTGCTCTTCGCCGGAGCAGCTTCGGATGTGCGTCTGGCTTGGGCCGGTCCGGATTTGAATCAAGTATTCAAGGCGGGCGATATGGTGACGGTGACGACGGACGCGGGTTTGCAAGATTATCGCGTCGCGAATGCCAAAGGACAAGCGGTCGTTTTACGTTATGCCAATGCGACCGTTCCGACCATGATTCCGGCAATTCCCGGCGGAGGACCGAATCTCGCCTTGGAGATCGCCTGCGTGCACGAACAAGTCAAGACCTGTCCTCAAGCCGAACGTCGCACGCTCTATGGTTTGTCCGTATCTCAAGGGGCGAACAGCGCCAAGATTCCCAGCGGTATGACGGGGACAGTGGGAGCGTGGCAGATTCAGCACGTGAAATCGATGAACACCGAACTTTTCACGGCGATGGATTGCATGCCCGATCAATTCTTCGACGGTGTCGTGCACGCGCTCGAAGTGAAACCCTGAATTCAACTGCGACGAAGTTTGCCGCGGTCGATTTTCCCCAAATGCGTCCGCGGTAAAGCATCGAGAATGAACACTTCCCGCGGAGCTTTGTACGGCTCGAGTTTGGCTCGTACAAACGCCTTGAGCTCTTCGTCCAGACCTTCCTTCCTCTGCGCCGCCAAAACGAAGGCGTGCGGTTTGACGAGGCCATTTTCATCCGGTACGCCGACGACGGCGCATTCTTGCACCGCCGGATGCTTCAAAAGGCAATTCTCCACTTCCGCCGGAGCAAGCCACTTGCCGCCCACTTTCAGCATGTCGTCGCCACGACCGCAATACGTGAAGTATCCGTCCGCATCTTTGCGCAACATATCGCCCGAGACGTACCATTCTCCACGAAATGCCCGCTGCGTTTTCTCCATTTGTTGCCAATAACCAATCGCCCGTGATCCTCCGCGAACCCAGAGCCACCCGACTTCACCGTCCGGCACTTCTTTGCCCTCATCGTCGCAAACGCGCACTTCAAACCCGTCCACGACTTTGCCGAGCGTACCGGGACGAACATCTCCGGGTCGGTTTGTCAGGAAAATATGCCATTGCTCGGCCGTTCCCAGTCCGTCGCAGAGCTCCACGCCGAACGCTTGTTTCCAGCGATCATAAAGCTCCACGGGTAATGCCTCGCCCGCGGAGGTCGAAACGCGAAGGCAGGACAAATCTTGCGCAGCTGCGTCGGGATGCGAAACGAGGTTATTGATCATCGTGGGAACGTTGATCAGAATCGTGGGACGATGCGCGCGAATTTGCGCAAACAGGGCGTCGGCCGTGCACCGTTCGGGGAAAAGAATGGAGCAGGCGCCGACCGAAAACGGAAAAAGCAAATTGCATCCCGTCGCATATCCGAAATACAATTTGGGGACGGACAGCGTGCGATCATTCGGTCCGTAACCCAAAACCCGTTTGGCGAAGCGTTCCGTGGTATTGACAAACGACGCGTGCGGTTGAACGGCGGCCTTTGGGCGGCCGGTGGTACCGCCGGAGAAAATCCATATCGCGGCGTCATCCCGATGGCTGGGAAAAATATCGATGGTGTCCGGAACGTTTGCCGCCAGAGATTCGAATGCCGCGTGTTCGGTCGTTTCCGGAGCACCCACGACGAGAATCTTCTTCAAATGCCGTGCATTCTTGGCCGCCTCCGCGAAAGCACCGAGTTGGTCATGATGAACGATCACGACGGGCGCTCGCGTGTATTCGAAAAAATAGGCAATTTCATCCGGTTTGAGATGACTGTTGACCATGACGACGACCGAACCCATGGCCAAGATTCCAAAAAAAGCCCCGACGAATTCGGGAATGTCCGGCAACGCGACGATGACCCGTTGTTCCGGAACAACCCCCAGGCCGCGAAGAACGTTTCCAAAACGTGCCGCAAGACGATCGACATCGGCATACGTGAGACGCCGATCTCCCGCGATGATCGCGGTTCGTTCCGCATGCCCTTCACGCAATCGGGCACGCAAGAACCAATCGGCCATGTTGAGTTCTTCGGGAATCTCGAAGGAGGCTTGCATGGCGCGGATGGTGCGACGAACAGAGGGCCGCTTGCAAGAGCCTTGCCCGCTTGTTGGTCTCGCCAAACGTCGCTCGAAAACCCGTGGCGCAAACGGAGCGAAACTTCCGCGCACGCATCGACACACGCCCCATGTTCCTCGCGCGATTTCCACGCTAAAGTCGCCACCGTCGTGAACACTCGAACCTGCGCTCTCCTCACCTCGCTCGTTGCTCTCGTCGCTTGTGGCTCGGAGCCCAAACCGAAAGAGCCCATCGGACAAATTCCTTCCGCATCGACAACGGCCAAACCCGAGTGGATTCCGTTCTCGATCCGCGCGGGCAAACCCGTGCAAGGCGACCCGAAAGAACGGCACCTGACCGAGCTTCGTCAGCTCACGTTCGGCGGGGAAAACGCCGAAGCGTATTGGTCTCCCGATGGAAAGAAGCTGATCCTGCAGTCGACGCGCGAAGGCGCCGAGTGCGATCAAGAGTTCATCATGGACCTGGAGTCCGGCGATACGAAGCGCATTTCCAGCGGCAAAGGTCGCACGACGTGCGGTTACTTCCTCTATCCGAAAGGCGACAAGATCCTTTACAGCTCCACCGACGGAGCGAGTGAAGCTTGTCCTCCCAAACCCGATCGATCGCTCGGGTACGTGTGGCCGCTCGATCCGTACGACATCTACATCGCCAACCCTGATGGCTCGGACAAACGTTTGCTCATGGGCGGCAACGGCTACGACGCGGAAGCGACGATGGCCTTCGATGGTTCGCGCATCGTGTTCACGAGCAGCCGCGACAACGACCTCGAGCTGTACACGATGAAGCCCGACGGCACGGACGTCCGACGCATCACGAACACGCCCGGATACGACGGCGGAGCGTTTTTCTCTCCAGACAGCACGAAGCTCGTGTGGCGCGCGAGTCGTCCGGAAGGAAAAGACTTGGAAGACTTCCGCGCGTTGCTCGCCAAAGGCCTGGTTCGTCCAACGAAACTCGAGATTTACGTGGGCGGACTCGAAGGGCAAAACGCTCGCGCCATCACGAACAACGGTCGCGCAAACTTCGGTCCGTACTTCTTGCCGGATTCGCGACGCGTGATCTTTTCGTCGAACATGGACTCGCCTCCGAACCTTCGTGGAGCGCCGAACTTCGAGCTGTACGTGGTCGATTCGGAAGGACAAGCAACGACGGCGGGAGCTCCCGCGCCGGAACGAATCACGTTCTACGACGGCTTTGATGGCTTCCCGATGTTCTCGCCCGACGGCAAGTACCTCGTCTTCGCCTCGAATCGATTTGGTTCGACGCCCGGCGAGACAAACCTCTTCGTCGCTCGATGGGTTGATTGAGTGTGAGACGCCGAAGCCGCAGCCGACTTGCCTGGGTTTGTCTTGGATTATCCACGGCCGGCTGCGGCGGAGGTGAACCTCCGCCCGTCGTCAAACCTCCGCCGGCTGTCGTCACGAACATCGAACCGCCCGCGACGAGTTTTGCATCGCCGGCGACGTGGTCGTTTCACCCGCCACACCCCTACGACGTGTTGGCATCGATGCTGCTCGCCGACGGCTCGTGTCTGCTCACGACCGACGGCGGCGTGCGCATGTTGACGACCAAAGGCGAGCGCGATGCGACGGGCTCGGTGAAATGCCGTGGACGAGCATCCGCCGCGGCGGATGTTGCGCTCGAATCGCTCGTGGGAATGGTGCAACGCCCGGGTTCGTCGTGGCTGTTCATCGGTGAGAGCGGGACGCTGTACGAAACGGACGAACCGCTGGGGAACTTCCGACGTACCATTGGAGCTCCAACGAATTTTCAACACGTCGTGGGCAACGGAAAAACGACCCTCGCCGCGACGACGAGCGGTGAGTTGTTCCGGCTCGACGACACCAAGTGGCAAGTGGTCGATGTCGGCCGTTCGCGCGTGTTCGACATGGCTGTCAACGACGACGGAAGCGCGTTGGTGCTGGCTGTACCCGAGAAGATCTTGGCCGCTTCGGATGGACAAACCTTCGCGGAGATCTCGGCGGGGGGCACGATCGGCGCGCGTCGAGTCGGCCGTACGCCCGAGGGCGTGCTGGGGGTTCAGGGCGTGCTCGGGACGATTGTTTGGGATCCAAAGAAATCGCCCGCTACGGTCCGGACAAACGACACCATCGGAGCCCGCGACGTGCAGCCGGCGTTGGATCTCACGACGATACCGACGGCGTCCGCGGTGGTTGAAGGACGCGCCGTGCTCGATGGAGATCGGTACATCGAGGCCGTCCAAATGGACGCGGACAGCGGCACGTGGGGACTGGCCGGCGGGTCATTCACCGGACCGCTCACGACCACGCGTTTGTCGGGAACAAACGATTGTGCGTGGATGCGAGTCGGCGCTCGAGGTCGGCACGTGATGACGGTGTGTGGCAAGACGGACGACGAAGGCAATACGCTCGCTCTCGTCCGCACGAGTCATGACGGCGGGTCGACGTTTGGCGCGCCTTTGGAGTTTGCCACGGCGGACAGCGACTTTCTTCAGCTTGCCGTCGCGGGTGATGGCAGCGCGCTGGTCACCGGTTTGTGCAAGGCGCGTGCGAACGCATCGGGTTGCTCCGGGTCGCCGCCCGTCTTGCTGCAAGCCGAGCCGGGATCTACTGCGACAAACACCAAGAGTGACAAACCTCAAACGGGCAACCAGGGGGCGCTGACTTCGATCCTCGCCGCCACGCCTCCTTTGATGGGTTTGCCTATCTCGCCCGCGTTTTCCGTCGACGGAAAGTCGGCCTATTTTTTGGCGCGCCGAGCCAAAGACGAACGACTCGCGCTGTTTGTCTCGCATGATGCAGGTCGCACGTTCACGGAGCGAGCGCTCGATGCTCACCCTGGTCGACACTCGCGAGATCCGGAAGCGGAGGAGACGGGAGAAGGCGAGCCGTCTGAAGAGAGTTTCGAGCCCAGCGACTTGACGACGCTTCGTCCGAGCGATGACGGGACGCTCGGCATGGTGCTCACGACGTCGCACGGTTTGTCTTACCTAACCACTGACGATGACGGGCATGTTTTGGGCATGTCGCAACCGCCTGTCGAGCAGGCGCTCGTTGCCGGTTATGGCAGGCGCGTCATCGCGATTTCGTCGACGGCAATGCTCGAGCGTGGCGTGACGACGGACGTCCCGGTCACCGCGTGGGAATCGAATGACGGCGGTGCGATGTGGAACGAGATTCGAGTCATCCATGCGGTCGAGCGCGAAATTTACGCCGGTCCGATGACCGCCACGTGCGGGAGCGCGGGATGTTTGATTGGGACGACGATCACGCGCGTAGGTTGGGATGGACAAACCGATGGCCCGGCCATCAACAGGTTGAAGCATCCCGAGCTGCAAAAAACCCCCGGCGTGCGCACGCCGCTCGTCTGCACGCTCGATCCCAAAACGCCTTGGAAACGTGTGGACCACGTGTGGACCGGACCAACGCTTTCGTCCATCGCCCGCGGTCGAGCGATGTGGTCGATGCTCTCGTTCGAACCATCGACGAGCTCGGTTGCGACGACAGCCGCGTTGTGGCCGGATCGTGGCGAAGGTCCCGCACGCGCCGCGACGCGCACGATGTTTGGTCCTGCTCCGAAGGGTACGACGTACGCCGTTGACGTATCGCTTCAGGTCGAAGGTTACGCCGCTGCGCGTGTACGAGTCCCCGAAGGCGACAAACCCAATGGACCGATGCGCAACGTCGAGGTCGCGTGGGAAAATTACTTCGAGGGTACGTCCAAGCAAACCACGATCCCCGACGCGGGAACGTTTGACCAAAACGATGTGCACCAAGTCGGCCCGCTCTACGTGTTGGACACGGCGCTCATGTCGGTTGCGGCCGGAGCCATCTTCGTCAATCCGCATTCTCACGGATCTCGTGAACGACGCTTGTTCTTGCTCGATGCGAAAGGCAAGCGTTCGACGCCGGTCTTCCCGGAATGGCCTTCGTTGCTCAAGTTTGGCGAAACGAACTTGCATGGCGATACGGCGATCGTCGAAGGCAAACCGATGGCGGTCGGCACGGTGGAGAAGTTCCTCGGCGAGGAGACGGGTCCTTTGACGATGCTGCTGGCGTCGACAGAAGAAAAAGGTTTGTCCAGGGCTACAGCCATGGCGCTCTTTTTGCCTACGACGGCGAATCGTGCGCGGGTGCTCGACCAGGATTGGACCTACCGCGGAGCGACGGAGGTCGGTGTCGTGGGGATCGTGAGCGAGCCGCGTGCGGGACGAGCAAGTGGAACGTTCTTGCCATATCGAGCGGAAGGTGGGTTTGGCGTTCCCATCGATGTTCCCACACCGTTTGACTTGCCAGACCTTCCGCGCCCTTGCAAAGCCGAGGAACGGCGGACGACGCCGCGTGTCGTCGCGCATCCCATGTCCGGATCGGACTTGATGTACCCGGGGCATCGGCATCCCGTGATCGTAACGGAGGACCAGAAGGACAAACCAACGGTCGGCGACTCGTTGACGCTCCTGACCTGGGGTTTGGTCCTGCACGGAACGAAAGAATCGCCTTGCGTTGCCGGCTGGGAGGCTTTTGGAACGACGCCGATCGGCGTTTCGGCGGTCATTGGCGGAGATCCGTCACAAGCTTGGTTGTTTCGACAAGTGCAAGCGACTCCGCCATCGCCCGGTTTGAATCTCGATAGGCTCACGACGCGACGCGAAGACACAACGATCGAACACCGTCCGATGATTTGTCGTTTTGATTCATCCGCGAACGTTCCGGACAACGTGTGGACCCAAACCGGCACATTTCGTTGGACGACCAAGTGACATTGCGTGCGCGCCATTCGATGGCGGTGCAATGCGGGGTGTCGTCAAAATGCAGCAATCGATCCCGACAAGTGCGTAACCATCTTCCGACTTTGCCCGCAGTCGTGAGCGCAGGCGTTTCTTCGTGTTGCCATAGGGTGCTTTGTGGTTGACCCTTTGTAAAATTCGCCTATCCCTCCCGTCCGACGTTGCGTCCGGAAATGGGACGAGAAACGTCGATTCGGTGTTCTACGGATCATGCGCACATTCATCGATGCTCTTCGCTCCAATGCGACCGATACCGATCGTGCGGTGACCTTTGTGCGCACCAATGGGCAGGAGCGCCGAGTTTCATATACGGAACTGTGGATGGAAGCCGCGGGACGAGCGAAGGTTCTGCGCGAGTTTGGATGGGCGAAAGGCGATCGGATTGGCCTCATCCTGCCCGAACCGGATGAGTTTGTCCTGTCATTCATGGGTGCGCTCGTCGCCGGACTCGTTGCGGTGCCCATGTATCCGCCGCCGACGTTGGCCAAGATGGATGCGTATGGCGACACGGTTCGACACATTTTGCGAGCTTCCGGAGCGCGGGGACTCATCACGAACGACACGATGAAGGCGTTCGTGGACAGCCAATTGCTCGAGCGCGGAGAGAATCGAAACACGGTATTCGAGCGCGATATTCG
>CAYSYX010000272.1:0-12540 GCA_964435055.1 uncultured Polyangium sp. | reverse complement strand
AGAAAGAGGAGCGCTACGACGAAATCCTGAGCTGGCTCGACACGTTCGAGGCGGCCAATCGCCATCGCGACCACGACGGCTGGCTTGCACGAAGCGTCGCGGCACACCGCGGACTTGTTCTCTGGCAAGCAGAAAGATATGAAGATGCCTTGCTCGCGTGCAACGTCGTCGAGCAGCTGGGATTCGAGAACGTTACGGATCGCTGGGCACTTGGGGTTGCTCGCGCCAGAAATTACGAAGAAATGGAGAAACACGCGGAAGCCCTGGCTGCAATCGAAGCCGAGTTTCGCCATCAAGATTCGCGGTATGTATCCGCCGCGCGCTATTTCATGCGTTCACTCGTCGAATTCTCGGCCAATGCGGGCAAACCTGTCGACGAATCATGGCGTCCGGTCGTGCAAAACATCGCCGACGAATACGAGGTCGAATTTCCCGTTCGTCCAACCTTGGCCGAATCCATTGTCGCGTTATTCGAAGCAACCGAAAACAAGCTCACCAAACGTCAACGAAATACGTAGGTGAATTCGGGCTGCCGCAAACGCCAAAAGCCCCAGGCACATTCTTGCGCCGATTTTCCGTCCTTCGCGTCATCCGCCGGTCACCGGCTACGTGAACTACGCGCTATTGCGTAATGCACAACGTGCGTGGTATGTCATTGGAGACGGCGCCACGATGATTACGCAAGTGGCCGAAAGAAACCACCAGGGATCACACCGAGGTTGTCATGCAAAACATTACGCGGGTGGCTGCGATTTTGCCGTTTTTGTTTACGACGGGCGTTGCTCATGCGGCCCCCGTCGTCCTCGCCGACCCAGTCGCCAAACCGCTCGCGGGGCTGGGTACGGGCCTTTGCTCGGCTTCCGCGATGGCAATGAATCCGACGGTGGATTTCGGATTGACCAATCCGACGGCTTATACGGCGTCAGTGAATGCGTTCATCGAGACCCACAAGGCAGATCGCGTGGAATCCGTCATTCGCACGCTGCTCGATTTGTCGAACAACAACTCCGCCGGTGTGAAGCAGAGTTACGGTGATTTCGTGGATGCCGTTCTGCCGACGTGCAAAACGGGTGGATGTGACTTTTTCGTCAATGATTCAACGACGGCGTTCGGCATGCGGCTTCGCGGTTATTACAACGTCACTGCGGATCTGGCCAACAAGCCGATCCATTTCGGTTTTTTTACGGACGACACAATCAGCTTGACCTTTTACGGGGCCAATAACACCATTCACCCGATTTTGGTGCGTCCGGCGGAAATCGGTCTTCCCACCTGGCGCGTCACCGAGGAAGTCACGTTTCAAAAGGCGGGCTTGTATCCGCTCGAAGTTCTCTACACCGAAATTGCCGAACATGCGGCGCTCGAGATGTCGTACTTCGTCGGCGTATTTGCGGATTTCGAGCGGCCGTCCAATCAACCTCCGGTCGTCAAATTGAGCGATGCCGGGTTTACCTTGTTTCCACCGACGTCGTTTTTCCAAACGCTCGGCGGAAACCCATCGTTTCCCGATTTGAACGTTTGTCGACAATGCGATCGGGCGTTCGTGAATCAGCCGGGAAACAATGGCTGCGACGCCGGGTATTATTGCAACGATGCGGCGTTGTGCGCTCCATGCGATTCGAACCAAATGTGTGGTCCAACGTGTTCGCCGTGCGGAGGAAACACGCCCCATTGTGAAAACGTCGCCGGAATCAATCAATGCGTCGAATGTCGCACGGACGCGGATTGTGCGAATGGAGGTACATGCGATGCGACGACGCACGTGTGCAATGGATCGTCCTCGACCAGCACCGGAGGCAACGGCGGCGACGGGGGTAACGGCAATGGCGGCAGCGGCGGAAATGGTCAAATGCCGGGCGAAAGCGGTTGCTCGTGTCGAACCACGTCCAATGGTTTATCCGGCGGAATGCCGGTGATGCTTGGACTCTTCGGAGTCGGATGGGGCTTGTTGTACACGCGACGTCGGCGGCAGAAGCGGTGAGGCGGGCTCGGCGTAGCGCTCCAGGAAACGCGTTTTTCTTGCGCAACGACGCGTCGGCTCGACACAAACCACGACGTAACCGGAATATTTCGGTTTTGGCGTAGCTTTTTTCGTCTTTCAGCGCGTAACGTTGGCGATAAAAGACGATGGCTTCTCGAGGTATCCATTCATCAAGGCAAACACAACTTCGCAGCGAAAATATCCATATCGCCGCTCGTGCGCGATTGCCCCGCAAGGCTCATCGTCCCCTCGAAATGCCCGACCACGAAGGCATGCATTGCATCGACCGCAATGCCGAGGCCCCGTTTTTCGCCCGTGGGAGCATCTCCGGCGCTGCGGCTTTGTGAATTGGCGCCGTCTTTGTCGACGATGGTCCAATAGAATCGTTCGCCGGCCATTGCCGCGCCCAGCTCGCCGTCACCAAAATCCAGATTATCATCGAGGTGTCCGGTCAGAACAATCCGACCGTCCGGGGTCACCGCGATATCGTGAATCATCGGCGCGCCGGATCCCGCATACGCCTTGACCGGCGTCATCGTACCATCCAACAATCCAAGTTTGGCCAGGAACAAACGATGTGTTTCTTCGAGCTTATCGGCGCTCGATGTGCCATTGATGTCTCCCGCGACGATCACTTCGTTGTTTCCGCTGAGCGCCATGGCGGTGATGTGTTGGGTACCGCTATCCATGACAAACGATTTTTGCCAGGAAACGCTCATACCGCTCCCCGCAAACTTCGCTGCAAAACCCACGTGATGATCGGATTGCATCGTTCCAAGTTTGGCATCGTTGAAATTGAGCGTCCCGTCATAATCACCCGCAATCACGACGTCGCCCGCCGCATCCAAGGCAACAGCCTGCGCGACTTGCGTTTGTCCCGCTCGCCCATAACTTCCCGCCCATAACGAACTGCCGGCGGCGTCCACCTTGGCGACGAAGACGTCTTTCGTCCCGACACTCGTGAGCGCGCCTGTGGGAGCAAGACCTGCGATCGTCCCGGAAAAACCACCGGCCAGCGCGATGGCTCCATCCGTTCCCATCGTCACGTGAGCAGCCACTTCAGTTCCCGGACCGAGAGCATAGGATTTGGCCCACACGCATTTGTCGGCGGCATCGAATTGGGCGACGAACAATCCCGATGTATCGGCGAGCGTCCCGCATTTGTCAGGAAATACGACCGCTCCCGCATGCGTACCCACGGCAACCCAATTTCCCGCGGCATTCATGGCGGTGTCGAGAAGAAACGCGTGCATGGCGAACGCTTTGGTGATGGTCAAATCGGCGCCATACCGCACAAGGAAAAATTCGGGATTGGGTCCGGCCGACTCGAGCATCGTCGTGGGTCCCAACAAGAGTTTTCCCGTATAATTGCCGGTCATCACGAGTGAACCATCGGGCGCGATATGCACATTTTCGGCCGATTGTCGATCCACGGCGAGCGGCGTCAGCAACGATTCCTGACAATCCGGCGCCATTCCGCCCGCTCCGCCCATTCCACCGCCGCCCATTCCACCGACAGAGGACGCGTCTTTTCCACCGCACATACCGATCAGTTCACAGTTTTCG
The DNA here is from genome assembly GCA_964435055.1 of uncultured Polyangium sp. Taxonomy (GTDB): domain Bacteria; phylum Myxococcota_A; class Polyangia; order Polyangiales; family Polyangiaceae; genus Polyangium. The sequence goes on along the minus strand of CAYSYX010000272.1, from coordinate 8,993 downwards.
GCGGTATTGGCACAACCAAACGCGATGACTGCCAGGCTCGCGCTCATCTGGAAAACAAACATCGGCGTGGTTCGTTGCATGTTCATGTCAAAACCGTCCCTGGATGAAGAGGCCATTGTTCGAGGGTGAAACGACGGGAAGGATGGCGACGTTGTCACGCGTTTTTCGTGACGCAACCATTGTGTAGACAAATGCTCCGCCGAGCAGAATCCCACCCGTCACGAAGAGCCCGGTGCTCGCATTGACGAACCGATCATGTTCGAGGCGCAAATTGAGGAGATCCGAGCAACCGGCCTGGTTCTCTTCCATTTTGCAAGGCGGCTTGCCCACGAGTTTGCCCAGCAAAGCATCCGCTTGATTGCCGCTGTCCGTTCCCGCAATGCGCAAACCAATGCCCGCGCCAATCGACGCGAGCGCGAGGCCCGCTCCGACATACGTCGGGATCTTCGACATGCCGTCATGCTGTTTTTCCGGATGATCCAAAGCCGTATCATTGCCGGCGCGCGTCAATGTGAATTCCACACGAACCGTACCCCCCGCCGTCGCTTTGATGTGGCGTTGCTGTTCGCCAAACCCGGTTTTCTTGACGACGACTGCGACATCGCCCGGCGCCACGAAAAGAGCCTCCACGGGCGTATCCACGACAAACTTTCCCACCACGACCACGGCGCCCGGTTGGTTCACGACAACGTCGAGTCGCGCAACGCGTGACGACACATCACGCAACATCGATTCGATCCGCGTTCGTTCCGCGCCTTCCGGAAGCAATTCCACGGCGCGTGTCAGATGATGCGCCGCTTCGGGCTCCATGCCCAGCCGCAATTCGCATTCTCCAAGCAAAACAGCCGTCTTGCCGTCTTGTCGTAACCCCCATGCGGAGCGCAACGGGTCGAGCGCCCCCTTGCAATCATCCGCTTTAACATAATCTTCGCCTTCCGCTCGATACGCCGACGCTTTGGCATCGTTCGTTCGAGAACCACCGGTCAAACCCGAACCTGGTTTGTCCACCGCCGACTGCGCCCACGCGTCCGCGGCCGACGCCATCACGAAAAATGCTGCACAAAAGCCCAAACGCGACATATTTTCTCCTCACGAACCGGCCCGGTGTAACAGACGGCAAAAGTCTTGCAAGAAAAACCATACGGTCCGGTGAAACCTGCGCGAGACAAACGAATTTGCGTTTATCACGCAAACAAGCCCCGATGCGTTCCACGTTCCGTGTTCCGCGTTAAGCAGCGTCTGTGCCAAGTGCGTGGGCGACGGTTTTCATTCGTTTTCATGCGCTTGCTTCCAAATAAGTGCGTCCGGCCAAGCGCAGGGATACCCGCGGGTGCGTCTCATGGAGCGCAGGGGTCGTTGCCCTCGATTTGCGCGATCCGTTCCATTTGCGCAATGAGTGTTGCACGAATTGGGCAATCAAAATCGATACCCGACGCGGGCCCGCAGGCTCGGCATGGGTCCGTAAGACGAGCTGTTCCAACGCGAAATATCGATCGCGAATTCACCGCCCAGAACCAAGGGACCGACAGCCAAGGCATTTGCAGCCAAAAGGATGACGAACAGAGACACCGGGATCGTTTGTCGAAGCATGGTTCATGATTCCTTTCGGGAGGCAATTGCGTCACCCCGAAAAAACGTCGAATCGGTAACTCGGGGTCGTTTCGAGGCGGCGGACGACAAAATGTCGACGTCGAGAGCACGATACGTGCCACTTGCGAAATACGCCTGTCGACATACGCTCCGGCGATCCACTGCGTTTGCTCGAACGCGGCGCTCACGACGCCCGCGCAAAAGCCTCCGGCACGTTGTTCAGCAGAGCTTGGGACGTTCCTTTCGCGCTTCTTCGCCGAGTTTGTTCGTATCGATTCTCCTATGAGCGCGGCCGGACCCATGCATTGGCGCCGGAGATCAACGACCGGCCATCGACTGCGTGATTCGCGCAGTAAAACCAATTCAAAAAAAGCTTGGCCGCCGGCGAGAGCCGCGCTAACATCGGTCGCATGGCTCGTCCGGTGTTCGCGGATCCCAAGACCGACTTCACGTTCCACCGTATTTTTGGGTCGGAAAAGCACAAGAATGCGCTCATTGGGTTTCTCAACGACATCTTGCAGCTCGATGCTGCCCACCGCATCACCGAGGTGACGTTTTTGGATCCGGCGCAACGTCCGAAGGTGGAAGAGCTGAAGTTATCGATTGTGGATGTGAAATGCAAAGATGCGCGCGGCATCCATTACGTTGTTGAGATGCAGGTGCTGAATGTGGAGGCATTCGGCAAGCGCGTCGTATACAACGTGGCCAAAGCGTACACGAATCAATTGGAGGTGGGGGCGGATTATCCATCGCTGAACGACATCGTCGGCATTTCGATTTGCGACTTTGAATTGTGGCCGCGGCGCGAAGAGTCGAAGGTACCGATGGTGAGCCGCTGGAAAATGCAGGAGCAAGCGAGCGGCACGGTGGGCTTGTTATCGATGCAGTTCGTGTTTTTGGAATTGCCCAAATACGACAGGACGGGCGAGCCTGAAACAATCATTGAGAAGTGGGCGTATTTCTTTCGGGAAGCGAAAAACTTGGAAATGGTCCCCGAAGCCTTGAACCATCCGCCGATCGTCGAAGCGCTGGACGCGTCGCGTACGGCGGCGTTTACGAAGTCCGAATGGGATCAATACATTCTGTCCGGTATGGCGATTCAAAACGAACGGGGCATGTTGTCTCTGGCTCGAAAACAAGGAATCGACGAAGGCCGAAAACAAGGAATCGACGAAGGCCGAAAACAAGGAATCGACGAAGGCCGGAAACTGGAATTGATTCGAGCGATTGCCGACATCTGCGAGTTGTTGGCCATTCCTTTGCCACCCGAACGTATGGCGCACCTCGAATCGCTCGATTTGGAAAGCCTTGCCGCATTTCGCGACGACATCAAGACCACCAAAGCGTGGTCCTGATCGAACCGCCAACGGCAAAGAATCAACCGGACAACCAGGGCAACAACGTCACACGTGCCCGGCCCTTCGCGAGTGAAACACTATGCCGGATCGTGACAAACGGCTTCGATGTTGTGCCCGTCCGGATCCAAGACAAACGCGCCGTAATAGTTCGCATGGTAATGCGGTCGTGGCCCGGGCGGTCCGTTGTCCTTGCCGCCCGCTTCGAGTGCGGCCCGGTAAAACGCATCGACTTCGGCACGCGTCTTGGCTCGAAACGCAATATGCATCCGCGGCGTTTGCGGTGTCCCTTCATGGAGCCAAAAATCAGCCTTCGGCGCGACGCCCAAACCCAGCACCACCACGCCCTTCGTATATTCGATCGGCACCTGCATGAGCACCGCGTATCCCAAAGGCGCCAACGCTCGCTCGTAAAATGTTCGGCTCTTGTGCGGATCGCTGACGTCGATTCCGGTATGGTCAATCATCGAGTTCGTCCTTTCGGAACAAGCTCGTACCATACAGTTTGTCGGGAACGCAAGAGGATCGGAGTGGTTTTACGCGTTCAATTCAAACCGGCCAAAGGGCGGCCGCTATCGTAAACGGTTTGGCGGGTCAACGCATCACGCGAGACGCTCAGGCCCCGTGGACGGTGATCTTTTTCATCTGCACGGGCGTCAGCGGACGATCATCGTGATCCGTTCGCGTCTTTTCGATTTTCTTGACGACGTCCATGCCTTCGACGACTCGGCCGAACACCGGATGCCGTGACGCTCCCGGGGTAAACCAATCCAAATACGGATTGTGCACCGTATTGATGAAGAATTGGCACGAGCCGCTGTTCGGAGCGCCCGTGTTCGCCATGGAAAGCGTTCCGGGTTCGTTCGAGAACTTCGCATCGGCCGGATGCTCGTCCTTGATCGTTCCATGCGGCGCATCGCCCGTACCCGCGTAGGGGCTGCGCGGGTCTTTGCTGTGGGGACAGCCGAACTGCACCATGAAGTTGTCGATCACGCGGTGAAAGTGCAGGCCGTCGTAGAAGCCGCTCTTGGCCAGCGTGATGAAGTTCTGCGCCGTGAGGGGCATCTTGTCGAGGTACAGCTCGACCGTGAAGTTGCCGAGCGAGGTTTCACAAAGGGCTGTCGGGTTTGCCATGGCCGCGCAGCCTACGCAAAGACGCGGCAAACGGCAAGACGTACGAATGGGCTTGCATACGGCGCGCCGAACGCTTACCTCGCCACCACACGATGCGAACGAGCCAGCTGGCAGACGCGAAGCCTCTGCAATTTTTTGCGACCGCCGCCAAGGGCACCGAAGGCGCTCTGCGCGACGAACTCAACGAAGCCCGCTTCCGCAAAGTCCGCGCCGATCGCGGCGGCGTGCACTTCGAGGGCACCATCGGCGAAGGCATGCGCGCGTGCCTCGAATCCCGCGTCGCCTCGCGCATCCTGTGCGTCGTGAACGAATTCGATGCCGCCGACGGTCAAGCGCTCTACGACGGCGTTCGCAGCGTGGACTGGGACGAATACATCGGGCCGAAAAACACGCTCGCCGTACGCGCCGCGTGCAAGGACAGCATGCTGACGCATACGCAGTTCATCGCGCAACGCACGAAAGATGCGATCGTCGATCAACAACGCGCTCGGTACAACGCTCGGCCCAACGTGGACGTCGAGAATGCCGACCTCAGCGTGTTTGTCCATTTGGTACGCAACCACGTGACGCTGTATGTGGACCTGGCGGGTGAACCTTTGCATCGTCGAGGCTACCGACCGCGTATCGAAGAAGCGCCGCTCAAGGAGAACTTGGCCGCGGCGATCCTGAGTTTGTCCGGATGGAACCGTACGGTGCCGCTCGTCGATCCGATGTGCGGGTCGGGGACGTTTCCGATCGAAGCGGCTCTTTGGTCGCGCAATATTTCTCCGGGGATATTTCGATCGAAGTTCGGGTTCGAGAAGTGGACGTCGCATGACGCGGTTCGCAAGCGTTTGTGGTCGGATCTGCGCGAGAAATCGATCGCGAAGCAACGTTCGGAAGGACCGTTCATCGCGGGCAGTGACATCACGACGCTCGATTCTGCCAAGACAAACGCCAAAGCGGCCGGAGTGCCCGTACGGTTTTCCCGAGAGGACGTCAAGGACATCGAGCCGACCGATCCGCCGGGATTCATCGTGACGAATCCGCCGTATGGTGAACGATTGGCCATCGCGCCGGGGTTTTACCGGGACATGGGGCGGGCGTTTTCACGATTGGCGGGACACACGATCATCGTGCTCGCGGGTACACCCGACATTCCCAATGCGATACCGATGCGCCCGACGAAAGAGCACACGGTGTTCAATGGGAACATCGAATGCCGATTGTTTACCTACGAGGTTCCCTAGGAACATGGCCACGACGAAAAAAGCCGCGAAGAAATCCGCGCCGGCCATGCGCACCACGGCGCCGCATCCGCCGAAAATGGATGGTCCCGGTGAAACGATAACCAAGTTTCGGCAGATCTGCTTGGCGTTGCCGGAAGCCACCGAATTGGAGACGTGGGGACATCCGACATTTCGAGTGAAAGACAAGATTTTCGCGTCGGCCGGGGCGGAAAACGGGGTTTGGTCGCTGGGAATGAAGACGACGCACGAGATGCAAGCGGGACTCGTGGCGAGCGATCCGCATTTTTCCGTGGCGGCTTATGTGGGAAAACACGGCTGGGTCAGCATGCGAGTCGATGACGATACGGACTGGAATTTGGTCCGGGCCTTGGTCGTGGACAGTTATCGCATGATTGCGCCGAAGAAATGGGCGGCGCTCGTGAAAGAGTAGTTCGGAAAAACCGGCGTCTTCAGAACGTCACGACAATTTTTCCGAAATGCCCGCCGGTGCTCATGTAATGCAAAGCATCTCGAGCTTCGGCAAACGAAAATGTTTTTTCGTCCACGACCGGTCGAATTCCGCCGGTTTCGATGGCGCGGTTCATCGCTTCGAAGATCGCCCGCGAGCCCACGATGATGCCTTGCAAGCGAATATGCCGCATCAAGACGGGCAAGACATTGATTTCTTGCGACGCTCCCCCGGTCAATGCGCCGATGATGCTGACCGTTCCCGCCACACGTACGGCCCGAATGGAACGCATGAGCGTCCCGGCGCCACCCACTTCGACGACATGATCGACGCCGATTTTATCGGTCAATTCAATGGCGCGTTTGTCCCAATCCGGGGTGGTTTTGTAATTGATGGTTTGCCACGCCCCGAGCGCCTTGGCTTTTTCGAGTTTCGCATCGCTGCTCGACGTGACGATCACACGCGCGCCTGCGTTATGGGCAAACTGCAAGGCGAAGATCGAGACGCCTCCGGTTCCTTGCACGAGCACCGTTTCGCCGGCTTTGACGTTTCCGGCGCCGAACAGAGCATTGTAGGCGGTTACGGCGGCGCAAGGCAAGGTGGCGGCTTCGGCATCGGATAGAAAAGAGGGCGGCTTGACGAGGCCCGACTCGCGGGTGATGAACAATTCGGACAAGACGCCGGGCAATGGACTTCCAAGCGTCGTTTTGAGCTTCGCCATGGACGTTTCGCCTTCGAGCCAGCTTTGCACGAAGATCGGGCAGACGCGATCACCAAGCTTGAAACGAGTCACTTCGGGCCCGATGGCGACGACTTCGCCGACCCCGTCGGAGAATGGAACGAGCGGCAATGGCTGTCGTGGGTTGTAGGTCCCCGACACGACCATGAAATCGCGATAATTGATCGAGGCGGCACGCATACGAATCACGACTTCGTCGCGCTCGGGGGTCGGATCGGGCAAATCGATTTGGGTGAGTGAATCGAGGCCGAAGGAACCTTGGATGACGATGGCTTTCATTTCGCGGCGGTTCTGGCATACGCGGGCGAGGACGTCAATCGTTCGATTTGCAAGATTGCCGGCTCCGGCGCGAGGCTGAAATTCTGTTCCGGGAATGAATGCGCAGATTATGCATGGACATTCTCCGTCCCATCGTGAATGCACGCACGCAGGATCGTGCGCGCGGTGAATTCAGATCGGACATTGTTCGTCCATTTGTGGTGAAGAATGGGTACGCAATTCATTTTTGACATGATACAATGAATCCAGGACGCGACCCTGGTGGTCGAAGATGGACGAGGCGGTCTACGCGGGAGGACCCTATGGATAAGGTGTCTCTGACGTATTTCGTCGATTTCGTTCTGCGCTCGGGCACGCCCAAAATCACGGGCGTGCGCGAATACAAGCTGCGCAAGGACGAATCAGCAGCGGATTTTTATAAATCGATTCGCGAAGGTATTCAGACGATGCATCGGCGCGGGGCGTGTGAATCGACGCTCGACGAGCTGCTCGCCGGACAAAACGACGAAAAGAAGCGGCGTATTTATCCGCATGTAGCGGCGGGATATCGCAAATTTTTGGCGTCGGGGGACAAGCGTTGGTTCAGCCCTCCGCAAGGCGAAATTCAGCTCGGGCCATTGGCGGTCAATTTGAATCCCGAGGTCGGCTTCATGATTGGCAAAAAGCCGCATATCGTGAAACTGTATTTTCGGCAGGAACCATTGACGGCGAAACGTTCGTCCATCGTATTGGCTCTCTTTGGAGCGGGCCTCGGCAAAGCCTATCCCGAGCACGTATTCGCGATGCTGGATGTGCAGCGCGGAAAATTGCACACCGCAGATGCTCCACCCAATCCACGCCTCGAAGTGCTCTTGCGCGGTGAAGCGGCGTCATTTTCCACCATCTACGCCGAAGTGTGACAACCGGGAAGTAAGCAAAAAGCCCCCGTGGTCATTACGTCGCGAAAGTTCGCCTTGACGCGTCCGGACGGAGTGACGTAGTCTCGGCGGATGCGTAAACTCATTCCTTTGACTGCTTTGGCTACAATCCTGCTGGGAGCATCGGTTGCGCTCGCGGACGGAGGCGACGTCTGCGCCGCCCCGACGATCATCGGCGGATTGCCCTATACCGACAGCGGCACGACGGTCGGAAAGGCGAATAATATTTCGCTTGTTCCGGTTGCCTGCAATGGTGTCACGACGCTCGTTAATGGTCCCGATGTCGTCTATGCCGTCACCATGGGTGCTCCACCCAATAACGTCACTTTTTCATTGGATCCCACGGGCGCAAATTGGGATCCGTCCATCTATGTTCTCACGAATTGCAGCGATGGTGCAACCTGTGCCGCGGGCTATGGCGATGACAATGGCGGTGCGAACATCACCGAGTCGATCACCCTGACAAACGTGGCGGCTGGAACGTATTTCTTTTACGTCGACTCGTTTTATCCAGCTTCCAACGGCCTGGGACAAGGCACGTATACGCTCAGCGTGACCGGAAACCTCGGCACGATTCCTCCGACCGCGCCGGTGGCGACGAATGGAATGTTGACGACGGCCGAAGATATGGCGGGAACGGCGACGCTTGCGGCGACGGACGCCAACGGCGATATGTTGACGTATTCGATCGTGGCGCAACCGCCGGGTGCGGAAGGGTCGGTTTCGCTTGCCGGCAATATCGCGACGTTCACGCCCGCCGCGAATTTCAACGGCACGTCGAGCTTTACGTTCCGGGCTTCGGATCCCGGCGGGCTCAATTCGAATACCGCGACGGTTTCCGTCACCGTGACGCCCGTGAATGATACGCCCACCGCATCGAACCAAATGCAATCGACGATGGAGGATACGGCGCTCGATGTGACGCTCATGGGTATGGACGTGGATGTGGGCGATACGTTGGTTTATGCGATTTCGACGCCGCCTCCGGCTGCGGAAGGCACGGTGACGCTCTTGGGCAATGTCGCGACCTTCACGCCCGCGGCAAACTTCAATGGCACGACGTCGTTCACGTTCCACGCAATGGACGCGGCAAGCGCGATGTCCATGGATGCGACGGTGACGATCGACGTTACGCCGGTGAACGATCCGCCTTCGGCCAATGCGCAAAGCGGCATGACGATGGAAGACACGCCGCTGATGTTGACGCTGACGGGAAGCGATATCGACGTGGGTGATACGTTGTCGTTCTCGGTGGATACGCAGCCGGCCATGGGTCAAGGCATGGTGATGATCGCCGGTGAC
>CAYSYX010000271.1:0-12564 GCA_964435055.1 uncultured Polyangium sp. | reverse complement strand
CGGACACGGGATAGGCCGCTCGTTGCATGCGCCTCCGGATGTCAGTCTCGTGGGCATACGCGGAACGGGCTTACGCCTGCGCGCGGGCATGGTTTTTACCATCGAACCGATGATCAACCTCGGGCGGCCCGATGTGCGGTTGCTCGACGATGGCTGGACCGTCGTTACCGCCGATGGATCTCTTTCGGCGCAATTCGAACATACCGTGCTGGTCACCAAAACGGGCTGCGAAGTTCTGACGCCCGAACCCGAAGTTATTTGAACCTTGATTTCTCGCCGGATGCGTGCGATGCGAGCCTATCGACCATGGCGACGCGAAAAACTTCCACCAAAACAACCAAAAAAAGTGCCAAACCCACCGCCGAATCGGTGGTGATTCCGCCGTGGCCGGGAATCTCCGATCGCGCATTGCAATCATTGGCCGTCAAAATCGACAAAGCCAAAGACTCGTATCGCATTTCCGATATGATTCTGAAAGTCAATGACGACGATTGGGGATCTCGCTTCGCCATTGCCTGGCACCTCATTGCCTGTCGCGCCGTTCATCCCGAAGCCAATCCGTATTTGCTTTATTTCCTCGAAGACGAACCGGATGCGGCCGCCCCCGAAACCGTCATGGATCTGCTCGTGCGTCTCCCCGACGGTTCGTCGAAGAAATATTTCGCCAATTTTTCGATGCTCATGGACGGGTATTCGTTGACGATCGACAAACTGCTGTTCTGCGCCTACCAGCGCGCTCCGGACGTGGTGCGATCCCGCGCCTCCGAGCTCAATGCGTCGATTCGTCTGGGGCTTTCCTTCGTGCAAAAGCGTCTCGGGGAAACGATTTCCGCCGAAGATTCCGCCGCCATCTTGGAGCAACTGGCCCAACATCAGGCGAAAGATTACGGTTTGACGAGTAACCACGAAATGCCCGTCGTCGAAAATGGCGAACTCGTGAAGCCGCGTCTTGCCGATTTGCCCGCCGTTAAAAAACTGGCCTTGCTTTTTGGTACCGAAGCGGCGTGGAACAAGGCGCTTCTTGCCGCTGCGCTCGAAGGAAAATGGCATCTCCCGAAAAATGTGTACGATGCGTTCGTCCTGGCTTCGCCGGCAGAACTTGCGCAGCTCGTGAACCGTACGGGAATCGATACGGGAAACACGTTGCCGATGCTCGTGGACGCTCTTTCCATACGCAACGATGATCCCAATGCTCTATTGGATGCCGCGTTGACGGTGATGGAAGAAGACTCCATGCGGGAAATGCTGCTGATGGGCGTCATTCTCCGCGCCGGGAAATTAGGAATACCTATCCCGGAAAAACTCGACGACCACCTGTCGCTCGATTTGCTCGACACGAGCTACGAGGGCGTCAGGCCGGCCTGTGTCGAATGGTTCAAGTTCTTTCCACGGCCGCGAGCCATGGCTTTGGCCAAGAAGTTCTTGCAGGAGGAATACAAGTATTCCCGGGCCGTGGCGATTTTGGCGGCGCATTTCGATGAAGCGCTCCTGCGCGCGGCCCTCGAAAAGGATGTCGGGAAAAACTACATTGGTCCCGAAACGCTCGGCGGACTTGGGGCTGCTGCATTGACGCAGCTCGAATGGGCCTATCAACAAGCCACGGGGGATGGGCGACGTTCGAAGCAAAAGGCGCTGATGTTTGCCATGGTCAAAGCGGGGGAAACCGCGCCGCTCGACGAACATTGGGACAAATATCTCGACTTTGACCTCGAAGGTGGAGAGCCCATCAAATACTACAGCTCGAGCGATGCCAAACCGCGGGAAGGGATTCTCCGAGCGATCCCCGAACCGCGCCGAAGCGTTTTGCTCATGAAATTGCTGGGACAAACCAAACATCCCGAACGAATTTTGCAAATGGCGCATCTGGCGCAGGATGAAGCCGTCGTCGAGGCCGTCATTCGACGAATTGTGGAAGGTCGGACACTCGAGAGCGGTTTTCGTCAAAGCGTCGACCAGCTCGGTGAAAAAGCCGTCGCGGCATTGTGCAAATACATTGGTTTGTCTCAAGGCGACGGGCGTTTTCTCGAATCGCTCAGGAATGCGCTTTCGTATCAAGCGTATCAGCGGATTGAAGCGGCGATGCAGGCCGCGGGCATTCGTAAAGAGACGCATCGAGATGCGCTCGTACGTATGGCCGCCGGCGCCGAAGGTCCCAAAGAACGAATTTACGTTTTACAGGTCGAACGAGATGGGTACGACCCCAAACCCGGCACATTGGCTCGTTCCGGCGGAAAAGCGCCCGGTTTGTCGGAGGACGCCATTCCCAAGGACAAGTCGGGCGAACCCTTGACGCATTTGTTTACGCTCGATTTGGACGAGATTCCCGAATTGCAGCAGAGGTACGGGGGCGCCCGAGCATTGGCGGCGTTTTGCCCGGAACCGAATTCCGGAGATCGCTCCGATGAACTCGAACTCGTGCCGATTTCGCGTGAAGCGGCGGAAGCATCGCCAAACTTGGCCGAAGACAGCGAGGATGAACCGTCACGCCCGATCGCGATTTTGCCGCTCGACGTACCGTGTGCGATCTTCGAACGATCCGGTGAAGAAGGGCCGGCGCGAGAAATGCGCAAGATGATTTTTAATGCTGCCGGTCACGTCTTTGGTGAACCGTTCTGGATTCAAGAAGAAGAAGAAGGAGACGGCGACTTCATCATGCAAATCAACGAAGGACTGTGCGAAGTGAATCTGGGCGATAGCGGTTCGCTCTACGTCTTTGGTTGGGGCACCGTGTTTCAATGCTACTGAGCCGACTTACGATTGCCAACGCGTGACGCGTTTGACCAAATCCGGCATTCCCAGCGCTTCACAAAACCCTTTCAATTCCGGCTTTGCGCCGCGCCATTCGAGGTCGTCGAAGGATTCGCGCAGGGGCACGTCCGTGCGTAACGTGGCCAGTTTTTTGAAGAGCAAGGCATTGTCCATGTTGGTCGCCAAGGTTTGGGCGAGTTTGTCGGCGCCACGCACTTTGACGGACCATTTCGACGCATCGTGCGGAATCTTTTCAATGGTTCCATAAGCGGCCAAGATCGTCGCCGCCGACTTGGCACCCCATCCGGGCAAACCCGGGTATCCATCGGCCGAATCACCGACAAGGGCCAAATAATCCGCAATCGATTCGGGCGGAACACCGAATTTCTTGCGCACGCCGTCGGTATCCATCACGACTTCGTTTTTTCGATCGAGCATCACGATGCGCGTACCATCGACGCATTGTGCCAGGTCTTTGTCGGGCGAAGCGAGCAGCACTTGGCCCGCCGTATCCCCATATTTGGCAGCTCCTGCAGCGAGCGCGTCATCGGCTTCGAATTCGACCATGGGCCAAACGACGAGGCCCAATGCGCGCATGGCGTCTTCGGCGAGGTGAAATTGCGAAGACAATTCAATGGGAATACCCGCGCCGGTTTTGTATCCGGCGTACAAATCATTGCGAAACGATTCCACGACGTGATCCGTTGCGCAGGCGATATGAGTGGCTTCCCGCGTGAGCACGATCAGCGTCGACAAAAGGCCGCGAATGGCCCCGACTTCGCGTCCGTCGGGACTTTGTCGTGACGGTTGTGAAAAGAACGCGCGGAACAGCTCGTACGTGGCATCGACGAGGTGCAGGCGGGGAAGATTGGGATCACTTTGACGCATGGCCGAAGAATGTTTGTCGTAGGTTTGGGCCGTACACACGAAGACGAACGTGTGCGTTGATCAAGTCCGACAAACTCGGTTTTTGCTACGAAACCTTGGCGCTGTCAATGGGTTGCGCGTTGTTGCTCGAGTTTGGCGAGAGCATCCGCGAGCCGCTGCTCCAGATCCGCGCGCAAACGAGCTTCCTGTTGCGCTCGTTCTTCCGACGCCCGAAGTTCGTCTCGGGCTTGTCGAGCCTGCTCGTTTGCAAGTCGAGCGTTTTCCGTTTGTTGCTTTGCGACGTCGTCGCTCGTGGGCAGGACGTGCCCGCTCTTGTCGATGAACCGCAACCAGTGATCGTCGATGCCGCCAAACTGGCCCTGACGAACTCCAACGCGCAATCCGAGTTCCGAACAATCGAGATCGCCGTTGGCGTCGGGTTTGATGGGTACATACGTGCTCGACTGGAGATCCAATTGAAAGCCGTCGAGCTGTAGAGTCTCCGGATCGAAGATGAAGTAGTTCGGGACTCGAAGTAGACGCGAGTAGATACGCATCTTCTCACCGCGATCCACGTGCTCCGTGGTTGGCGACACGAACTCGACGACCACGTTCGGCGTACGCCCGCCTTCCTCCCAGACCACCCACGATTTGCGTACGCGCTTCTTCGTGTTCAGCACGATAAACAGATCCGGACCGCGAAAATCGTTCTTCTTGATCTGCAACGCGCTGAAATAGACAAACATGTTCCCCCCGACGTACACGTCGTCACGACCCGCCCATGCAACGTCGAACGTCGATGTAAGCAGCGACAATTGCCGCATGTGCTTCTCTGTATCCATGGGCTCACCGTCCGAATAAGGCAGCTCGTTTTCGCCGGGAAGCGGTACCGTTTGGTCGTGCGTATAAAAGCCGGGAGGTGTCGATATGGCCATGGCGACGGGTTCGACACTACCACGCTCGTTTCGTCCGCGCCAGGACAAACTTGGGTTCCGTTGGACAATTTTTTACGACTTGGGGCTGCGTGAGTCGCGCATTTTGATGCCCGAGAGTTCGGCGAAATGGAACCGGGCCGCTCGTTGCTCAAACTCGGTTCAAGATTGGCGTCGGAATTCCACGGACGTGGCGAAGTTGGTCATCGCACGAGAAAATCATCGCAAATCTCCTCAAAATCAGCCTCTGTCAACCCAACGCGAAAATGACATTTCCCCCGGTCGCGGCTTACGTATACTCGCCGGTCTCCCCAGCCCCGCCCTCGTTGGGAAAGGACGAGCCATGAGCGACTTCATCTCGATTTCCTCCAGTGCAGTTCCGGATGACACACGCGTCGCCGCATTTCGCGCCACCGAGGGGATCTCGCGTCCCTACGAAGTCGAAGTGTTCTTGCTCGTTCCAAGCGACGAACTCGAGCTTGCCGACGGCGTCGGCGCCAAAGCCCGATTGATCCTCGATCGGGCCCACGACAAACTTCCACCATTCTATTTCAGCGGTGTATTCGCCCAGTTCGAATTGCTGCACGAGTTCGACGGCCGCGCGCTCGTGCGGGGCGTCATCGTTCCGCGTATCTGGCAACTGGGATTGTCCCGGCACAGCCGCATCTTCACGAAAATGAGCATTCCCGAGATCATCGAGGCGGTGCTCGGCGACAATGCGCTGTCCGGGGACGATTACGAATTGCGTCTCGGCAACTACGCCAAAGAAGAGCATGTGTGTCAGTATCGCGAGAGCGATTTGGCATTTTTGTCCCGATGGATGGAGCGCGAAGGCATCTTCTATTATTTCGAGCACACCGAGGACGGCGAAAAGCTCATCATTTGTGACGATAAGTCGTACGATCAGGATCCCATCGGAACTCCGGTTCGATTCCACCCTCATTTGGGCGGAGACGGGAGCGCGGGGGCGTCATTTCGATCGTTCCGTTGTCGCCACGCGACGCTGCCCGCTTCGGTCAAACTCAAGGATTACGATTACGCCAAGCCAAACCTCGACGTATCCGGCACGGCTCCGGTCAGTGATGCGGGGACGGCGGAGGTCAGTATTTATGGCGAACGATTCTTTTCGCCGTCGGACGGCAAGCGTCTCGCGACGATTCTCGCGGAAATGTACAAGGCGCGTGAGGTCACTTATCAAGCGGTGGGCACGCGTTTGCATATTCGGCCGGGATATGTGTTCGAGCTCGAAGATCATCCGCGGGCGGCATTCAATGCCAAGTATCTGGCGATTGAAGTGACGCATTCGGGAAATCAAGCCAAAGGCGGCAAACACTTCGCCGACTTCATCACGTTGGATCACGACGACGTGTATGCGGTGGAAGTGACGGCCATTGCGGCGAAGACACAATTCCGGCCCGAGCGATCCACGCCGTGGCCGCGCATTTACGGATATGAAAATGGTATCGTCTGCGGCGCTGCGGACAGCGAGTATGCGCAAATCGACGATCAAGGTCGGTACTTGGTCAAATTCAAATTCGACGAAAGCGCATTGAAAAATGGCAAAGCGTCGACGTTCGTGCGCATGATGCAGCCGCACGGCGGAAGCGTCGAAGGTTTTCACTTTCCTCTGCGAAAAGGCACCGAAGTCGTTTTCTCGTTTTTGGGAGGCGATGCCGATCGTCCCGTGATCTCGGGCGTCGTTCCCAATACGCTTTTGCCGAGCCCGGTGACGAGCAGCAATCATACGCGCAACGTCATTCAAACGGGCGGCCGCAATCGCGTGGAGTTCGAGGATTTGTCGGGACAACAGTGGATCCGCGTCTCGACGCCTCACGAAAACACGTTCATCAATTTGGGTTTGCCCTACGACGCCGACGGGCACGAGCTTCAAATGCAGACGGATAAGGACGTCTTGCTGAACGCGGGCCAAAACTTCGATTTGAAGGTCGGACAAATTGCCGGCAGCGGCCATTGGACGACGCTCGTCAAGAACAACATGAGCACGCACGTGCAACAAGGCGGTTATGGTTTGGGCATCAAGCTCGATCCGTGGGTGCCCGGCGACGGAAAGTACTCGTTGAAAGCATTGAGTGATATCAACGTGCAAACGACGACGGGAAATTATTCGCGGCATGTCGATGCGGGCACTTCGACGACGACGGTTCATTTGGATACGACGACGACCGTGGAAGCGGGAGCGTATACGGTGAACGTGACGGGTGGGCCGACGACGATCAAGAATACGGACAAATCGACGACCATTGAATCGAAAGAAGCCGTGATGGTCGAGAGTAAGAATTCGACGACGACCTTGCAAGCGAAGGAGGCCATCCTCGTGAAGTCGACGAATAACACCATTACGCTCGACGCTCCGAAAGCGGATATCAAGATTCTCACGCCCGGCCACACCGTTACGGTCGATTGCACCACATTCGAAGAAAAGTCGAACGAACACAAGAGCTGGTATGGGCAGCACAGTCAATTTGCAACGGGCAAATGGACGGTGTTCAAGCAAGGCGAATGGTTCGAAATGGGGGCTTCGGCTAAAATCGAATTGTCGCTGGCCTTCAAGCTTGCGGCAACGCTTTCGTTTGGTCTCGAGCTTTCCACCGGTTTGACGGTCAAGAATGCCTCGGGACCTGCGGAAATCAAAATTAAGACGATCGATATCAAGAATCGATCGATGACCGTCGAAACCCAAGGTCTCAAAGTGAGCAGTGAGGCTTCGGCGCGGCTTCAGCGAGCCGGCATTACCGTCATCTCGGCTTGAACCATGCCCCACGAGGTTTGTTGAATGAAAACCTTGAAACCTTTGGCGCTTTCGGTACTTCACGGTCCGTTCGAGCGTCAAGGTAAAGTGTATTTATGTGCCGTCGTCGGCGTCATGGCCTCGTTCGACGGTCGGTTCATCGAGCACGAACAAACCATGTGGAAAATGCTCGGTGCGGCGCCCGGTTTTGGCGGCAGCATCGACGGGCTTCAACCCAAGACGAAGAGTGAAGTGGTCGTCTTGGGTTCGGCGTTCGCTCCGCCAAACCGACGCGTCGGTGCGCGCAGCGTGAGCGTGACGGTCGGGACGATGACCAAGGAGCTTTGGGTTGTCGGTGATCGATTCTGGCAAAATGGTGTGCCGTCGGAGCCCGTCCCATTCGACGTAATGCCGGTGACCTGGGATCGCGCATTCGGAGGCGAAGGATACGTGCCAAACCCGGTGGGACGAGGCATCAACCCGGTAAAACTCGAAGATGGCGAGACCGCCATACCGCTTCCGAATGTCGAATTCCCAAAAAAACTCGTCATTTCTCCGGGCGAAAGGCCGGTGCCCGCGTCGTTTGCCCCCATCGACCCGTCGTGGCAGAGACGGATCAGCAAAATCGGTACGTGTGACAAGAAATGGTTCGAAACGCGGTATCCGGACTATCCGGACGATTTCGATCCGACGTATTTCAACATCGCCCCCGAGGATCAATGGTTCGACAAACCATTTGTGGGCGGGGAACGAATCGTCGTCGAACGGATGCATCCGACGAAGGAGCGGATTGAAGGACAAGCCCCCCCTTTTCTCGCGCGATGTTTTGTCAGCCGCACCGGCGATGTCGTCAAGGACATACCGATGCGTTGCGATACGTTGTGGTTGTTGCCGCACGTCGAGCGGATGATTCTCCTGTTTCGAGCATTTACCGAGGTTGCCGATGATGAAGCGTCCGACGTGCTCGATGTGATGTTTGCCCTCGAACGGACGGGCGAACCAAAACCACGATCACATTATGTGCAGGTTCGAGAAAAGAGGCTGGATCGAGATAAGGGTGCCGTGTGGTCGTTGCGCGAAAAGGACCTCTTGCCCGCGGGGCTCAAAGCAGGCAAAGCGGTTGATCAAGAGAGTTTGGAAGAGCTTTTGGGGCGGGAGGGATTGGCGGAAAAAGTAATCGAAGCCCGAGCGCAGGTCGAGCTCGACAAGGCGCGCGAAACGTTTCGTGAGAATGGTATCGATCCGGACAAGTACATGCCGGCGAAAATACCGACCAAGCAGCAAGAGCCCGCTATCGATGATTTGGGCGAATTCATCGAAAAGACGGAAGCCGAAGCTCATGCCGCGATCGCCGAAGCGGAAAAACGCAAAGAAGAGCAATTCGCGGAGTTCCGAAAGACCTGTAAGGAGCATGGAGTCGATTTTGACAAGTTAGTCGCGGATGCCAAGAAAAACGAAGGCGGACCGCCCAAATGGAGCGCCAAGGCCGAACTCGAACGCCTCAATGAGATGGCCACGTTGTCGGCAAATACAGGCGTCGAACTGCCCGAGACTTCCAAATTGCTCGCTCCCGACATCGAGGAAAAACTATACCGCGTGGAGGCGGAACTCAAATCGGTCTATCGGAAATTCGTGCACTTGATGCCGCGCGTGTCCGAATCGCCCGTCGAAGAACGCATGCGTATTCGCGCGGAGGTATTCGTTTTACTTGACGAAAAGGCCTCGCTCACCGATCGTGATTTTACCAATGGTGATTTGTCGGGCATCGATTTCTCCGGGTGTGACTTGTCGCGATCTTTTCTGGAAGGCGCCGACTTGTCGGGATGCCGGTTTGTCCAGGCTACTTTGGAGGACACGGTACTCGCTCGCGCCAAACTCGATGGAGCGGTATTGGATCGGGCAAAAATGCGTCGATGCAACTTGGGCGAAGCGAGCCTCGTGGGGGCGAGCGTGGCGGGTGGAGTGGACGCAACGGAGAGTGTCTGGACTCGGGCAAACCTATCCGGGGCAAACCTGCGCGGCATTGTGCTCGATAAGGCCGATGTGGCGGAAGCCAAGCTCGATGGGGCGGATCTGTCGCAAATGAAGGCGAGTGAAATCACGGTCTTGAAAAGCGATTTTCGGGGCGTGAAATTGCGTGGAGCACGTATCGAAAAATCGAACCTGCTCGACTTGGATCTTTCGGGGGTTGATTTGAGTGAGGTGTCGTTGCCGGGGACGGTTCTGCTCGATGTAAAAGCGGACAAGGCGACGTTTGACCGCGCGCAGCTCGAAAGTTTGCGGGTCGTCGGGGCCGATACGGGATGTTCTCTCGTTGGAGCTACATTTCGAGGGGCGAACATGCGCGGAGCATTTCTCCGAGGCGCCAAAATGGAAGGCGCGGATCTGTCCGACGCCAATCTCGATGACGCGGACTTCTCCAAGTGCGATCTTCGCAATGCGAAATTCGATTACGCTCGCGCCAGGAATGCCCGGTTCATCAAAACCAACCTCGCCGGTGCGAGCCTCGAGGGAACCGATCTCATGAACTCGTTGCTCGGGGGAATGAAGGTGCAGGGAACCAAGTTTGACCGGGCGAACCTTTTTCGTGCGGACGCGGTGGGCGCCGTCGGCGATGACAAAACGAGCTTTCGGGGCGCGAATGTGAAGTTCGTGCGACAAGTGCCCAAGAGGAACAATGGATAAGCCCACGATCGAAGCAAGAATCGCGCGAGGGGACGTTTTCGAAGACGAAACGTGGGATGGCCTCGATCTCGCAGGCATTGATTTGGGCGGTTGTGTATTGTCGAAAATGTCGCTGCGACGCGTGAATTTGACGGGAGCTCGCTTGAGCGAAGCGACGTTGTCCCAATGCAATCTCGCGGAGGCAAAACTCGATGGGGCCACCCTCAAGCATCTGAATGCCGTACAAACGACCGCTGTCGGAGCAAGCTTTTGCGGCGCGAAGTTCATTTCGGCAACGCTCGCCGAATCGGACTTTTCGGAGTCGAATTTCGAACGCGCTGATTTTTCTGTGGCGAATGTTCTGCAGACCAAAGCCGATCGAGCCAAGTTCGGCCAAGCGAACCTCGATCGAGCCGCCCTGATCGGCGTGACGCTCGCCGATGCGGACCTTGGCGGCGCGAATCTATTCAAGACAACGCTGTACCAAGTCGATCTGCGCACGACCAAACTCGATGGGGCGAAGTTCGACACGACGATTTTCACGGAATCCAAGTTTGGCGCAAAAAACTTCAAGCGGGCCAAATTATCGCTCGTCCAATTCATCGATACGGATCTCGAGGGCGCGTGTTTCGACGAAGCGAGCATCGAACAGACGAATTTCAAAGGCGCAAAGCTCGTCAAGGCGACCTTCGCAAAAGCTCGCGGGAAAATGGCCATCTTTCATCAGGCCAATTTGACGGCCGCGGTGATGGTCGACGCGGATTTGTATCAGGGCATTTTTCAGCAAGCGACCGCGGAGGCGCTCGATGCGACGGGGGCAAACCTCGAACAATCCATTTGGATCGAGGCCAAATGTCGGGCGTCGCGATTCATTCGCGCCAACCTCACGTATGCGGATTTTACGCATGCGGATTTGTCGATGAGCGATTTGGCGGGAGCGAAGATGTATCGCACGCGATTGCATCGAGCGGTGCAGGACGGGACAAACCTTCCGCCGGGCAGTTCCGCCGCACTCGGAGACGAGGCGGACTTGGCCGAAGCCGAAGATTGGTGGAGTTTGCAAGTGCAGAAGCGGCGTGGAGCGTAATCGGAGGACCTCATGGAGAACGTGGCAAGAAAAGTCGAACATCGGGCGGTTTTTCAGGAATACGCCGAGGTCATTTCGGCCGGTGAGGTGATTGAGCTGCGCGCTCATTCCGGCCGAATCGTGGCGCGTCGGGCGGCGAGTTGTCTCTTGGTGCCGAATGCGGGAGATCGCGTTCTTTGCGTCGTGGAAGAACGCGGCGATGCGTTTGTCTTGGCGGTGCTCGAACGCGCCGATGAATCACACGCGACGCTGGCCGTGGACGGGGCGGTCACGTTGCGGACCAAAGAAAAATTGTCCTTGGTCGGGGAAAAAGGCGTGGATATCGTCGGAGCGGATGTGCGTGTCGCCGCAAAATCCGTGGACGTCAATTCGGTGGAAACGCGTATTGCTTCTCATGCCGTCGAGGTTCTGGGCGATATCGTCAAAGCGGACTTGGGCAAGGTCAAATACGTCGCGAAATCGATTGACGGTCTCATTGATCGCGTGACGAGCCGCGTGAAACGGTCGTTTCGCACGGTGGAAGAAATCGATCAAGTCAAAGCGCGCCATTTGGATTATTCGGCCGAGCATGTGGCGCATTTTCGCGGGGAAACGACGGTGGTCACGGCCAAAGACTTGGTCAAAGTCAACGGCGAACAAATTCACGTGGGATGATCGGAGGCTCGAATGTTTGCAAATACGCAAATGGGTGGCGTGAATTTCGGAATTCCCGACGTTTGTCTCACGCCTGCACCGCCCGCTCCGGCGCCGGTGCCGATTCCATATCCGAATATTTCGAACGGTCCTATGGGCGTCCCCGCGGCCTACAATATTTTGATGGCCTGCACGCCCGCGCATAACATGTCCACGACCATCCCGTTGTCGAATGGCGACAATGCGGGGCTTGCCACGGGCGTTGCTTCGGGAACGGTCATGGGACCGACGCGCCACGTGACGGCGGCATTCACGGTTTTACTCAATGGTGTGCCCGCAACGCGATTGACCAGCGTTTCGATTCAGAACAATACGAATTGCCCGGGCATGCGGGTCGCTCCAAGCCAGGTGCAAGTTTTACTTCTCGCGCCCTGAACCTTTTCGCGGATTCGTTGGTTCGTCGAGGGGTGGATTCGCATGGCTGAAATTCGAGCGCATGCAGCGGAGCCGGGGACGCAAATCGGGAGCTACGTGCTCGAGCGGCGTTTGGGCACCGGGGCGATGGGCGAGGTTTGGCTTGGAACGCATGCGATCTCGCGCGGCACCGGCGCGGTCAAGCTCCTGCGCGCGGACCTGCGCGATCGCGGGACGATGTTGCGCTACTTTCATCGCGAAGCCCACGCGATTTCTCGATTGCGTCATCCGCACATCGTTGCCGTCTTCGAGATTGGCGAGACGCACATCGTCGTCCAATACATCGATGGTCAAGACTTGGCCCGGCGTATGCGCACGCCCATGGATCCGGCCATGGCCATTCGTTTGGCACGACAAATCATTTCGGCGCTCGCGCACGCCCACGAGCGCGGGCTCGTGCATCGCGATGT
>CAYSYX010000270.1:0-12665 GCA_964435055.1 uncultured Polyangium sp. | reverse complement strand
CGGCGGGCCCCCCCCCCGGGGGGCGGCCCCCCCCCCCCCCCCCCCATCGAGAACAAAACTCTTCGCGTAGCGCGCTTGTTAGCGCGCGGAGCGAACGTTCAATTCAAGGCGTGCGCTTTCAATCCCCCCGCTCGCTTCGCCCCCATACCCCCCGAGGAAGAGATTGAAACCAGAATATTTGGGTTGAAGCGGGTTTGTCAGAACGGAATGTCGTCGCCGCCGTCGTAACCGAAATCGTCGGGCGGAGGGCCCGGATCGTGTTGCGGAGCCGGACGTTGCGGAGCTCCGCCACCTCCGCCGCCACCACCACGCGAATACCCGCCACCACCGCCGCCGCCGCGGGAACCACCACCGCCACCGCCGTAATCGCCGCCGCCGCGCGCCGATCCGTAATCGCGTCCGCCACCACCACCGCCACCACCTTGAGGCGGAGAGAAATCCGCTGGCGGCCCGGAGTCTTCCGCGCCCGCACCACCTCGCGAACGTCCTCCGGCGAGGATCACGTTGTTGGCGATGATCTCGGTCTTGTAGCGCTTGTTGCCGTCACGATCGTCGTAACTCGACGTCCGCAACGAACCTTCGATGAAGAGCGACGAACCTTTGCCGATGATCTTGGACAAGGCTTCGCCGCGTTTGCCCCAGACAACCACGTTGTGCCAGTCGGTACGTTCTCGACGAACCTTGTCTTTGTCGAGGTACGACTCGGTCGTGGCCAGACGGAGGCTCAGCACAGCTTGACCTCCCTGGGTGAAGCGAAGCTCGGGATCCGCACCCAAGTTCCCGAGCAACATCACGCGATTGAGCCCTTCCGCCATGACTTCCTTCCTTAGAATCCGTCGCCGGGGTTTGCCCCGAGTCGACCTCAACGTCAAGCGTACGGGGGATTGGCCAATCTGGCAGCCTTTTTTTGAGCCGCCGGACCCGAGTCTATTCAGCGTCGAGTTTGTCCGAACGACGAACGTCAGTGCGCTTTCTGTGCGGCACCCGCGATGACTTCGGCGAGCAGGATCTTGGCGACGTTGAGGTAGATGAAGATGCCGAAGACATCGATGAGCGTGGCGATGAACGGCGTCGAGCTCGTGGCTGGATCAAGGCCCAAACGTCGCAAAAGCAAGGGCAACATCGAGCCGACGGTGCAGCCGAGAATGACGATGCCGACGAGCGTAAAGCCGACGGTGAACATCAACGCGGTGCCATCGCCCCACGACCAAATACGCACCATCGCGATCATGGCGAGCATCAAGCCGAGCACGACGCCTTGGCCCACTTCCCGCACCGCGACGCGATTCCAATCCGATGGCTTCACGTCGCCGACGGCAAGACCGCGGATGATGAGCGATGACGATTGCGAACCGGTGTTGCCGCCGGTCGAGATGATCATCGGCACGTAGTAAGCGAGCTTCGAGACCGCTTCGATGAGCTCGTCGTAGTGACGAAGGACAGTGCCGGTGAAGAACTCGCTGATGAGCAGGGCCGCGAGCCACGGGGCGCGTTTTTGGAAAAACGTCCAAAATCCCGTCTGAAAGTAGCCGTCTTCGATGGGCGCGACAGCGGCGAGACGTTGCACGTCTTCGGTCTGCTCCTGCGTCAAAACATCCATGACGTCATCGACGGTGATCACGCCGAGCAAGAGCTTGTCCTGACCAACCACGGGCAAGGCGGCGAAGTCGTACTTGGCCATCGTGCGCGCGACCTCTTCCTGATCGGTTTCGGGACTGACGGCGAAGATATTTTCCGTCATCACGTCGATGAGTTTGTCCGCTGCGTTGGCGAGCAAAAGGTCGCGCAAAGAGACGATGCCGAGCAGACAATGTTTGTCGTTTAATACGTAGACGTAATAAATTGTTTCGGCTTCGGAAGATTCTTCCCGGATGCGTTGAATGGTCTCGGCGACGGTGAGGCTCGGAGGGGCCGAGACGTAATCGGTGGTCATGAGGCCGCCGGCGCTGTCTTCGGGCCATTTCGCGAGCGCTTCGACTTCGGCGGCGGCTTCAGGATCTACTTTTTCGAGCGACTCGAAGAGGTCGTCACCGACTTTGTCCGGCAACGCTTCGATGAGATCGGTCCGCTCGTCTGCGGCCATTTCCGAGACGATCGGCGCGGCATCTTCGACACCGAGCTCTTCGACGAGCGCTTCTTGTTGGTCTTCGTCGAGGCGCTCGAAGATCGGCGCGGCATCCTCGGGCTTGAGCGTTTTGAGGATGAGGGCCGCCTCGTGCTCTTCGAGCATGCCGAGGAGATCGGCGAGGTCTTCGTCGTGGATCTCCTCGAGCAGGGCGCTGATTTGAGAAGGATCTTCAGCGAGGAGCTCACGCACCTCGGGAAGCATCGCGACGGCAACCCGCATCATGGGTCGGCACTGAGCACCAAGCCGGGCCGACTCGCAAGCGAGATATGGACTTGATGAATGATCGGCTTGGCGGGCGTAGATCCGGCGCGTGGGACGCGTAACGATGTTGGCGGCGAAGGACCGATTCCGCCAACCAAGTTGGCACCGTCGAT
Source organism: uncultured Polyangium sp. (assembly GCA_964435055.1). Taxonomy (GTDB): domain Bacteria; phylum Myxococcota_A; class Polyangia; order Polyangiales; family Polyangiaceae; genus Polyangium. The sequence continues at coordinate 10,163 of CAYSYX010000270.1, read as the reverse complement.
TGCCTTGCCGAGCGCGATCCCGGGCATCGGTGCGGCATCGAGTTTGCTTGTGTGAAAGCTCATGCGCGCGAGCTCGAGGATGTATGGCGGTGAGGTGCCGCCATCTGGAATTGACAGCCTTCGGCGGACATCCCTAGCATCGGGTGATCCTTTTGGAACCGTCCGTCGTACGGGTCGGTTCGGCGTGGCAGCTCGGGTGGGTGGGACGAACCCCACGGGGCTACGCGTCATCGAGCTTGAACATGCTTCATGCGCAGTCGCGTCGTGCGGCTTGCGCTTCATCGATGCAGTTGGAAACCCACGGCCTTCGGAGTCGGCGCGTGAACGTCCGTGACGTGTACGTTCGGAACCGAGAGCCACTTGCCGCGTGAAGTCGGCTAAGGAGTCAGCATGAAAGACTTACAGCGTCCAAAGAGCTTCTTCGGGAAGCACACGGCCCGCGCTGCCCTCACCGTGGTTGCGACGGCGGCGGCGACGGGTGCCGTGGGTTGTCTCGACAGACCCATCGATACCATCGAGCCGCGTATCACCGTCACGATCGTCGAAAAACTCCAGCAAAGCTCCGTCGACAAGATCGACCTCTTGCTCGGTATCGACAACTCCCGATCGATGGCGGACAAACAGCAGATCCTTGCGCTCGCCATCCCCGACCTCGTCAAAGGTCTCGTCAATCCGCGCTGCCTCGACGACAACGGCGTGCCGGCAGCGGCGCAACCCGCCGGGCCGCTCGAGATGTGTCCCGCGGGCACCAAGCGTGAGTTCGAACCGGTCGTCGACATTCACATCGGCGTGACGAGCTCCTCGATCGGCGGTCACGGCGCGGACTCCTGCCCGAACATTGATACGGCTTCGAAGGAATGTTCGCCCAACCCGAACACGACGAACAACGACCAAGGTCACTTGCTCGCGCGTCTCGATCAATGCGGCGGCGCCGAAGCCCCCACGTTCATGAACAAGAAGTTCCTCGCGTGGGACCCGACAAACAAGTACGGCGGTGAAACAGTCATCGAAAACGGCAACATGGGTATCGTCCCCACGTTGCGCGACATGGTCATCGGAACGGGCCAGATCGGTTGTGGTTACGAGTCGCAGCTCGAATCCGTCTACCGCTTCCTCGCGGATCCCAATCCTTACGAGTCGATCGTCGTCGACAACTACAAGGCCGTTCCGCAAGGGACCGACATGGTGCTCATGCAGCAACGTGCCGAGTTCATGCGTCCCGATTCGCTCCTTGCAGTCATCATGCTGACGGACGAAAACGACTGCTCCATCAAGGAGTACGGCCAGTTCTACTACGTCGGTCAATTGCGTAACGGCGCGACAAACGTGCGTTTGCCCCGTGCTCGTCAGGAATGCGCGAACAACCCGAACGACCCGTGCTGCAAGTCGTGTGGTCAGGGCGCTGGAAACTGCCCCGACGATCCGACGTGTAAAGACCCGAACGGCGGCAGCGGACCGGCGCTCTTGGCGGACACCGAAGACAACATCAACCTGCGTTGCTGGGACCAGAAGCGTCGCTTCGGCATCGACTTCCTCTATCCGACCGATCGCTACGTGCAGGCCTTCTCGAGCGCGCAGATCCCCGATCGCGACGGTAACGTCGTGGCCAACCCGATCTTCTCGGACCTCAATCCGCAAGACAACAACTCGAACATCCGCGACCCGGGCCTCGTGTTCTTCGCCGGCATCATCGGCGTGCCTTGGCAAGACATCGCGCGTGACAAGACCGACCTGAAGAAGGGTTTCAAGGACGCGAACGAGCTCGCAGCTCCTTCGGATCCGGCCAATCCGAACAGCCCCTCGACGTGGCAGATCATCCTCGGCGACCCCGCGAACAACGTGAAGCCGCTCGATCCGCTCATGATCGAAACCTACCAAAAGCGTACCGGGACGAACCCGATCACGGGTGACATGCTCGCCGACTCCGTCATGAGTCCTGGGGCAAACCCGATCAACGGCCACGAGTGGACCATCCCGAACGACGACTTGCAGTACGCCTGCATCTTCCCGCTCCGCGCGGGTGACGAACGCGACTGCACGAACACGAACCTGCCGGCGTGCGATTGTACGAGCAAGACAAACGACAACCCGCTGTGCGTGCCCGACCCGAACAACATGAACAGCCCCACCAAGCAGATCAAAGCGAAGGCTTATCCGGGTCTGCGTGAGCTCACCGTTCTTCGGGACCTCGGTGGACAAGGCATCGTCGCTTCCGTTTGTCCGGCGCAACTCACCGACCAAGGCGAGAACGCAACGGACTTCGGTTACCGTCCGGCCATCGGCGCCATCATCGATCGCTTGAAGACCGCTCTCGGTGGTCAGTGCTTGCCCCGTACGCTCGTGCCGGACAACGAAGGCAACGTGCCCTGCCTCATCCTTGAAGGCCGCAACACGCAAGGCCAAGGCTGCACCTGCGATCCCGCGAAGGCTCGCATTGATATTCCGGCCGGCTCGGACAAAGCGAAAGCTGTCGACGTAGCGTCGGAAGACCCCGTTGCAAAGAAGGCGGGCTTGGACTGCTTCTGCGAGATCACGCAGACGCAAGGTGCCGAGCGCGATGCTTGCCAGAACGACCTTGCCGAACCGCCCCTCGTCAGCGGCGCTCCGGTCAACGGTTGGTGCTACGTCGACGCAACGACCACGCCCGCCACGGGCAATGTTGAAATCGTCAAGGATTGCCCTGGAAACGAGAAGCGCATCATCCGCTTCGTCGGCGCGGGCGAAGCGCAAACGGGCGCGACGCTCTTCATCACCTGCTCCGGTGACTCCGGCGGCTGATCCAGCCCACAAGCAACGACGTCCGACGTGACGTCAATGCAAGACAACGGCGGGGCCCACTACGGGCCCCGTTCGTTTTTGTGGTAAGACCGGGCCGCTCGTGACGTCGAAGAAGAAGATCCTGATCATCGAGGACGAACCTCACATCGTCCTGGGCCTGACAGACGCCCTCGAATTCGAAGGGTTTGCCGTGGTGTCGGCAGGCACCGGCGGGGCCGGAGTTCAGCTGGCGAAACAGGAAAAACCCGAGGCCGTGCTGCTCGATTTGATGCTGCCCGACACCAACGGCTTCAAGGTCTGCGAAGAGCTGCGGCGCCTCGATGCGGTGGTGCCGATCATCATCCTCACGGCGCGCGGCCAAGAGGTCGACAAGATCCGAGGGCTCGATGCCGGGGCCGACGACTACGTCACCAAACCGTTCAGCGTCGGCGAGCTCATCGCGCGGATTCGAGCGATCTTCCGGCGAACCACGCGTCCTTCCGAAACGACGCCCGAGGTGTTCGCGGTGGGTTTGGCGAAGGTCAACATGACCACGCACACGATCTCGCGCGGCTCGAAAAACAGCCCGCTTTCTTTCTACGAAGTCGAACTGTTGCGCCTTTTGTACGAACGCGTCGGCCAACCCGTTTCGCGCGACGAAATCCTCCAAAAAGTATGGGGGATCGTCGACGCGTCACCGTCCAATCGCACCGTCGACAACTTCATCGTCAAGCTGCGCAAGAAGATCGAAAAGTCCCCGGACAAACCGCAACACATCCTCACCGTCTACGGGCACGGCTACAAGCTCGCGCCCTGACGCAGCACGTTGCGCACGTCGCATTGGATGCTCGAACCGTCTTGTAAGAGCTTCAGCGGGTCGGTTTGTCCCGCCCCTTCACGCACTTGCCGCGCTTCGACGTACAGCACGTCGTGACCACTCGGCAAACTCCCCACGTACCCGAGCACCTCGTCTTCATCGACGGGTGATCCTTCGATCACGCGATCGCTCACGCGATCCAAGTAGCCATGCACCAAGAGGATCTGGCGCAAGCGACCTCCGTCGCGAACCATGTAGGACGTCACGACAGTGGTCCCGACAAACTGTCCGACAAACGCGATTTCCGCCGGTCCTTCTTGCCCCTCGAGCGTCACGACCACGACCTCGTCACCGTTTGTCGCGCCAAGCAACGCCGCCGCGGGCGCAACGTCGACATCGGGCACCGTATGCTCCGGCAGATCAAGTCCCGCGAGGACCACGGGCTCGGCGGGTGTTGCAAGCGGAAACCGGTACGCAGAGGCCTTCGCCGGACGCTCGGGACGCCGCGGAATGACTTCACTTCGCTCGCGCAAAGCCCGCGGAACATCGTCGAGCGCCCCGGGCACATCGGTTTGACCCGACCGCGGAATGGGCAGACACGTATCCCCTTCGGGCAGTCGGTTCGGGCCGCAAGACACCGCAGCGGGGGGAGATCCCGGCACGAATTCCGTTTTCGCCGGCAGCTCGAGCACGCGCCGTTTCGTCACTCCGAACATACCGATCCCGGCGACGAGCGCTGCGAATACGGCGGCACGGGCAAGCGGCTGCATGAAGCGGCTATACCGCATCGTTCCGTCGTGTTCGACGATCGACGCTTCTTTCCCGCCGACCTCGTGCCTTTCCGAGCAAAACTTGCGGCTGCACACCTTGCGCAAGTCGAGGCGTGTTGATAGCTCCTGTCTCTGTGCAAGACCGACCTTCGATCGACCAGTCCCTAAGCGCTCTCTTCGATGCCGAGCGTACCGTTCGCCGCCTTCATGACGAGCTTGCTCGACAACCCGAAGACGCGTTGCTCGCAACCCTCAACGAAGCGATCGCCGCCGCACTTCGCGAGAGTGACGAAGATGAAGCCGGGCTTCGGCTCGTGCGCATTTCATCGCTTCTCGGTGAGCTCGAAGGAGCCGGTGTCGTCGACTCGCTCATTGATGTTTTGAGCTCGGAGAATCCCGAAGCGCGTAGTCACGCGGGCGAAGTGCTCGAAGGTCTCGCGTTCGATCGCTTCAAGGAAGTCGCGCGAGGCGTCGAGCGAGCGCTCAAGCGTTTGCCCGTGGGTTCGCCCGCGCTGCCCGAATTGCCGTACATCCTCGTGGAGATCCCCGAACCGGGCGTGACGAAGCTGATCGGCCAGTTCTTGCGCCACGGCGACGCCGACGCGGTCGCCGCAGCCATCGAAGCGCTCGTGCAAGTGGGTGATCCCGCCGCAGCGCGCATGATCGAACCGCTCGTGGATGACATGCGCACCGTGGAGCTCGATGAAGACGGTTCGGAAGGAAGCACCGAGCTGACGATCGGCGAGCTTGCGGAAGAAGCGCTCGAGATTTTGTCGGGTGGTGAAGACGACGAAGACGAAGAACCGGCGAAAGGTCGGAGTCTTCCGTCATGAACATCGGGGCCCCGCTGACGGCGACGGACGCCGCGATTTTCGATACCTCCGTCATTCCGCGATACCTGGCGAATTTCGGAATGCCCGCGGTGGAAATGGCGATTCCGTATTCACCGGCGACGATTGTCGATATCGGATGTCGCACGGGGTTTGTCGAAGCATTGCTCGCGGAAAAACTCCCCGGGGCCAATATTTACGGATACGACCCGTCGCCCGATGCGATTGCCTTGGCGCGGGAAAAAGCAGCCACGATTTCCGGCGTGAACATCGCGCTCGACGTCGTGACGCAATTGCCTTTGCCGCTGAATGATTCGAGCTTCACGCACGGGCTTTTGATTCACCCCGACGTGAGCGCCAAAGAGCGCTACACGCTGCTCGCGGAATTGCGTCGCGTATTGGTTCCTGGAGGACAAGCGCTCGTGGCTTTGCCGGTGCGCGGATCGTTCCCGGAAATTTACGACATGCTCCGCGAATATGCCTTGCGCCAAGATTTGGCGGAATTCGGCAAAGCGGTGGAGCTGTCCGCAGCGAGTCGCCCGACGATCGAATCGTTGTCCGAGGAGCTCGAAAACGTCGGACTCGGTGAAGTCGACGTCGACGTACAATTGATTGGCGTATCGTTCGCGAGCGGACGGGACTTTTTGGAAGACCCCATCGCCAAGCTCGTGGTTTTTCCGGACATGCGCGCACTTCTCGAAGTGGATCCCACGGCCGCCGATGCGGCGTTCCATTACGTCTACGACGCCATTGCGAAGTATTGGTCGGAAGGCGCGTTCGAATTGACGGTCAACGTCGGATGCGCCAGCGGTCGACGGTGGGAGTAACGTTGACGCGACGAACCAATTCGTAAACAATCATTCGAAAAGAAAAACGGCCGGCTCCAACGCGAACCGGCCGTCTTTCATTTTGGCGCCGGCAATGGTCAGCCCACAACCAAATTCACGATCTTCCCCGGCACGTAGATGAACTTCTTGATGGTTTTTCCGGACGTATACGGAGACACGCCATCCGCCGCGAGCGCCGCTTCCCGCGCTTCATTCTCCGATGCTTTCACGGACAACGTCACGCGACCGCGCACTTTGCCGTTCACCTGCACGGCCATTTCGAGCACATCGTCGACACACAACGCCGGATCGAAAGACGGCCACGCCTCGAGAGATATGCTCCGGTCATGACCCCACGAATGCCAGATTTCCTCCGCCACGTGCGGCGCAAACGGCGACACGATCAGCGCCAAACCCTGCGCCGCTTCCTTGGGCACATCCTTGAATGAACCCAAATGGTTGAGCAACACCATCATCGCCGATATCGCCGTATTGAAAGACAAATGCTCGACGTCTTCGCCGACTTTCTTGATCGTCCGATGCAAAAGCCTCCGCGTCGCATCGTCAATCGTATCCGTCAGCGGTCGCGTCAAGATCGAATAGAGGCGATCTCGAAAACGCACGACACCTTGAATCTGCGATGATTGCCAGGGTTTTACCGCTTCGAGCGGCCCCATGAACATTTCATACAACCGCAGACAATCGGCCCCGTAGGCTTTGACGATATCGTCGGGATTGACCACGTTTCCGCGCGATTTCGACATTTTTTCGCCGTCCTCGCCCAAAATCAATCCCTGATGCACGAGCTTCTTGAACGGCTCGGGATCCGTCACCACACCAATATCGAAAAGCACTTTGTGCCAAAACCGCGCATAGAGCAGATGCAGCACGGCATGCTCGTTACCGCCCACGTACAAGTCCACCGGCATCCAATCCGAATACGCCTTTTTGCTGAATGCTTCGGTATTGTTGTGCGGATCGAGATAACGCAGGTAATACCAGCACGAGCCGGCCCATTGCGGCATCGTATTCGTTTCCCGCGCATACCATTGGCCGTCTTTTTGGAAGTAACGCCAATCCACGGCCCGAGCGAGCGGTCCCGCGGGATCGTCTCCCGGCGTGAAATCCGGCAAATCGGGCAAACGCAACGGCAATTCGCTCTCCGTCACCGCAATCGGTTTGTCGAAGTGAATCAGGTGTTCGTCGCCTTTTCGCGGATCTCCTCCCGGGTTTTTCATGTCCACCGGGAAATAAATCGGGATCGGTTCGCCCCAATATCGCTGACGCGAAAACACCCAATCGCGCAATTTGTAGGTAATCTTGGACGAACCTTTGCCGACTTTTTCGAGCGCCCCGACGATCGCCTTTTTTCCGTCCGGCGACTTGAGCCCGTCGAATTCGCCGCTGCGCACCAAAATCCCCTCGTCGACATACGCCGCTTCGAGAGAATCATGCAATGCCCCGTCGGGGCTGATCACTTCGATGATCGGCAGGCCAAACGTTTTTGCAAACGCAAAATCTCGTTCGTCATGACCGGGCACCGCCATGACCGCGCCCGTGCCGTACGTGCCGATGACATAATCGCCGACCCAGATCGGAACGGCTTGTCCCGTCAGCGGATGAATGGCCATCGCGCCCGTCGGTTCGCCCGTTTTGGTTTTTTGCGCCGTCGTTCGATCCAAATCGCTCTTGCGCGACGCCGCTTCCACATACGCCCGCACGCGCTCGCCATGCTCGGGCGTGGTCACCTTGGCGACGAGCGGGTGTTCGGGCGCGAGCACCACGTAGGTACAACCCTGGAGCGTATCGGGACGCGTCGTGAACACGTCGATCTTCGCGCCGCCATGTCCTTGGACCTCAAACGAAATCAACGCGCCTTCGGAGCGACCGATCCAGTTGCGCTGCGCGGTGAGCGTTCCTTCGGGCCAATCGACGCTCTCCAAATCTTTGGCCAAACGATCGGCGTACGCGGTGATGCGCAACATCCATTGCCGCAGCGGCGTGCGCACGACGGGATGATTTCCAATCTCGCTCTTGCCGTCGGTCACTTCTTCATTGGCGAGCACCGTACCGAGCGCCGGGCACCAGTTGACGAAGATCTTGTCCTGGAATGCCAAACCCTTCTCGAAGAGCTTCAAGAAAATCCACTGCGTCCAGCGCACGTAATGCGGATCGGTCGTATCGACTTCCCGCGACCAGTCGTAGCTGAAACCGAGCATCTTCAGCTGGCGGCGGAAGTTCGACACATTTTGCGCCGTCGTCGCCGCCGGATGCGTACCCGTACGAATCGCATGTTGTTCCGCGGGCAAACCAAAAGCGTCCCAGCCCATCGGATGCAAGACGTCGTAACCCTTCATGCGACTGTAACGACAATAGATGTCCGTCGCGGTGTACCCCTCGGGATGCCCCACGTGAAGCCCTGCGCCCGACGGATACGGAAACATATCGAGCACGTAGCGCTTGGGGCGATTTTCGCGACGCTCGGAACGAAACACGTCGTGTTCTTCCCAGTAGCGTTGCCATCGAGGCTCGACCTCGGCGTGTACGTAGCGATTCGGTTCGTTTGTCGTGGCGGAAGGTTCGGCTGAAGTCGTCATGACGCAGGTGCTCTTAGCACCAGCGGGGGCAGGATGTCAGCGTTTGTTGCGAAAGACGGATGATTGGTCCGGCGCAAAGCAAAACGCGAACGTGATGAGACGGGCGGATCGGGTGGACTAAACCAGCAGGAGGCCGTGCGTGATCGCCGCGTCCCGAAATGCGTCAATGGTTGTCCCAAGTTGCGAAGCGAGCTGCAATGCCCAAAATGCGTCGGCGCCGTTGGCCGCCGATTCGATATCCGAACATCGTTGCCGGATCGCCATGGCGCCCAGATATGCGCTCGCGGATTTGATCTTATGGGCGACGCGCGCCAGCACCGCGGTATCTCGATGTTGAATGGCCACGGTCATCTCTTCCAAACCCTGACTTGCGTCGTCCAGAAAAACGCGAATCAAGTCCCGAATGGCTTCTTCATCCCCGTTCATGATCTCGCGAATGTTTTGCAATGTCGGCAAATCGATCGCCGGCATGAGCCAGCGATTCAACACCGCGTCGAGACGTTGCGGTTCCACGGGTTTCGTCAAATAATCGTCCATCCCGGCGCCAATGCAAGCTTCACGTGCACCCGACAATGCATTCGCCGTCATCGCCACGATCGGCAATTTGAATCCCCGATGGCGCAGCTCCCGTGTTGCCTGATAACCGTCCATTTCCGGCATCATGCAATCCATCAGAATCAATTGATACGGCTGCGTGACGGCCGCTTCCACAGCCTCGATGCCATTTTGCACGACGTCGTAAGAATACCCGCGTCGTTCGAGCAGCTTGCCCGTGAGTCGCTGATTGACGGGATTGTCCTCGGCGACCAAAATCTGCGCTCCACGCGGGCGATTTCTCGGCGCGATGACCTCCGGCGCAGGCGGTACCAACGTGGGCATCGCGGGCGTCGAATCCTGGCGCTGAAGAGCCCGCACCAGCGCATTCTCGAGGCTCTGCATGCGGATCGGCTTGGGTACGAATGCATGAAAACCCACGTCGCGTAATTCACGCGCCCCGAGTCCATGCCCGAACGTCCCCATCCACACTTTTCGCAAGTTTTCAAATCCCCGGTCGGCATCGAGCGCGCGGCTGATTTCCATCCCCGACAAACCCGGCAGGTGTTGGTCGATCAAAACCATCTCGAACGGTCGATCGGCTTTGGCTTGTGCCAACGCGACAAACGCTTGCATTCCCGTTTCGACGGCGACCGTCTGCATCCCCCACTCGTTCATTGCCTCGACGATGCTCGTCCGGGAAGCGATGTTATCGTCCACCACCAGGATCTTGACATTACGCAATTCCGCCGACGGACCCGACGGCAGCTCGACCGATTCCGTCGGAAATCGAGCGGTAAACCAAAACGTACTTCCGCTGCCGGGCTTGCTCTCCACACCGACTTTTCCATGCATCAATTCGACGAGCTGCTTGGAAATCGTCAATCCCAATCCCGTGCCGCCGAATTTACGCGTGGTGGATCCGTCCGCCTGCATGAATGGCGTAAACAATCGCGCCATCGACTCTTCCGTCATCCAGATCCCCGTGTCGCGCACCGTCACGCGCAGCTCGGCCACACCCTCCACAAAGG
>CAYSYX010000269.1:0-12743 GCA_964435055.1 uncultured Polyangium sp. | reverse complement strand
CTCCAGACGTCCGAGATGATGGCGTCGCAAACGATGTGCAAGCGCACGCGCCCGTCGTTCAAATGCGACAAATGCACATCGAACAGCGGCCATTGATCGAGTTTTCGGTTTTTCTGGGTCATCTCGTTGCGGATGAGCGACAAACGATCGTCCACGGTGGAGGCATCGAGGTGGCGCAGATCGGCAATAGGCACCGCGAGCGTGGGTACGTCCGTCAAAACTCGCTGCGTGCCATTCGGCAGAATGATGACGCGCAACATATCATGACGTTGAATCAGCTTTTGAAACGCCTCGAGCAGCCGGTCGATGTCGTAACCTTCCAAGTCGAGCTCTTGATAACCCTGGGTGGCCACGTCGCCGATGGCAAAATCGCCGCAGCGTCCGAGCCAAAACGCCGCCTGGACGTCGGTCAGTGGAAACGGTTTGTCATGGTCGTGAGGGGCGGGAAGGATCTCGAGCGTCGTTGCCGCCGTCGGGTTTGCCTCATCCGATGTGGACAAACGCGCGAGTAGGTCGGCAATCGTGGGCGTTTCGAAGATCGCCCGAACGGGAATGTCGACACCCAGCAGTTTCTCCATGCGTGCGGCGACTTGCATAGCCAGAAGCGAATGACCTCCAAGCAGGAAAAAGTTGTCGTGCAGGCCGACTCGTTCGACGCCCAGAGCGACCGACCACAATTCGGTAATCGCTTGTTCCGCAGGCGTTTGCGCTTCGAAACGCGCATTGTCCACCGGGACGTCCCATACGGGTGGCGGGAGCGCTTTGCGATCGACTTTGCCGTTGGGCGAAACGGGCAACTGTTCCAGAAAGACGAACGCGGCGGGTAACATCGGCGCGGGAAGGTGACGACTCAGGTGGTTCAGCAACTCGGCCGGACTCGTCGACGCGGCCGGCACGACGTAGGCGACGAGGGCATACGTGTGCTGAGGGTTTTTCGCGGCCACCACGCACGCGGCGGATACGTGGGCATGACGTTCGAGTGCCGCGGCGACTTCGGCGGGTTCGACGCGAACGCCGGCGATTTTGACTTGGTGATCGAGGCGGCCGAGGATTTCGATGCGTCCGTCCGGGAAAAACCGTCCCAAGTCGCCTGTGCGGTAGAGCAGATCATCGGCGGAGGAATTCCAAGGATTTGGGATGAAACGGCGCGCGGTTTCTTCGGCATCGTTCAGGTAGCCGTGGCTGCGGAAGGGGGTCCGCAGGACGATCTCGCCGGTTTCGCCGATACCGGCGGGTTGGTCGCCGTTGACGAAGACAAACGATTGCGCTCCGGGCATGGGCCGACCGACGGGCTGAATGCCGGGCCTCGGGTTGGGCTCGACAACCTCGTAACACTTGGCCAATGTGGTTTCCGTGGGGCCGTACAGATTGACGACCTGGCCGGTGGGGAAAGCTCTGCGCCAACGATGGACGAGCGTATCCGCGAGGGGTTCGCCCGCGAAAAACACCCGACGCAGCCAAGGCAACGAAACGCCAGGCGGGACTTCGTCGAGCCACACTCGAGCGATGGTGGGGACCGTGTGGATGAGTGTGATTCGTTCGCGTTCGAGCCAGGCGAGCAGGCGTGAAGGTTCCCGCATGTCGTTTTCCATCGGCAAACATAACGTTGCGCCGCTGGTGAGGGGCGTGAACACGTCGCGAAGAACGACATCGAAAGACAAACCGGTCAATTGCGCGGCGCGATCATCCGCATTTATGGCAAAGGTTTGTCGCTGCCAATGCAAGAAATGGTTCAGGCCGCGATGACTGCCGAGCACGGCGCGCGGTGTGCCCGTCGTGCCCGATGTGAAAAATACGTAGGCCGCATCGTCGAGGTCGCGCGCCGGACGCGGTTTGTCCGAAAGGACGGTCGGGTGGGTTTGCGCCGGCGCGTGAGCCACCCCGGTGTCCGTTTCAATGCGGAATACTTGCAGCGAAAGGTCGCCTCCGAGTTCGTCCAGGTCGCCTGCGCCGACGTGCAGCAACAGGCGTGCGCCGGCTTCGCGGAGCATCAATTCGTGACGGGCGAGGGGCAGGTCGGGGGCGAGCGTCAAGAGAACGCCGGGCCCGAACAGAACTGCGGTCATTGCAGCGATGAGCCCGAAACATCGCGGACCCGTCACCGCGACGACGTCACCGGGTTGAAGGCCGTGCGTACGCAGATTGTGCGCGAGGTTTGTCGCCGCATCCGCGAGCGCGCGGTAGGACCACGTACGGTTGTCCTGGCAAACGGCAGCGTGTTCGGGCTGCGTTTGCGCGAGCCGCTGAATTCTGTCGGAAATGCGTTCCCCGGGCTCCGCATCGAGCGACATCTGCGGATCGGGCAGCACCTGACGCGCGTTCGGCGTGACCAACGTGAAGCGATGCAATGGCAGGTTTGGCATGGCCACGAGTTGTTCCAGCAAAACCTCCATTTGGTCGAGCAAAGCGGCGACGCGCGTCGACGAAAAAAGCGCGCGGCGGTAAAGCAACGTGAGCGCAAGCTGATCGCCGTCTTTCCACGCATACAGTTCCAAGGCGCATTTGGCGGCAATTTCGGGGCGATCGAAGGGCTGCGCGGTCGTTCCTCGTGGCGCAAGGGTTTGGCGGAACGGAAGATCGACCACGTTGAGCATCACATCGAAGAGCGGATGACGATTCAGATCGCGCTCGGGCTGAATGGCGGCGATGAGTTGGTCGAACGGCAAATGCCGATGGGTTTCCGCCGAAAGCACCACGTTTCGCACCTGATCCAACAGCTCGTGAAAAGCCTGCGTGCCCGTGAGCCGCGTGCGCATTGCGAGTGTGTCCAGGAACAACCCGATGAGCCGCTCCGTTTCCATGCGATCGCGATGCATGATGGGTACACCCACGACGATGTCGGCTTGACCCGTGAGCCGAAACAAAAGCGTATTCAGCGCGGCGAGCAACACCATGAACAGCGTTACGCGATGCTGTTGTCCAAAGGCACGCAACGCGCCGGTCAGCTCGGGCGACAAGCGCAACGTGTGCATGGCGCCCGCGTGGTCTGTCGAGGCAAACGTTCCGTCGAGCGGCAAATTCAGCGGCGCAACGGCCTCCGCAAACTGCTTCTTCCAATACTCGAGATCACGCGATTCGAATGACCGGGCATCTGTGTCACGCCAAACCGCATAATCCGCGTACTGAATGGGCAATGCCGGAAGGGAAAGCGGGGTGCCGGTTTTGGCGGCGTCGTAATACGCGACGAGCTCCTCCCTGAAAATACCGAGCGACCATCCATCGGCCACGATGTGGTGCATCGCGACGACCCACACGTGGTCAAAATTGTCCAACCGAACGAGCAACGCGCGAACCAAAGGACCGCGATCAAGTTCGAAGGGACGAACGGCGATCTCGTGCACCAGGCGCAAAGCTTCGGCATCGCGTTTGGCCGGAGGAACCTCGGAGAGATCGACGAGCGGCAATTCGATAAACACTGCCGGCGCGATCTGCTGCCTTGGTGTGCCGTCGATGGTTGCAAACGTCGCGCGTAAGGTTTCATGGCGTGCGACGACCGCATTGAGCGCGGATTCCAACAACGACACATCCAGCGGTCCGAGCAAACGTACCGGCTCCACGAGGATGTACTCGGACGAACCCGGCTGAAGCTGTTCCAGGAAAAACAGGCGCTGTTGGGCCGAGGAAAGCGGCGGGGACATATCGGCCGACAAATTCCGGGGAACGATGGGCGGGACGAGCGTTCCGTTGTTACGTGCCGCGTCGATACGAGCGGCCAGGGACGCGAGGTTTGGCGCTTCAAACACTGTGCGCAGCGGCAGGTCGACGCCCAACGCGGCGTGAATGCGCGCGATGACCCGCGTGGCCAAAAGGGAGTGGCCGCCGAGGGCAAAAAAATCGTCATTCGTGCCGATACGTTCGACGCCGAGCAGTTCGCTCCAGATTGCGGCGAGCAGTGTTTCCACTTGCGTACGCGCAGGCGCGTCGTCGCCGGCGAAGAACGTCTCCGGACGCGGCAATGCTCGACGGTCGACCTTGCCGCTCGAGGTGAGGGGCAATCGTTCCAGGAAGACAAACGCTGCGGGAAGCATGTACGCCGGCAGTTTGTCGCGGAGGTAGACCAGGAGAGTTTGGCTGGACAATTCACATTTCTCTTCCGGCACGAGATACGCCACCAGCCGCTTGGCGCTGTGTCCGTCGGCGGCCGACGCGACCGCTACGACAACGGCGTCACGAACGCCCGGATATTGCCGCAATCGAGCGGCCACTTCTCCCGGTTCAATACGAAAGCCACGTATTTTGACCTGCTCATCCAAACGCCCGAGGCATTGCAATGTGCCGTCGTCCAGGCGGCGACAAAGATCGCCCGAACGATACAAACGAGCTCCGGGGATTGGTCCGAAGGGATCCGGGACAAACCGCTCGGCCGTGAGCGCCGCGTTACCAAGGTATCCTCGCGCCACGCCTTCGCCACCAATGCAAAGTTCCCCGGGGACGCCAACGGGAGTCCATTGCATGGATTTATCAACGACGTAGAGATACGCCGGCCCGATAGGTCCACCAATCACCGTCGTATCGCTTGTGGCCGAGCACGAGGCGACCGTGGCGCAAATCGATATTTCCGTCGGTCCGTACGCATTCCAAAGGTTTCGCCCGACAGACCAGCGTTCGAATACATCACGCGATGGAAAATCCGCCGCCGATATCACTACGCGCAAATCGGGCAATTGCATGGTGGGCATTGCCGACAACACCGCCGGCGGTAAAGTCGCCACCGTCATTCGGTGCCTTTCGAGCAAACGGCCAAGTTCCCCGGGATCGATCACGGCATCCGCCGGGGCGATCCACAAGCTCGCTCCCGCGGAAAAAGCCATCAACTGCTCCCATACCGAAACGTCGAAAATCATCGGAGCAAATTGCAAAACGCGATCGTCCGGACGCACACCGAAACGCTGGATCACGGAATCGGCGAGCGTGGCAAGTCCGCGATGGGGCACGAGCACGCCTTTGGGTCGACCGGTCGATCCCGATGTGTAAATCACGTACGCCAGGTTGTCCGGGTGCAGATCCACATCCACGGCGTTTGTCGAGTACGCCGCCATCGCCTCGTCGGGAGCGTCGAGAAAAACCATGGCCACGCCGAAATCACGCAGCGTTTCCTGCAACGATGATTGCGTCAATAGGAGGGATACGCGCGCTTCGCGAAGCATGAACGCCACCCGCTCGCGCGGGGACGCGGGATCAATGGGCAAAAATGCTCCGCCGGCTTTCCAAATCGCGAGTTGTCCCATGACGAGGGCATGTTGCCGCTCCGTACACAAGGCGACGATACTGTCCGGACCAACCCCGGCCGCTCGAAGCGCATGAGCCATTTGATTGGCCTTGGCATTCAGCTCGCGATAAGTGAGTTGGGTGGTCGCATCGGCGAGCGCAAGCGTATCGGGAAAACGCTGCGCCGAAGCTTCGAACAGAGCGTGCGCCGGGCGAAATGCCTCACGAGCATGCGGTACGTGGCTCCACGTGGACAATACACGCCGTTCGTCCGGTGATACCAGATCGAGCTCGGTGATGCGTCGTCCGGGATCGGCGACGATGTCATGCAGCAGCTGTTCAAAATGCCCGACGAGTCTTTCGATCGTGCTGCGTTTGAAAATGTCCGCGTTGTATTTGAATTGTCCGACGAGTTGTCCGCGAGATTCAGCCATTTCCAACGTCAGATCGAATTGGCCTTCTTGCTGTGCCAAAGGAAATGGTTCCACGGTCGTGCCGCCCCACGCCGCTGGTTTTTCCGGGCCGAACTCCGTAAAAAGTTCCACCAACGAACGATGGTTTTGCGCGGCTTGCAGCGAAAAAACGGCTTGAACCAATGCGGGACGGTCAGGCGAACGCTGAGGATTGAGCCGTTCAATGAGCTGAGGCAGGGGAAATGCCTGATACGTGAGCGCTTCGCCGACGGTTTTTCGCACCCGGGCGAGGAATTCGTGAATCGTCGGGTCACCTGCGAGGTCCGCTCGAATGGGCAAAACATTGACGAAATGCCCCACGATATTTTCGAGGCCCGCGAATTCCCGTCCAAATGCGGCCGTACCGACAACGAAATCGTCCTGGCCGGTGTATCGACCCAGGAGCAGTTCAAATGCAGCCAAGAGAACCACATACAGCGTCACGTTTTCGCTTCGCGCCAAAGCTCTGATTTGCTTTGTGCATTCAGCATTGAGGCGAAAAACAACCGATGCCCCGTGGTAAGTCATTTGTGCGGGACGAGGATGATCGATCGGTAATGCCAAGACGTCGGGGGCGCCGGCCAATTGATTGCGCCAATAGGTCCATAATCTCTCGCCATGCGCTCCACCCAGCCATTGCGCTTCCCAGGCGACATAATCCGCGTAGTGGATTGCGGGCTCGGGCAGCGCCAGAGGTGTACGGGCGGTCGTGGCTTCGTACGCTTGACGCAGTTCGTCCAAAAGCAACCATAACGACCAACCGTCGCAGACCAAATGATGCGCCACCAAGAGCAACACGGCATCATCGTTCGTCCGATGAAACAGGGATGCTCGAAACAGTGGTCCCTTGGCCGGATCGAACGGCATTCGGTAGGCTCGATCGACGGCAGTCCGTAATTCTGTTTCGCCCAATGCGGAGGCATCGTTGATTTGCAGAGCCGGTCCATGCTCGAGGACTTCATGGCGAGGCTCGCCGTGTTCCAGGATTATGAGACAACGCAGCAGCGGATGGCGTCGCGACAAACCTTGCACGGCGTCGGCGAGGGCGGGGACGTTGATGAGGGACCGGAACCGGGCGGCGAAGGCGACGTGATATGCGGCGCTTTGCGGGGCCAGCGAATGAATGTGCCACAACCCTCGTTGCCCTTGCGACAATGGAAACGTTCGAGCTGTGACTTGTGCACGTTGCAAAGCGGGCAGGGGCGGTAATTCGTTCGAATAGGTTTGTCCTTCTTCAAGAAGTTTGGCCAGGTCAAACAAGCTGTGACCGCTCGTCATCAGGGCCATCTGCAATGTTCGTCCCAGTTTTTGCTCGATGCGCTGACGCAATTCGACGGCCATCAAAGAATCCAAGCCGAGCGCCGGCAATGGCGCGTGCATGTCCACTTGATGTGCGGGAATGCGCAAGACTTGGCTTCCTTGTTGTTGCAACCATCCGGCCACGTCGCTCGGGTGTTCATCAAATTCGGGATTTCCGCCGTAGTGCAAGAATGATCGGCCGAGTTCTTCGAGTGTTTCTTCCTGCAATCGCGCCCGGCACGCGCGTCGTTGCAATTTGCCGCTTGATGTTTTGGGAATTCCACCCGCTTTGAGCAGCACCACGCCATGGACGCTCAATTCGAGTTTGTCGGCGAGGGTTTGGCGAATGGCTCGGGCGATTTCGTCCACGGGAACGGGGCCCTGGCGTTCATCGACTTCCGCGACGATGAGCAATCGTTCTTCCCCGTCGATATCGATGGAAAACGCCACGCAGCAACCTTTACGCAATCGTGCGTCGCATTGTTCGGCGAGAGCTTCGATGTCTTGGGGGTAATGATTGCGACCGCGTAAAATGATCAAATCCTTGAGGCGGCCGGTGACGAAGAGCGTGTTTTGACGCAAAAATCCGAGATCGCCAGTGCGTAAATAGGGTCCGTCGCTCGAATCCGCGACAAACGCTTGAAATGCCCCCGCGGTTTCTTCCGGCCGATTCCAATACCCTCGCGCTACGCTCGGACCTTGCACCCATATCTCACCCACGTGATTGTCGGCAACTCGTTGCCGCGTCGCCGGATCCACAATGAGAATGTTTTGCCCCTCGATGCTGCGGCCTGCGCCGACAAGGATGTGAGCATTCGGAGATGCGGTGTCGACTTCGACGACGCGATCGCGTTCGAGCTCGCGGCGATCGAGCGTGACGGACATATTGGGAAGGCGTGCGAAATCGCCGGAAACAATGAGGGTTCCTTCGGCCAATCCATAACAAGGGAACATGGATTCCCGCCGGAATCCATAACGTTCGAACCTGGCGGCAAATTGAACCAAGCTGCTCATTCGGATCGGTTCGGCGCCATTCCAAGCTCCATGCCAAGATCGCAAATCGAGATCCGCGCATTGCGCATCGGTGATCTTTCGAACGCACAGGTCCAGGGCAAAATTAGGAAATGGACTCAAAACTCCGCGATAACGGCTGATGGCCCAAAGCCAACGCGCCGGCTTCTGTAGGAACGAAATGGGTGACATCAAGATGCCGCGAATCCCGGCATAAAGTGGCTGCAGTATGCCCCCGATGAGCCCCATATCGTGATAACTTGGCAACCACGATACCGCGACGGTTTCGGGACCTTCGTAGGACAATCGAAACAGCTCCGACGAATTGTGGAGCAAATTCGAATGACTCACCATGACGCCTTTCGGTTGTCCCGTCGAACCCGACGTGTATTGAAGAAACGCCAAATCTTCGCTCGTGATCTTCGGCGGCTCCCACGTACGTCCCAAAGAATTGTCCAATGCATCGACCGCGACCCAATGGAGTCTTTTCAATTCGGGGGCTTGCGTGAACAACATTCCCGCCAATCCGCAAATCATTTCCGTCGTGAGCACGATGCTCGCTTCGGCATCCGCTGCGATGGCTTGCAAACGTGGCAATGTTCGGTCCAAACGCATGGGATCCGGCGGATACGTGGGTACGGCAATCACGCCCGCATACAAACATCCAAAGAATGCGGCAATGAAGTCGAGTCCCGGTGGAAAAAGCAGTAAGGCACGCGCTTTTGGCACATCAAGCTGCAGCAATTGCACGGCAATTGCGCGTGCGCGAGCGTCGAGTTGCGCGAATGTCAGGTGACTTTCCAGCGTTTCCCCGTCTTCGAGAAAGACATAACCTCGGGTGGGAATCGCGTTGCGTTGGGCAATAAGCAAATCGACAAGCGTTTTCATGGCGTTGGCGCTCCCTACGAAACGTGCTCGAATGTCTCGGCGCACGTCGTTGTAATCTCGGCGGTCAGCGTTGCATGAGCGAAACCAAGAATGGCCGAGTGTACGTCATTGGCAAGGATCGGGCCACCCGAAAGCATGAATCATCAATGCTTCGCGGGCGAAATCCTCTTTTGGAATCTGTTGAAATGCAAACCGCTCGAGGCAACGTTGCCGCTATGCGCGCAAGCGAAATCGTTTCATGACGAACGTCTGATTCACGTCCGGACCACGTATTGCGGTTTTGATAACGTTCGCGGCCTCGATGGGTGATCGCGATCCGAAGGCGGTGATTGTGCGAGTTTACTTGCCGGCCGCGTCCGTGCGGCGACCGGCACGCATCGCGGAGAGTTTGGCGGGGAATCGCCGCTCAAGAGGGTCGATCAACTGCTCGCCAGCACAATCACCTTATCACCCGCCGCAAATTCCACGATCTCGCCTTTGCTGGGGTTCAGCCGCACGCCATACGATGCGCCCGCATTCGTCGCGTCTTTCGCCACGCGATAGCCCATTGCGACTTCATCACGCCGCCGCGCCGATTCGACCACCGTGGCAAATGATGTGCGTTTGCCGATTTCGACGTATTCGCCCGCGGGCTTCAAGTAAATTTCCGCGCCGTCCGGATCGAATAAATCTCGAAACACTTCGCCGAGCGCCGGTGTCTCCGCGATCTGCGCCATCATCAACGAAACGAGCTTGTCGCTGACGATGAAATCGTCGGCTCGCGTGACCTCCGCGAGCTTCTGGTTTCGCACATCGAGCATTTCGCTCACAATCGAGAAATCCCGTCCCGTTTTGCTCCCGATGTCCCGCAAATGCAAGAGCGTGACGAGCGTGCGCGCGTCGGCATCCTGCGGACCCATTTCATTCGAAGGCGCCAGCGTAATCAAATGATCGTACGTCTCGGTGGTCACCCGATCGAGCGTTTTACGACTACGCGTATCGCCCACCTCGAAGACGACTTCGATATTTTCCAATGCGGAAGCAATCTCCGTCATCGTTGCTTTCAAGGCTTCGTTATGGTGGACGACGCATACGCGCGAACCTTTGGCCACATAACGATCGAGCTCGCCCAAAATCGCCGGACCGCGATCGTTCCACCCCAAGACCAAGATCTGTTCCTTCGGCGCCGGAAGGTTTGGCTTGGGTTTGATCACCGTCAAATCGATCTTGGCTTTGAATTCCGAGGTTGTTCGAATCTTGCTGTCATCCTCGGCGACGACGATGACCGAATCGCCCTTGGCGATGGTCGTGTCCATGGGCGGATTGAGTTTTACACGGCCACTTTTGTCCACCAATCCGAGCAACGTCGAGCCTTCGTACAGAAAGAGCGCCTCACCAAAGTTTTTCCCGACCACACCGGATGCCGCTGCGGTCACGTAGATCTCGTCACCACCGAAATCGAGCAGCTCGGTGTAGACTTGCGACAAACCCGATTGACGACATGTCTGGACGGTGATGCTGGCGATGAGTTGCGAGACGGGGAGAATTTGTGCTTCGTCGCCGGCGACCAGACGCGCGGCTTCGAGGTTCGACGGGTCGCGAATTTCCGCGACGATATGGTATTTGCCCGCGCGCCGATCGGGACCGTTGACCAAGGCCAGAATGGTCTTGATGACGTGCGCATCCGGATCACCTTCTTCCGGCGCAACGACGATGATCGAACGAGCTTCGTTGGGATTGACGAGCTGCAAATCGGCCGGATCGATCGGACTTCCGGTGCGACAAACCAAACGGATGTGCTTGGGCCATTCAATGCGCTCACCCAGCGCATCCTCCATTTCGACTTTGTCTTTTTCGGCGAGAATGACGATCGCCGCGTCGCTTCGGCTTTCATTGGCCAAGATCAATTCGGAAACGACCGCGAAGATCTGCGGGGACCAGCCGAGAATCACGGTATGGTCATTTTCACAGACCAAACTGCGACCTTTGCGCAATTCTTCCAGTTTGCTCTCGAGACCGCTGGTCAGAATACCAATCAATGTGCTGACGAGGAAAATCCCGCCGAGCGTGACGACGAACATCGCCGCCAGGTAACTCACGCTGCCCGAATCTCCAGCGACCGTGCCCGCATCGAGCGCGTGCATGAGCGTCGACCAGACCATACCGGGAAACGAAGGTTTCGTGCCGTCTTCGGGTTGCGGCGCCAAGTCGGCCAGAATGATGACGATGGCCGCAGCGACGATCAGGATGGTGGATATGAGCGCCAACCAACCGATGAGCGGTCCGACTCCGCCCGAGAGCGTGTTGTCGAAGCGGTATCGCAAGCGATCGCCGAGTGTAATTTTTCGCATGATTTCATAGCCTTATGGATGCCGACTGGGGTGATGCCGAAGGGCGGGCGCATCCTTGCCAAATGATTGGCGGTTTGGCAAGTGATTTGGTTCCTGCCCGGGAATTTTGTGCTCATCGAGTATTCGGAGCTACATAACGAGCGCACAGTGCGGTTGCGTTACTGTTGCGCGGCGTGTGCGAACCGGGGACAAGCCGAATGGCTTTTGGCGCAAAGCGATGGGCGACATTTTTGGCGCTGATGTGTCGTCGGGCCCGAGCGCATTTGGGGCGCTTGCCAAGTCGACTCGGGCTCGCGCTTGTGCCGTTTTCGACCTGGATTCAAGGCGTTGAATAAGATCGCTGCAGCTTTTTTGGATCCCTTTCGGGGATCGGATAGGCTGGATCCCGCGCGATTGGAAACGCTCGATCACGCGGTTCGTCATGTCCAATACCCTCGTTTGCTCCATTGAACTCAGCAAGATCGACGGCATCACCGTGACGGTGAAGAACGCCTCGGGCAAGATCACGCAAACGATGGTGATGAACGGGACGTCGATTACGACCAAGGTCGCCGGGGAAAAGAGCACATCGACGATTACGCAAGACGCCGAGAGTTTTCTCTTCAAAGTGGCCGGGCCGGAGGAGACGAGCACGATTACGCAGAAGCAGGATGAAGTGACCATCAAGGTCAAGAATTACAAAGTCGACGCCGAAAAAATCGAAATGATTTCGTCGCAGGATTCATCGCATACGGCGTCGGGAAAAATGAACGTCACGAGCACCAAGGATATGACGATTTCCTCCTCCGCCAAGTATTCGGTATCGAGCACGGGGGCGATGTCGCTCGATTCGAGCGCCGGACTTACGGCGAGCGCCACGGCGGACGCGAAGGTTTCCGGGGCAAATGCGACGATTGAAGGAACATCGGGATCCCTCACGGCCAAAGGGGCGATGTCGGCCAAGGTTTCGGCGGGGAGTGTGGAAGTCGCGGGGACGATGAAAGTCGACGTGGCCGGACCGCTCACGAATGTCGGCAAAGACCTGACGACGATCAAAGGGAGTTTGGTCAAAGTCGACGGAAGTTTGATCAAGCTGGGCTGAAGGGCAAGGTTCATTCATGGACGAAGAACTCGAGCAGATATTTTTGGACGAACTCGCCGCGCTTGATCGCATGCGGATTACGTACAGCGGGACGTATCCGAATACGCCTTTGTCGCGTGACGATCCGGATGTACGTCGATTGCTCGAAGGTTTGGCGATGTTCACGGCGCGCACGCGGGTCGCGGGCGAGCGGGCATTGCACAAGAACGTATTGCGTATTTTTCGTCAACATTTTGCTCATTTGCTTGGACCTGCGCCGGCGATGGGGATGATCCGCGCCAAACCGACGCCCCGTTTCGTCAATCCGGCGATTCTCCCGGCGGATTCCGAGGTTCTTTTCGTCGAACCGGGGGAACGAGGCGCGAACGATCGGATATTTCGCTTTCGAACGCTCGGTGAATTGCGCATTCTGCCGCTCGAATTGGTCTCCTTGACGCCGTGGCAGTTACCCGACAAGGGGTGGAGATTCGTTTT
>CAYSYX010000268.1:0-12788 GCA_964435055.1 uncultured Polyangium sp. | reverse complement strand
ACGAGTTAATGTCATTACACTTAAAGGTAATCCGATGACTTTGCTGGGAAATGACGTGTTTGTCGGGGCATCGGCGGCACGCCTGGTTCGAGCGGTTGGGTTCGGGTATCAACGAGGGGCATTGATTTTCGATTCGAATCGGATGTGTGCCCAAGGAAAAACGACCGGTCAAGCGTATGCGGTGAATGGTTTCGGGCCGAATTCCATGGATATCGGCAGCGTGTTGCTCAAGAATAACGTTTTGGAAACGGCCAATGCGGGCGGGTACGTCGTTCTCATTGCGGGAACGTCGGGCGCGGACTTCCAAACGACGTTGACGAACAATACCGTGTTGGGCTGGGAATCCGGTGTTGGCGGTTCCGCAGCGACCATGGGCAAAATGAAATGGCGCCTGACGAACAACATTCTTTTCAATTTGAATAATACGGGCACGAGCGTCGTGCTCGGCTCCGGCGCGGGCGTTTCTTTCGATGCCGCCGAATACAACCTCGTGTTCGGGTTTTCAACGAATGCCATGGTCAATCCCGCACCGGGCCTGAACATAAGCAATGACACGTCGAATACGCCGACGGCCACGACGGTCTTTCAAGGGGCGGCGACGGGCGATTTCCGGATCAAGATCAATGGTCAAGCCGACGAAACGGGCAAACAAGTCTACGGGGCTGCTGCTTATGGCAACGTGACGACCGACATCACGCAAGCATTGCGTCCGAGCGCCGGGACCACGTGGGATCGTGGTGCGTACAAGAATTGATCACGAGGTTGTGCGCTCAGAGTTTTTCGCAGTGTAACAATTCGATCCACGGCAGAGACGCATCGCCATTGCCGGTGTCTTGAGAATTCGTGTACGTCCCGTTTTTGGCATAACCCGAACCGCAGCATCCGGCGGCCAATGCAATGCCGTGCGCCGTCGTGGTGACGGCGACGTCCGCCTTGTGCGTGTGCAGGCGCGGCATTGCGCTCGAAATGGGTTCACCGCCGAATGCAACGTCCGCCGGCGCTCCTTTGGGCAAACCCACGATAAAGCGGCCTTGCGTGGCGGCGGTTTGTTTCCAGCCGCCGGGACACGTCGCCATGTTGAAGAACAGCTGCATTCCGGCCGGTAATGGTTTTGCCGCGGCCTCGGGCGGGGCCACTTTTTTGCATGCGAGGAGCTGCACGTAGGGCAATCCGGTGGATGCCGGATCGGACGTCGTCGTAAATGACGCTGCGCCGGCCTTGGCCACGCCGCTATTGCCCCCGCCCGCAACGCCGACATAAGAAATATCGATCAAGTTGAAAGCGGCTTGGACCGAATGCGTATGTTTGCGCTCCTCGCCACTGCCGAGAGGCGTCCCGACGGTCGCTCCGCCGGCCATCGTGCCCACGGTGGGCAAAATCGCGCGTCCCGAAGCAGCTTTGAAGGGTTCCCAGCCGGTCGGACAAGCCGGCATTTGGAAAAAACCGATTCCATTTTGCGGAATGGCATCACGCCCGGTCGGCGCGTTTCCTCCGCTTCCGCCATTGCCGATATTTCCGGTGCCATCGCCGCCGCTGCCATTGCCGCCTTGACCATTGCCCCCCTGACCATTGCCGCCCCCACCGGCGGTTCCGATGGGACTCGGATCAAGTGAATCGCCGGTCGCACAGCCCGCGATGAGTATGGCCGTGACGCACCATAAAGATAATATCATTGCTTTACGCATGCCGTCACCTGTACGAAACCGAGCCCCGAAGGGCCGGGGTTTGTCGTTCCCGAAAGCATATAGGATTGCGCCTGAGCACCTTCCTGATTGGCGCCGTCGGCGGCGGCGATCGATTTTGCCGTCAGCGCGATATTGCCCTTATACGCATGCGTATGCTCGCGATCTTCTTGGTCTCCGAGCGGCATTCCCACCTGCACACCGACGTCTTTACCGTCGGCGACCGCAACCACGATTCTACCTTCGACATTCGCGGCGGGAATCCATCCCGCCGGACACATTCCTCCCGAGACATGGGCGACCATGCCTGCAGGTACGCCGTCATCGGTAATTTCTCCCGCGGCTTTGCCCGTAGTGATCAATCCAATGCCCAAAAGAGCAAGAATTGGGACCCATGTTTTCGTACTCGAAATCAATCGCTTTTTGCGCATGCATTCCTGTGTATACGGCGGCATGCAGTTCGTCAATGGGGGCGGAAAGAATCGCGCTGCGCATACGATTACACAGTTATGAGACCATCGGGTCGCGTAACGTCTGAAAACCAGCCGCCATTTCAGATAATGGTACAAAACCGTCCCGAATGCGATTTCGTCCTTTATCGTCACCGGAATCGAAATGATCGGAAATAAACGTTGCATTGTCCGCCGCTCGCGTCACGCTCGGATTCTTCTCCTCGGGTTTCATCGAACTTCGAAAATATCGTCGCATCGTCCATTGCGAGCGTAATGCAGGAACTCGAGCGACATTCGAAGGAGGGCTTGGGTGACGCAAGAAAATCTCGGCCGGCGCATCTGGCGCAATTCGGCCTCGGGATACGTACGAAACACATTGCGCCTGCTCCTGGGCGTGGTCTCATTTCGTCTTTTGTGCACGAGGTTGTCCACGGAAGAACTCGGATTTTATAGTTTGATCTGGAGTTTTCTTGGTTATGGTGTCTTATTCGATTTGGGTCTCGGCGTAGCCGTCAAGAAGCGCACGGCCGAATTGATTCCGTCGAAGAGCTGGGATCAGCTCGGTCGCATTCTCTCCACGGTATTTTTCATCAATTGTGTTCGAGGGCTCATCACGATCATCATCGGCTATTTCGCCGCGGACGAATTGCTCGATATCATTGGTGCGTCGTCGCAACATCGCGAGGAATTTCGATCGACCATTCGCATTTTCGCCATAGGAATGGCCATCCTTTTTCCGCTCGAAATGTTTCGCGAAGTGCATTGTGGGCAGCAACGAATTTCGATTGTCGAGCGTCTGAGCACGCTGGGCGCAATCGTTTCGTTCGTGCTTTTGGTGTGCGCGTTGCAATGGCGGCGGAGTTTGCCGACGATTCTCGTCCTCCAATTCACTTGTTTGATTCTGGTCGATGTTCTGCTCGCATTTTCTGCAACGCGCGTCATGCCCGAGGTACGTTTGCGCTTGGGTTTGGTTTCGAGGTCGGTCGTGCGGCGTCTCGCGAGGTTTTCGTCGCTGGCGTATGTCGCAGCTTTCGCGGGCATCGTGCTCGTTCAGGCGGACAGATTTCTCGTCGGCAGCATGCTGTCCGTTTCGTTTGTGGCGACGTACCATATCGGCGCCAAAATCCCGGAGCTTTTTGCAACGTTTTCGCGGCAATTGCCGGAAGCATTGGGACCCGCGGCGGCAACCGTCCACGGGGCGGAGCAGAATTCGAATTGGCAACGGTTGTTTTTGCGCGGCGTTCGGATCAACGCGCTGATCGCAACACCGTTATTTCTGCTATGCCACATATTTCTCGAGCCGCTCCTCGAACTTCTCGCGCGTGGTCGAGCGTCGGGGAACGATATCGTCGTTTTGGCGAGAATTCTCTTATGTTGGACCTATTCGACGACTCTCACGCATGGAATCGGCAAAAGTGTGTTTTTGATGTGCGGGCACGAAGCGCCGCTCGTGCGATTGCTCGTCGCGGAAGCTTTGATCAATATCGTTGCGAGCATTGTCTTGTTGAAATGGCTCGCCGGCCCCGTCGGAGCCGCTCTCGGTTCGCTCGTTCCGGCCCTTCTCTTCGGTTGGGGCTTTTTTTGGCCCTGGATGGCCCGCGAAATGGGAGTATCGTCATTGGGGCTCGCGCGTGAAACCCTTGTCCCCGCGTGGAAAGCCGCAATTCCGCTTTTATGCTTTGCCTTCGTGTGGCGGCAGTTCGTTGCGCCAGGTTTTACGACCTACCTGCTTGCGCTGACGCTGGGCGGCATACCGGCCGTCGCTGTTTCCGCCTTCGGCATCTGGCGTTTTGCGCTCACGGTCGAGGAGCGAGTTTTTCTGCGACAAACGATTGTCGGGTATCGGCACCGTCGAACCGCTCGCGCCGTCATGGGCGACGAGCGTGCGCGGTCGAGCGTGTTTCCCGAGGGGTCATGAAAAGTGGGTTCCCGCTGCTCTACGATCACAAGGCATCGACCAGCGCCCACCCATTCAAAGCCCCGCGGCAGATTCGTTGAAACATCCAATCGTTTTCGCCGCTTTCGATTTTGACTCGAGGAAGCGCCAATGGATCCAGACCCGGCGAAATCCCTCCATGCTGCGAGGTAAAACCCGTTTCATACCCCGCATCTCGGAGCAGCGTACGTGTCATATCGTTATGGTGAGCCCGTGTGCCGAAAGGATATGCAAATGAAGTCACGGGCGTGCCGAGCCGCGATGACAAGAGCGCCCGCGATTCAAAGACCTCTTCACGCCCCATTTCATACGGCATTTGTCCCAGCGATCGATGGCGCAGGCCGTGAGAGCCGATGGTCACTCCGCTCTTTTGCAAACATTCGAGTTCGTCCCAACGTAACACTCGTTCACCGAATTCGCTTGGGGCAGTCGTGCCCACCAGCATTGCGGGAACGTATACGACTGCGGGAATGGCAAAATCGCGCAGCACCGGCAATGCGTGGGTGAGCACGCTCGAACACGCGTCATCGATGGTCACGAGCACCGCGTTACCCGGTAAGGAAGCCGCGCCCAGGACAAACGCTTGCAGATGTTCGAGCGAAACGGCCAAGTTTTTCCTGGCGAGCCAATGCATTTGGCGGACGAATGTTTCACGAGGGACGCAAAAGGGGTCTCGGATTGCAGGTCCGAAGCGATGATAGGTCAATACGTGCAGACGTGGTTTTGCGGATAAGTTTGGCATGCCAATCAGATCGCTCGCCGTCACGAGGCCGAGCCGTGAGGCTTTTTTTACGGTCCAGCGAACGCGGCTCACGTTAGGCATGGGACCTTGCCTCACGGATGAATTGGAGCGCGACGCGCCCGAGAAACTTCGGATTGCCGATGAGATATCGACGGGCCTTATGCGGTTGTTGCACGAGCAATTGCGCCCATTCGAATCCGATTTGCCGTACCCAAGGAGCCGCTCGTTGCAGATTACCTGCCCAATGATCAAAAAGTCCTCCAACGCCGACACAAACCGGCACGGATAATGTGTCGCGATGGTCGAACAAGAACCGTTCTTGTTTTGGTTGTCCCATACCGACGAGCAGCATATCCGGTCGCGTCGTGCGAATCTCTTCCAAGACGCGGATTTTGGTGTCCGGCGTCAAGTAACCGGAATGAAAGCCGACTTGATCCCAGCCCGGAAATTGACGAAACGCGAAATGAGCCGCCTTTTCAATGGTTTCAGGATCTGCTCCGAGTAAATAATATCGAAAATATCGACCGGACATGGCCCGCATGAATTCGGGAATGAGGTCCGTACCGGCGAGATTGTCCATGACGGTGATGCCTTGCAAGCGGGCGGCCCAACGGACGCCGGTTCCGTCGCCGAAAATGGCGTCCGCCGAATTGAGGATCGCTTTGGTGGTGGGATCGTCCGCGGCCAGATTCAACGTATGCGTATTGACGAAGTACAAGCGTCGCGTTTTGCGGTCGGGATCTCGAATCCACTGCTCCATCATGCGAATGGCATTCGATTGGGTCGTATCCACCAAGCGAATGCCAAGAATGTCGATGACTCGTCGGCTTTGTTCGGAAAATGCGGTCCCGTTATCGTTTGTCATGGCATTGCACCTCCATTGTCGTCTCCGATAGGCTTGGCAGCTGAGGTCGTGTTCCAAAACGCGTTCATCCGGCCGATTCGATCCCGCAAGGCGGCGTGATCCGAGCGCACGTTGATGAGAACCGTCGAGACTCGCCCGGATTCTGCGATATCATCGGCGAACATTCTCACTTCGGCGGCGGAATGCACTCCGGCCCAAACCACGACAATGACGCGATCCGCCTGATGCAACGCCTTGCGCAGTTCTGTTCGATTTTCCGCAATGGGACCCACATCGATGAATCGCGGTCTTTTTCGAGGGTCTCGTTCCAATGCTTCATGCAGGCCGAAAGCCAACAAGTGTACCGGCGCCATTTCGGCGGTACCGAGAGCCACGAGCAACGTTTTTCCTTCGGATTGGCGTAGAGGTGTCGCCAATTCGGCGATGAGGTCATGAAGTGCTCGCTGAACGTTCGGCCATCGAGACGACGCCAACACGGGCCCGCGAGACCAATACGCGAGTTCCGTGGCCGTATGAATTCGTAATGCGCGCAATTCCCACAATACAGCGCCGAGAATGACGAAACACGAACCGACGAGGGGCCCGAGAATCGTCACGATGCGTCGCGACGATTTGAGCGGAGTATCCGGGGCCTGGGCTTTGGCGAGAATGCGCAATCCAGTCGATGGTGTGCGCGCCGCATCCTCGGCCATTCTCAGCGCGAGCTCGAGCGTGGCGACGTGTTGCTCCGCGATTTTCACATTCGAGAAAAATTCCGCACCCCGTCCCTCCATTTGTGTCAATCGGGCTGCGGCATTTGCGGCTCGTTCCGCGAGTTGTGCATACGTTGATCGTCGCGTACTTGCGGCGTCTTTATTGGCATGCGCCTCCAAAACACCTTGTTGTGCCAAGTCCCATTGCGGATTGCGTCCGACTTTGCGCTCGGTCGTGACCGCTTCGTGATCGCGCACGGGATTATTTTCGAGCTCGTCGATTTCCGCGGCGAGGGCGAGCACATGAGGATGATCCGCGGACAAACGTGCCCGGGCCGTTTTGAGCGCAATGTGTTTTTCCGCCAAACGCCGGGTCACGGGCAATTCCTCCGTTCGATCCAGAATCGTCGTTGGAGATTCGGTTCTTGACGCGCGTTCGAGAGCGGCCATTCGCGCATGTTCGGCCAGTTCGTCGCCTTGCGCTATGGCCAATTCGCTCCGCAATCTCGCGGCCTCTTCAATGGCTGCTTGACGTTCTGCGGGTAAATCCGCAATGTTGTTTTCGCGGCGAAATTGATCATATTTGTATCGCGCATCGGCAAGGACGGCCCGGGCCCTTTCGGCATCCTTGGCCGACTTGCGCACGCGATGCCCGAGTTTTTCCTGCTCGACCAATAGACGTGTTTCCATGAACGAGTCGACGACGGTGTTCACCATTGCCGCCGCCTGCGCACCCGTTTTTCCGCGAGCCGTCACCGTGACGAGACGAGATTCGATCGACGTGCCGACCTCGATATCTCGCGCAATGGTTTCAATCGGTTCATCGGTTTCCAAGGTTTGTCGCACCTTTTCGATGTGCTGAGGCAGCTTGACACTCTCTTGCAAGGTGACCAATTCTCGATCGCCATAACCGATTTCCGAACATCGATCGCATTCGATGACTCCACGGGCTTCGAAGAGCGGAGGCACCAACGTTTGCCCGACGAGCCAACCAACGATGACGCCGACGAGCACACCGGCCATGACGAACCATCGTCGGCGCTGAATTGCAATCAAGAGGCGCATTGGATCCACGGGCGTCCCCGAGTCCTGCGCGACGGACCGTTCTTCCACCATCGTCACAATTCCCATTTTTAGGACGAACCTATCGGCGTCGACAAATCGAATTCAGCGGCACGAGCGTCCTCGTAAATGTCGAGTATATCGTGCAAATGTACATGGAGGGCGATTTCGAATATCCTTGGTTGCAACGACGCGAGAGCGAGTCGTGTCGACGGGGGACAATAACTGGGAAGCATGGCCAAACCCGCCAATCCCCGCGGCGCAATGCGATCGATGCGCTGCAAATCAATGACGAATGCCCGCACTCCCGACGAATGTCCACGTTTCAATATGCTTCTTAATTCCGCAAGATGCGCGTCGTCGAGACACGGTCCGGCGATATTCACCCGCCAAACAACCCCCATTTCGACGTTTGCCCCGCACGGATGCATACGTTGCCCCCCTCGAGTCTGGAAATGGTAGCGGCACGTGGAATGATTGTAGAGTATCCTGAGCCCGCGCGCCAGGAGCGACCCATGTATCGACCATTTTTTCTTGTTTTCGACCCGGTGATAGAGCATTTGTCCAATAAGTATTCAAATTCGATATGTTCGAGGCATTCTCCAGCGCTCCTCATTCCTTGCATCATTGTTCTGGGCATAACGTCTTCCTGTCGTTCAATTCCGCCCGCGCCCACATTTCCGGAAGAAAACGGAGCGTTCACGACAAACGAAATCGAGGCAAGAACAGGTTTGGCCGACGATGCGCCACCTCGACGAACCATTTTGCCGGGCGATATGATTCGCCTTCGGATTCTATCATCCGAGCCGTACGACGTCGCGGATCTATGGGTCGATGCCCTTGGCCTCGTCCATCTTCCGACCGGCGCGGATGTCGATGTTGCCGGGCTCGAACCGCGGGAGGCCGAAGCCCGTATCGAACATGCAATCCATAAGCTCGATCGGTATGCACGTGCAGGTGTCGATATTCAATCATTCGGCGGCCATCGCATCATTCTCAGCGGGGCTGTGGACAAACCGGGAGGTTACGAAGCTCGCCCGGGAATGCGCATCGCCGATATGGTCGCTGCTGCGGGCGGTCTGCGCGTCATCGTCGGGGGTACGGAAATCGCCGAAGTTGCGGATGTCGAAAGTGGGCGCGTCCTCCGCGAAGGCAAGGCATTACCTGTGCGTCTGGATCTCGCGCTCGTCGGTGACCCTGCGCATAACGTATACGTTCGTCCCGGCGATATCATTTACATTCCGTGGGCCTCGAGCCGAATCATTCCGGTCCTCGGTGATGTTCGAGCCGCACGAAATGTGCCATTTCGTCGCGGAATGCGATTGTCCGAGGCGTTGGCGGCCGCGGGGGGGGCGACGCGCACCGCCGATACTGCGGACATTCGTATCGTTCGCGGCCCATTGTCGAAAGCCAAGGTGTATCGCGCCGACTTGAATGCGGTCATTTCAGGAAAAACCGCCGATGTCGTTCTTGCGCCCGGCGACGTCGTTTTCGTCACCGAGCATTGGTTTGCCACGACAACCGACGTTCTCAATCGCCTCACGCCACTTCTGGCCGCGGCGACCGTATCCACGGCCTTGTTACGATGAACGCCGCCGATGAGCACATAATTCCGCATAGAGGTCATGGACACGCTGGGCCACGATGTTCGTATCGAATACGGAATGCACGCGTCGCCGCCCCGCTTCACCAAGCGCCTTACGATGTTCTTCGCTCGCGAACGCGCGTCGAAGCGCATCAAAAAATGTATTCACATCGTCGACGTCGAAGAGGTATCCATTTTCGCCGGGACGAACCAATTGTTTCGCCCCGGAAGTCGCACCGGCAACGACGGGACAGCCGGATGCCCAGGCTTCCAACATGACGAGCCCAAAGGGTTCGGCCAATGAAGGCAGAATGAAGAGATGGGCGCATTGATAAAGTCCAACGAGCCGCGGGTCCCCCGGCGCCAGCGCCCCCGTGATAAACACGCAATGGTCGAGTCCACGAGTTCGGATCAGGGCCCGTAGGTGTTGCTCGTATGCCGTGTCCGTGACGGGACCGGCAAGCACCAGAATGGCATTGGGAACCAATTTGCGTATTCGGTGCATTTGCTCGATGACAAAACCCTGATTCTTGACCGCATCGATTCGACCCACGAACAACAAAATGGTTTGCCCTTGAAGAAATGGAAATTCGGTCATGGCGGAATCCCGATGATCCTCCGCATAACGACGTGCCGGGATGCCATGCGGAATCAGCTCGACGCGAAGTCTTGGGAATTTTGCCCGCAACAGTTCGGCTTCACGCGGATTGATCGTAATGACGGCATCGGCATCCTCGACGACGCGCCGCGAACGCACGAGCCAACCGAATGCCCGACCATAATCGACGCTTCGCCGCGCGGGCGCCGCGAGTTTGTCCGCTGTGTCCTTGGGCAAGTCCAGGTATCCGCCGTGTATCGTCACGACAAACGGAATGTTTCGGCGACGCGCAATCAAGCGGGCCGCGCCGCCGATTCGATTGAGCGCATGGCTGTGAATCACGTCGAGGGCCGGTTCACGGAGCAACTTCCAGGGCGCATCGAACGAAATGATGTTCCCACCCATTGCCATGAGCCGTTTTCGATCGCGATCGTGGGCTCCGAGAATCGGCAATAACGAACGAAATCGTCGAACGGTGAACCCGCTTTGAATCAATGGATCCGGCATAGTGTTCGGGAGATCCATTTCCGTATTCGGGAGGTTTGGCGCATAAACCACGGATTGCACCTGATGCTCGCGCAGGCCCGTGAGCAAATCATGAACCGCGGTTTCCGTCCCGGCCCACTCGCAGGGATCGTATTTGCGCAAGACATGCGCCACGCGTATGGGCGAAGTCGTGAAAGAAATGTGCGCGTCATCCCGAGCAGCAGCAATTGATTCTGAAGTCATGGCGTCACCCGGGGCATTTGGGAACCGTACGACCCTTCTATGTTTTCGGCGGCGTGGGGCATTCGATTCCAGAACCATTGCATCTGCACGGTTTTTTTACTCGCAATGAATTCCAGAATGCGTCGAAAACTGCGGAATCCGTCGCAGAGGTACATCGTGATCGGATGAATGATGAGATTCGAGACGGCTCCGCGCGCTTCATTGCGACGCAAGCCGTCCAAGACCAAATCGGTCCATTCATCGATGTAATAAGACTCCGGGCCGAAATCGTCGCAGAAACCATAACGCCGGCGCCAATTCGCCACCCACATAGGCGTACGCTCGGCATGATAAAGGTGTTCGTGGTCCGGGATCACGTTGATCGGAAAATGAAAAAGCCCGTCGGGATGCCATTTAGGTCCCAGCGCATCGGCCTGAACGCTGTCGGAACAAAATCGAATGCCGCATCGGGCCAGCGCCTTGTCCGTGTTTTTGCCATGCATGTACATGTGATTGCGCCAGGACCAAATGGTTCGTCCAGAAACACGTCGCGCTATTTCGCGGGTTCGGTGAACATCCAACAATTGAAACCATGTCGGACCATTGTAACTGCCGCAGGCCTTTTTGGCGATTCGATGAACCCAGGCGGGCTCGAAACAACTCCATGTATGCCCTCCAATTTCCACCCATTCGCTTTCGCAGATAAGACGTAGATCCGCCCAATCTTCGAGAAAAGTTCGTCCCGAAACGAAAAACGTGCAATGAACGCGCGCCTCCTCGAGCATTCTCAGATATCGCGCCGCGACGCGGGTCTCCGGAATATCGCAATGCTGTTGGTTGCCTGTCCGTAAGCTCGAGTGATGTATGTCGCCGGTGAGACAAATCATTGGGTGCTCCCCGAATGCATGACCTCTGTAAATACCGAAATGAGCTTTTCGATATGGTGTTGCGGAAGAAATCGTTCGAGATAACGCGAGCGGCCGGCGTCGCCCATGGTTCGAGCCAGTTTGGGCCGTTCGAGTAATCGGGTAAGGGCATGTCGAAGCGCAGTCGGATCGTTGGGAGGAACGAGCAAACCCGTTTGTTCCGGTACGAGCCATTCGCGGATGCCGCCGATATCCGAAGCAATGACAGCGGTGGCGTGACTCATGGCTTCAACGCCCACCAAGCCAAACGTTTCGGGTGTGCGGCTCGGCATGATGACGCATAACGCGTTTTGGTAGTATACGGCGAGCTCCGAGTGATCTTTGCGGCCCAGGAATGAAACTCGATCGGCAATACCCAATTTTTCACAGGAAGATCGGGCTTCGCTCATCCACGAACCGTCCCCGATGATATCGAGACGCGCGGGAAACCCCAGTTTGCTCAGAGCCTCGAACAGGACGTCGAGTCCTTTGCCACGAAAAACCCCGCCGACATAAAGCAATCGGTTTTCGCCGAGCGCACCGCGGACGGGATTTTTGGGCGGGGCAGCGAACAGCGGCAACACTCGAATGCGACTTTCATCGAAGCCATGCATTGCCGCTTGTGCGGCCATATAATGCGAACCGGCAATGAAGGCGTGAAATTGCTTGTGGGCACGCTGCTCCGCATGCAGGTTATGAATCGTGCGTATTCGAATGCCGGTCCCGTCATCTGCGCGCCGCAAAAAACCGCCGCAAGGATAACATGTCGTTATGCCTGCTTTTTGCCGGCAAGGTCGTTGTCCGACAAGCGTATACTTGTGGTCTCGCAGGCAAAATAGGTGATGATCGTGCAAAAACTCCACGATCGGACACGACGATTCCGCCAGGAATTCGGCCATTGTCCGCGACAATTGATGCGCATAGATCACGTCGGGTTTCAGCGTCGCCAACTGCGTGTGTGTATAGGCGAGCGGAAATGCGGCGTCGAATGCCTCGAGCAATTCGAGCGACGTGTCGGTCGTCGGATCGTACAATAACGTCGAACGAATGCCGCGTTCTCGCAGGTGATCTGCTGCTTGGCGCATATAATGTTCGGCACCCCCGATGAGCGATGCGTGCCGACTGACGAATGCGATGTGCATAATGGGTCCCCCACGCGTCTTCACTGAATTCACGGGTCATGCTTCGCCGTCGATATCGACGAATGCGACGCCGCAGCCCCAAGGAAAATGTACAAAAGAAATGCCAACGGCGTTTGTCGTATTTCCCATTCCGAAAAACTTTGGCAAAATGCTCCGATCAACGCGCCGCAAACACCGGTACAGAACCTCGCGCGGATGTTCGTCGACCGAGCGAATAAAAAGCGACCCGCGACCATGAACCACCGAATCCATACAATGCCCAGGAGTGCCACACCGAGTCGACCCGTTTCCCCCAGCGTAATGGCGTAGAGGCTGTGCGCGGGCGCGGCGTGAGCGCCATCGATATGCGCGTGCCGACGATGTTTGCGTCGTGGCGATGGGGCGTCCGGACTGAAGTATGGAATGTAGTATTGTTCGGC
>CAYSYX010000267.1:5854-12825 GCA_964435055.1 uncultured Polyangium sp. | reverse complement strand
CTTCGTAATCCTCGTAGTTCCCCTCGAACCACACCACCTTGCTGTCTCCCTCGAACGCCAAAATGTGCGTCGCAATCCGATCCAAGAACCAACGATCGTGGCTGATCACCACCGCACATCCCGCAAACTCCAGCAACGCCTCCTCGAGCGAGCGCAACGTGTCCACGTCCAAGTCGTTCGTGGGTTCGTCGAGCAGCAACACGTTTCCTCCGCGTCGCAAAAGCTTCGCCAAGTGCAAACGATTGCGCTCACCACCCGACAAATCTCCAACCTTCTTCTGCTGATCCGGACCCTGAAAGTTGAAGCTCGATACGTACGCGCGCGAGTTCACTTCGCGCTTGCCCACCATGAGCGTCGGTTCGCCACCCGAAATCTCTTGCCAGACATTTTTGTTTGGATCCAAAGCATCGCGACTCTGATCCACATACGCAAGCTCGACCGATTCGCCGATGCGCATGGTGCCCTTGTCGGGTTTTTCCAGGCCCATGATCATCTTGAAGAGCGTCGTTTTTCCAGCGCCGTTCGGACCAATCACACCCACGATGCCGCCACGCGGAAGCGAGAACGACAAGTCGTCGATGAGCAGTTTGTCGCCGAACGCCTTCGACAAATGATCCGCCTCGACGACGATGTTGCCAAGACGTGCACCCGCCGGAATGTGAATCTTCGACGGCTCGTAGTCCTTCGCTTTCTGATCCTCCGCGAGCAACGTCTCATACGCCGCAAGACGCGCCTTGCTCTTCGCTTGCCGCGCTCGCGGATTCATCCGCACCCACTCGAGCTCCCGTTCGAGCGTCTTCTTGCGCGACGAATCTTCCTTCTTCTCCAGCTCGAGACGCTTCTTCTTCTGCTCGAGCCAACCCGAATAATTCCCTTCGTACGGATACCCGTTGCCGCGATCGAGCTCGAGGATCCAACCGGCCACGTTGTCCAGGAAGTACCTGTCGTGCGTCACCGCAACGACCGTCCCGGCGTACTCGGCGAGGAATCTCTCGAGCCACGCAACACTCTCCGCGTCGAGGTGGTTGGTGGGTTCGTCCAGGAGCAACAGGTCCGGCTTCTCCAGCAAAAGACGGCAAAGCGCGACTCGACGTCGTTCACCGCCGGAGAGTTTGTCCACTTCCGCTTCCGCCGGAGGCAAACGCAACGCGTCCATCGCTCGCTCGAGCATGCGATCGAGTTCCCATCCACCGCTCGCTTCGATTTTGTCCTGAAGAACCGCGTACTCCTCCAGCAGTTCCTCCATGTTGTCCGGTGATTCGCCGAGCAACATGCCGATCTCTTCGAAGCGCGTCAGCAGCTTGCGCGTATCCTTGACGGCCGCTTCGACGTTCTCGAGAACGGTTTTTCCCGCATCGAGTCGCGGCTCTTGCTGCAAGAAACCTACGCGCGTTCCGTCGGCCGCTTTGGCCTCACCGATGATGTCTTTGTCGACGCCGGCCATGATGCGCAAAAGCGTGCTTTTGCCCGCGCCGTTGTGTCCGAGTACGCCGATCTTCGCGCCCGGGTAAAATGAAAGCCACAGGCCCTTGAGCACCTCCTTGTTCGGAGGATGGACCTTGCGGACATCTTGCATGGTGAAAATGAACTGATGGGCCACGGTGATCTTTCGTTTCCGTATGAGGTCAAAGGTTCAATGGTGCGTTCGAGGCGGCGAGATATGCCACAGCGCTTGGCCCGTGCCGCTTTCGCGTGCCCATTTACCTCGTTTTACGCTTTGCCAAGCACCTTTTTCACCAGACGGAGATCTTGTTTTCCAAGTTCGCCCGTCACGACCAGGACAACGACGTAAAGCAGAGCCATCACGACGCCTTGGATGAGCACTGCCGGCTTGCTGAACCACGGCATCTGCGCACCGACGACCACAGTCACGACAACCCCGACGAGCACCCGCACGAGCGAAAGGGGCGATACGAACCCGCCCGCTTCACGTCGAAGAATGAACGCCGCAGCGACCGCACACACCGTCAACGCGATCGACGTCGACATGGCCGTGCGCAACATCATCTCCTGACCAAACGGTGCATCCGATGCGACAAACCAACACCCCGTACCCACCAGCACCACGGCGATCGCCGTGAGCGCCGCCGATGTTCGTTCTCGTCCGAGACTCGTGAGCGCCGTCGACGTGATGCCCAAAAGCGCAAACGATCCCATGCCGAGCGCCAAGATGCGCAACACCGGACCACCTTGTTCCCAGATCGCATTTGATTTGTATGCAAACCGAAGTACGTGCGGCGCGAGCGACGAAATCGTTCCCGAGATGAGTCCCGTGAGCACGAGCGCGATGCGCACGCCGGCGCGTGTGTACGCCGTCACGTCGGCCTGGTTTTTCTCGGAACGTGCCCGCGCGAGCATCGGAAACAAGACGAAACTGACCGACATCAGAAGTTGATAAGGCAGGAACGAGAACAACTGCACACCACGGTACGTCCCCGTCAGCTCGTCCATCGCCGCCATGCCGAGACCCAACTGCTTCGCCGCTTCGCCGACAAACCGACTGAGCATCATGAAGTCCGTTTGCAACAAAAGGTTCAGCGAGAACTGACCCAGCGCCAAAGGCCCCAAGAACGTGAGGTAATTCGACGTGGTTGGTCCGGACGATCCCATCTTGCCGATGCCGGATCTCGTGAGCGCCACGGGCACGATGAACAGTGCGGCCCCGACGAACCCGAGTGCCGCGCCAAACGTTCCGCTACCTCCCATGCGCATGACCACGACGGCGCCGATGGCCATGCCGATCGTTCGTGTCAGGCCGTAGGTGATGTCGAGGCCCGCTTGATCGAGGAACTTGCGCCGCCCGTTGAGCGATCCCACGAGCGGCGCGTACACGCCGTACAGGAGCACAACCGCCGCGACAAACCGTAGGGGCGTCGTGACGTGAGCTGCTCCAACGCCTTCGGCGATGGCACCCGCAGCGAGGGCAAACCCGATCGACAACACGACGGCGATGACGACATGCACGCGCAACGTGCGGGCAAACGCCGATGCGGCCTGGTCTTCCGGCACCGAAGAAACCGAGCGCGAAACACCTTGAATCGCCGTTCCCACAACGACGTTGTTGAGCACGCCGACGATGGCGAGCACGCGGGAGATCTGGCCGTAGCCCGCTTGTCCGAGCAGTCGTTCCAGGATGAGCTGTTGCGCAAAACCGAAGATGATGAACGACACTTTCGCGATCGCGATGGCCAATCCCCCGCGACCTGCGGACTTTGCAGTCGAGTCTCCAGGGTTCTTCTCGGGCAGTGAGGGGGTCGCGCCGGGGTCTTTCGCTGTCGCTACGTCTTGCACCGCCGCTTTTTTGCAGAGCGGACGGCCCGACGCAAAAAAGTTCTTGACCTGCGATTGGCGGTGACTATTCTCGCGCTCCGCTTCCGACGCATTCCAGCTTAGCTCAGTCGGTAGAGCAGGCGGCTGTTAACCGCCGGGTCGCTGGTTCGAGTCCAGCAGCTGGAGCCAAAGTTCAGCAAAGCCAAACAGCCTCGAAGAAAACCTTCGGGGCTGTCGTGTTTTGTTCGCTCGTGTTCGCACCGTTTGCCGTGCGCCTGGACAACGCGCGCTGTCCGAGTTATCGGGGCGTTACGTCGGGTAAAACCCAAGGGCGAATCGAGTCACGCGCACCATGAAAAAGACGACGACGGCAACGTCCAAAGAAGTCGCCGCAGATGAATCACCTTCGCGGCAAATCGATGCCAAGATCAAAGAACTCGGCGATTGGCGCGGTAAAACCTTGGCGCACGTCCGCAAGCTGATCAAAGAAGCTGTTCCCGATGTCGTCGAGGAAGTGAAATGGCGCGGCGTACCGGTATGGTCCGCCGACGGCATCATTTGCACCGGCGAGACCTACAAGGCCGCCGTAAAGATGACGTTTGCCAAAGGCGCATCCTTGGAAGATCCCGCAGGCCTCTTCAATTCGAGCCTCGAGGGCAATACGCGTCGAGCCATCGATATTCATGAAGGCGAGACGATCAACGAGCAGGCATTGAAGGAGCTCGTCCAGGCCGCTGCGGCGCTCAATCGATTGGGGAAGAAAAAGAAATAGCCTGGTTTGGCGATTACGGAATCCACCCCGGAATCTCCGATGCTTGTTTGAACCAGGAGATCAGTTGCGCTTCGTCGAGGGCGTCATTTTCGTAAATATCGAGGTAACGAGTTCCTTCGGTTTTGCTGATACCCGGCGGCATCGGTTGCAATGCTGTGCCCCGGAAAAACGCTACTTTGAGATATTTCGTAAAGGCGTGCATCGACACGAACCAGCCCTGACCTTCGACTCCGTAAAACGGTGAATTCCATTTCACGGCTTTACGCACGTGCGGCACGGCTTTTATGATCAATGCATCGATTTTTCGACCGCGATCGCTTTTCCAACCCGGCAAGGCATCGAAGTAGGCTTGGACCGGAGCATCACCGTCGGCTTTGGCAATTTGTGGATTGCCGCCGGAAAGTAGTTTTACGGGGGTGGCTTTGGTATTTGTCCCGGCCGAAGACTTGGTCGTAGATTTTCGCGTTTTGCCTGATGATTTTCGAGCTTCCATGGCGTGCCTCTCGCGTGACCGGATCGTCGATAGCGTGAATGAGAAACGAAGCCAACCCATTTCGTTACGATTCGGCGCAACGGCGATTCGGAGAAGTGCTCGGTGCACACCAGAGGGACTCGGCGAGGTCCCTATGCCGCGATTGCGTCATTGCAACCCCAAGGAAGCTCGGCGCGTGCATTGTCTAAATGTGCATTCACGTGCATTCGAGGCGACGCACGAGAGCTGACAAAAGGTTTTCGTGACGCATCGTCATGGTCAATTTGTTGACGATTCAATCGCAAATCTCAGATGATTTTATTGAATTTTGCTGCACGACGAGCTTGGTTTTTGTTTGGAGTGTCGTTAGGATGTTTCCTCCGAGCGAGGGCGCTTTGCGCGGATTTCTCTATGTCGCCCGAGTTGAACCATCTTTTTCAATTTCACAGCCCGTCGTTCAAGCGACTGCATATCGAGTTGTGTGCACCCTTGGGGGATGACGATGTGGACAAACTCGTCCAAGCCACCGTCGAAGTATTGGCGGAGCGACCCCAGGTTCGGGAAGTGCTCATCGATATGCGGAAGCTCGTCGATTGCGTGACTTCGGTACAAACCGGATTCGGGTCTCTGCAAAAGTTATTGGGTCGGCGCGGAATGCGCACGGCGTGGCTGTCGAATTCGGGGCGTATGCACGGTTTATCGCGCTTCGTCGTGACGCGGGTCGCGGATCCCAATGCCGCAACATGTATTACGATGGGGGAAGTCGAGGCGTGGTTTGCCGATACGCGAGGACGCTTTGAAGTGCTCAAGGCGAACGCGGGGAGGAAGCCATGAGTTCCGGCGATGATCGGCGCACGACGCGCCGGCAGATGCGAGATCGGTTGGTGCAATGGCAGCCGATCGCGTTATTGCGGTATAATTCGAAATTCATTCGAGCGGTTCTGCGTGTGAATGGCCTGCGTGCCGGTGTGGTTTTTCTCGACCAGTTGGGGGCCACCTTCAAAGAAATGGGCGCGCGTTACGGAAAGGTCTTGGGCAGCCTCGTTTTGGGCGTTTCCGGTTCGTTTCTCGGGTGCCGCTATTGCGGCGTCACCCATCTTTATGCCGCGAACATCGATTACTTTCTGGCGACGGGCAGGTTGTTTCCGCTCGACGAGCTGGATATTGTCGAATGGCAGAAACTCCCGTTCGATGAACTCGAGCAATTGCTCATCCGTCGCTTGGCGGGTGATGAATTCGCAGAAGAACGCAGGGTAATCGAGCGACTATTCGCGTTGCGCCTGGGAGAAATTCCGAAAACGGAAGAGGATCACGTCTTGCGACGCGTGCTCGATGTGTGGAATGCGCTTGGGGAATGCACGATTGGTTTCAGCTTCAATGCGACGGCCAATGAGATCCCTCCCATGTTGCACGCGCCGACGCCCTTGAAAGAGATTCGTCGATATCGCGAGGCTCGAGAAGCGCAACGACACGCCGCCAGGTAAGTCTGGGCGAACTGAGCCGCCAACGAGCTTCGTCAATCCATTTCCTGTCGCCGGCGAATTTCATTCATGATGGTGTCGAGTTCCTTTCGCCGATCGGGACGCTGCGTGTTCCGAATGCGCAACAAATGCGAAATGGCCCGCGGACCCAGCACGAGCAATCCTTCACGTGCGCTGCGCGCCACCGCCGTGTGCGTATGAAATAAATACTCGACAAACTTGTCCACGGATTCCAGGTCACCCCCAAACGCGAGAATCCGCAATGCCAAACGGAGCGTCGTCGGATCGGTGTCTTCCAGCAGCCGCCGCGATGCGCGCACATAACGCTCCTTCGGCGCCAGCGTGCGCAAGAGACGATGCGCGTGTAATCGCACCCGACGCGAGGACGAACCGATGTGTTTTTCAAGCAAAACCAAAACCCGCTCACGCTCAACGGCATGCTCGGCACGCTGCGCAAAATACGTCAGCCACGTTCGCGCCGTTTCCGGATCCGCCTCCTCCAATGCCTTCGCCATGGCTCCTTCCATCGCCGCTCGAAGTTCCGGCCCGACCAACGCCAATATCCCCGGGGACGAAGCCTCCGCATTCGCGAGCATTCTCACGGCGACTGTATCGGTTGGACGAACCCACGGTGCTAAAAGCCGCACAATCAATGATGGCGGCGCTTCATGCAGCGCGTCTTCGAACATGCGGACGAGTCGCTCGCGGTGTTCGCTTTGCAGCACCGGGTTCAACTCCGCGAGCAATTCGGCGGCCTGTTTATCGTCGTACCAATCCGTCAATCGTGCCAACACGGAGAACGCCGTCGGCGAAACGGAGTCCGCCGTCCACCGGGCAATGGTTCGTCCCAACGTACCGGGATACAACAATCCTTGTCCCGCCGCTCGTAATGCGAAATTCATCCAATCTTCAGGAGTATCCGATGTTTTTGCTTCCTCCACCAAAAATGGAGGTAACCACGCTGATGGCCCAAGCA
>CAYSYX010000267.1:0-5844 GCA_964435055.1 uncultured Polyangium sp. | reverse complement strand
GAACCATTTCTGACGATCGGGGCCTTCCAGCGTCATCCATACATCCGCCGGGGGAAGAGCGCGCAATGCATCGCGAGCGGCGGCTGCAATGCGAGGATGTTGCGATTGGCGCAAGCGCAGCCAAAGCTGAATACGTGACAAACTGGGCAGGGCCTCGATGGGAGCATAAAGGTGCATTTGCGCCGCCTCGGTCGAGGCATTTTCCACGGCTCGCAGCACCTGGTCCACATCTTGGTCTCGCAGGGGGACGTGAAATCCTCCCGCCAACTTTCCTTCGAGCCATCGGTCGAGAATACGGCGGCGATCTTGTTCATTGCCCATGGCAATGGCCGATTGAGCGGCGACGATGACTACCCCGGAGTGTTTGTCATCCAAGAACGATTGCAAGAATGTCGACGCGTCATCGAGGGACATTCTCGCCAATTCCTCGATCGCTCGTTTCCGAAGCGAACCTTCTCCACACCTGAGGACGAATTCCAGCAGCCAGGGCAAGACGCAATCGCCAAGGTACGTTACGTCGAGCAAATACCGTTCGCGTTCATGAGGATTTTCGGAGACGAATGTTTGCGCAAATTCCCAGGCCGCCGTTTTTCCCAACTGTATATGCAGGCATTGGACCGCTTCCAAAAACGTTGTTTGATCTTGACCCAGAATGACGTTCGGCAACAGATGTTCGCGGCCTGTCTGCACCCAGCGGCGAATGACCTCTCTTCGTTCCTGGACGAACGAATGAGTCCAATGAAATTCCTCGGAGATCAATTGCCCACGCACCGCAGCCGCGCGCACTCCGAGCATTGGATGATTTACAAAACGGCGCGTTATGGACAAATTGCTACGACGAACGGCCGCCGGAAGCAACGCCTCGCAACGCGGATCGATTTCGCCCTCGAGACGCATCCAGGGCTGGATTCGGGCTTGGACAAACGCATCCGTCGTATCGGCAAGCAGGACCAAAATGGCTTGGCGCAGAGGTTCATCCGCGTGCATGCCGAGATTCGCGAGCAAACGTTGTTCCAAGGCGGAAAGCTCGGAGCCCAAACCAGGGAACGACGCGGCCATCGTGAGCAACGAATGCCGAGTGTCCGGTAAAACTGATTCGGCAAATGGAGATTCCAGCAGATGGCGCCGAACGCGCCCGAGCATCCGCTGCAAATCGCTCCGTGCAAGGTTCGGGCGCTGGGGATGGTTCGCAGCGACATCCGTTGTTTTTGGAAAGCGATGCCCCAGATCTCTTCGACGCAAGGCGGTATCGAACCGAGCGGCATCCTTTGCATGCGCGGCGATCACTGTCCGGACAAACTCGTCGGGAAGCTTGGGGTGAGCGGCTAACAATGCGGCGAATGTCTCCGCCGATAGTCCCGGCGCCAAGGACGACGCGAGCTGTTCCTGTTGTCGCGGATCCTTCGTGTGCAAGAGTTTGTCCACGAGGAGCAGCCGAGCCGAACGTGGTGCCATGGTGTGCAAAGCATGCTCCACGAGCTGCCGTAAGCCGGGTTGGTCCTGCCAAGCCAATACGTCGACGAGCATTTTCGCGAGTCCCGGATCGGAAATATTCGCCAAAAGCTCTGCCGCGGTTTTCTTGATGTTCATGTTGCCATGGAAG
Source organism: uncultured Polyangium sp. (assembly GCA_964435055.1). Taxonomy (GTDB): domain Bacteria; phylum Myxococcota_A; class Polyangia; order Polyangiales; family Polyangiaceae; genus Polyangium. The sequence continues at coordinate 4,241 of CAYSYX010000267.1, read as the reverse complement.
AGCCACGATGCAATCGTTTGTCCCAAACCAGGCACCTCAGCTTTGCCCAAGGCCAATAAGCCTTGACGAACCACCGGCAAAGGTTCGTCCTCGTGCACGTACGGTAAAACCCACGCACTGGCGGCCGGTCCGGCTTCCGCCAAACACGCGAGGGCTCGTTTGCGAATCTCCGGATTATTTCGACGCAAATACGGACGAACCACCCGCGCGAGGTGCGGATGCGCGTGACCTTTGATCGCGTCGAGCAACAATGCGACTTCCATTGTTGCGAGGCCCGTTTGTCGCAGACGTCGCAAAGCGGCTTCGGCGATGAGCGTGCCGCCGGGATCGTTGGAATCCACCAAGCACGATAACAAGGGTGTTCCGGGTAAAACCAAACGCGCCCCGAGGACTCGAAGGGCTTCGTGGACACAGGTGCGGATGTCCTCGGCCATATCGGTCAACAAGCGACCCAAAACATCAATGGCCAAACACCCGCCGGTTCGTCCAAGCGCACCAATGGCCGACACGCGAAAAGGATGCCCGGGGGCGGACGCAATGGAGGCGAGGGCGTCGGTCTGCTCCACAGAAGCGTAGGCGGGCAAGGCGTCGAGCGCGGTCGTGGAAATCGCGCCGTGGGCGAGCACGTGGATCAGAAGATCCGGCGCAGGATCGAGCCGAAACAAGACTTCGAGGGCTCGGTGGAGCCACGGTGGAGGTTTGTCGTGCAATATGCGGCGTAGATGCGCCACCGTCGCGGAGCCTCCGATATTCCCCAATGCGCAGAGACAAACATCGGGGATCTCCTCCAGACGGGCCAAGACGATAACTTCGGCCGCTCGTTCTTCCAAACGTCCCAATTCACGGATGGCTGCCCGGGCCAAAACGATGTCGGACGTGTTTTGCGCCATGTCGAGCAATCGGGCCGTGGCGTTGCGTGTCGCCCACGAGCCCAGCAAAGAAACCACGCGAGTCTTGGAGATATCCGACGAGGCGTACGTATCGATATCGCCAAGACAAACGTCCGCTCGGCTGCCGGTGACTTCCGCGGTCGTGTCGAGGGGCAGGAATTCGTAATGCAGCGCGAATCGAATCACGACCCTCGCTTGGTTTTCGTCCACGGAAATTCCGCGCCGTTTGGCCGTCTGTAGAGCCGCGAGGGCAACGTTGCCGAATCGCGAGGGCGACTGCTCGAGGCGCGTGACGAAGAGCTCCAAATCGGTCGCGTCCCCATACGCGCCCAACGCTTGAAGGGCGGCGTTTCGGGCCTGTCGAGGCACGTCGTTATGGTTGGACAAACGCCGTAACCAGGCGACATCCCGACGAGCAACGGCCAACCGTACGGCCGACGGAGCGGCGTCTTCGCTCGCGAGCCACGGATGCAATGCGGGACAAACCATTCCTTCAAAACATGGTTCGGCCAGAAGATCCAAGCATCGTGCGGCGACGGCTTCGGACGATCGGCGGGCAAGATCGACCAACACGGGGGCGACATCCGAGGCGCCGAGCCATGCGAGCTCCAATGATTCGCGCATGATGCGCAGAGCTCGTTCATGCACCGCCGGCCGCTCGTGTTTGGCCAAGTGTAACCATAACCCGGATTTGAACGCACGCTCCGCTGGAATGATCTCCAACGCGTGCAGGTCGAGCACGTCGATGGACGAGAGGGGTAATGTATCGATATGGTTTACAATTTCGGCTGCACGATAACGAACGGCGAGATCGGGGACGATGTGCGCGGGACGCGGAGGAATTTCAAAGGGCAAACCGGCGAGGAAAATCGTCGTGAGGACGTATTGCGTATCGTAGGGGAATGAAAAAAGTGCGTCGACGGCAATGGCGCGGGCCAGTGATTGCGGGTCATCGAAGGCCTCTTCATATCGTCGAAGCAGCGCTTGGGCGGCGGCGAGAGACTCGGCGGGATCGGTGGAGGCAAGGCATTCGGCTATTTGGGCGAGGGGTGGCCGAAGGGTTTCAAAAAGGGTGATGCGCTGTTCGCCGATCAGAAAAGGGCTGAGGTTCACGGCATGGTTTTATGCCGGACGCTGAATGAATTCAAGCGTTGTCTTGACTTCGTGATCAACCGGGTCGCCATCTGCGTGCGCATTAAAATCGAAATGCACCGCGATCCCAAGCAAGCGCCGTTTCTCCGCGATCCGTTTTGAGCAATTCGACTCGGGTTCGGCCTCCGGCCACCAGCAGGATGCCTCCGACGAGCATACCGGTTCCAATTCCGCCGATGATGAGCCCCGCGGTGCGCATTTCACCCGTGGATTGGTCCGGATCCGGATTGGTTGCCGTCGGCTTCGTCGACATGAAACTCAATCCGAAAAGCATTGTCCCGCTCAGGGCGAATGTGCCTCCGAACGTCGTCAGAAGCACGCCGCCGACCATGCGTCCGAGACCCATACCATGCACGCGCGCCGTGATGTATCCGTCGCGCTGTTCCAATCGAAATTGCTGCGAAGGAAGCATGCCGGGACCCGAAAAGAAAAACCGATGACCTTCACGACCGTCGACGAGTTTGTCGCAGGGAGCTTCGCAAATATATTTGGATACCGTTTGCGGTCCAATTTGATTCTTGGTGGAGTAGACACTCGCGCCGATTTCCCCGTCGACACGTTGCAACTCCACTTCCTCCCAATTCGATTCGACATGAATGAACGGCATGCCTTTCGTCGGACCGGAAGGAGTATTCGTCGTGGTCGGTGCAGGCGTTTGCGGCGCGGGCGGCGTCCCGGGCGACGATTCTTTGGGACCGGCGGTGATTTTTGCGACGTCCTCCCAGGGAATGACGTTCTGCTCGCCCGCGATGATGACGACGACCTTTTTTCCAGGCTCGATGGAGACCAGCGTTCCGCGCTTCGTTTCGCCGTTCTTGAGCTGGATCTCGCTGTTCTCGAGGGCCCCCGCCTGCGCCGCTTCGTCGGCGTAGGAAATGCCGCTCGACGCCAACATGGCCAAGATCAACGCTCCCGGCGCGTACGACTTCGTCTTCATGCGGCGAAGATAGGCCATATCTCGGGGTGAGTCTATCGATTTTTCCGGCACGTGAAAGGATTCTCAAGCGATTGTGACGACGGGGCGACGATACACGGCGACGTTCCGGTAAATCAGAGTATGCTTCGGCGCGAGCTATCGGGTAGATTTCGCCGTGATTGAATGTAGCCCCTGGTGAACCAAGAATGAGGTTGGCCGTAACGGTTGCGTCTCGGAAAACTTGACACCTGTGCGGATGCCGGCATGCTGCGCGCGATGCGCCGCAAAATCGGAACAGCATGGCTCACGCCCACCTCCATCGAAGCGCGACTTTTCGCCAACAGATCCGACGAATCCGAGCAGCTCATGGAGATTCTCGAAGACCTGTATCAAAGCCATGCACGGCGTTATCGTCTGGGCGTTTTTGGCGATCGGGGGATTGGTAAGTCGATTCTCACGAGCGTCATCCTCAAAGACTTCGCGCAGCGTCACAAGGAAAGAATCGTTCGGGTCGAAGTCAACGGTCGATCCATCGGGTTTCGTCGGTTTCTGAAAGCGTTGGCCGGCGGTCTGGTCGAGAATGCCAAACCGCTTTTGCCCAGCCTCGGGGACAAGCAGTCGTTGGTGGCCAAATGGTTGGATGGTCTTGCCCTATTCGCCCATAACGATCAAATCACCGAAGGCCAAATCAATACGCTTAATACGAAATACGGCATGGGCGCCCAGCTCAGCGCGGATTTGATTATGGCGCTCAAAGCCACGTCGTCATTTTCATGGGAAGAGAGCCGCCAACAGACGGGCTCGATGTCGCGGACGCAGAATGTCACCGACGATCTGCTGCATACGGCGCTCAAGGCGACGTTGCAAAAAATTCACGACAGCACGCCGTGGATGGTATTGGTTTTTTTCGACGATCTCGATCAAGCGTACACATCCGATTTGGCAAACATGAAGCCGGCGCTCAAAGCCATTTTGGACGTCGATCCTTGCGTGGGCGTCGTGCACATGCGTACGGAAATGCTCTTCGATGATTTACGCCGCGAAATGGATGCTCCATTTACGATTGGCCCCGTCGATGAACAAGGGCTCTTGGCCATTCTCGAAAAACGGCTCGACGCGGCAAGCCCGGAAGATCGGACTCGCTTTCGTTCGCCTGAAGTGCAAAATCCGTTGCAAAGAGTCATTTCGGTGACCGGTAATCCGCACGTGTTGCTGCGCTGGATTCAAGGATTTTTGGGATCCGGGTTGTGGCCTGCTGAAAATGGCGCGGCATGGTGTGCAGA
>CAYSYX010000266.1:5521-12833 GCA_964435055.1 uncultured Polyangium sp. | reverse complement strand
GCCACGATGTCCGTGAACGGTCCACCGTTGATGCTGATCTCGAGCACGCCACCGTCGTAACACGTGGGGAGTCCCTCGAAGGTATAACGTTGACGGAACGAAAGCACCGCCGCCGTGGACGTGATCGGAATCGTGTTGCTGACAAGCAGTTCGTCCGACACCGTCGCGCCGTCCGCGCCGAACGCGGAGTTCGGTGCGGTATCGCTGCTCGTCCCGGAGGTCACCCAAAGGGTGCCACCCGTCTGGGTGCTCGTCCACCCGGCAGGCAAAGCGGGAGCCACCACGCCGTCGAAGTTCTGCGTGTATACGGGGGCACCGAATGTCGTGCCGCACGTGTCGTTGTTCGTGCAGAAGTTGCCGTCACTGCACGGATTCGAGTTGCCCGTGTAGACGCAACCCGCTGCCGCGTTGCACGTGTCGTTCGTGCAGTCGTTGCCGTCGTTGCACACGATGGGCGTGGGAACGCACGCGCCGCTCTGACACACTTCCGTCGTACAGGCGTTGTTGTCGTTACACGTGTTGGCATTGTTGGCCGTGTACACACACTGCGACGTCGCTATGTTGCACGCGTCGTCCGTACACGAATTGTTGTCGTTGCACTGGTTGTTCGCCGTGCACCCCGGAGCGCAGTCGAATTCGTCCGCTCCAAGGTCCGGTGCCGTACCACCGCCGTTGACCGATCCGGCAGGACCGGGACGAGTCTGGTTGTCATAGTCGGTGGTCAGACCAGGGATCGTGACGCCATGGGATTCAATCGGCGTGATCCCGGCGCACACGAAGTGCAGATCACCTGTCGTGGCATCCGAGAAGGTCACGGGAACGGCCGAAAGACTCGCCCCGTCACCGCCCGAGGACGCCTGCCATTGCGCAAACGTCTGATCGGTCGCAAGTCCCCAAATGCCGACGGTGCCGGCCGCAGGACTGTTCAGCACGTTGGCGTTCGATGCCGCCGCACCCCAACCCGTCGCCGGCGCGGTGTTCACGTTGCCGATGGCGTAGTGCTTCCCGGTACCGCCCGTCCGAGTGTTGATGAACATGTTGTTGAGCACGTTCATCGGCGTCGTGATCGCCGACGTGGCCGAGTTGTCACCACGCAAGAAACCGTAACTCGGCAAAGCACCCGCACCCGCGGCTCCTCCGATGTGCACCGAATTGTAAATGGTGTTCACCGTGTTCGTGGTGAAAGAGTTCATGATCCCAACGAACTGGGTGTTCGTGGTCTGACCTTCACCAAGGGAGATCATGTTGTTCGCAAAGAGCGCCCCGCTGCCGAGTGCCGCGCGAACCAAAATGCCGACGCCCATCGGCGGCGTCGTGACCGTGGTCATCGTCGACGCGTTGCGAATGTCATAGATTCGGTTGCGCGTCACCGTACCGTTCGTGGGATTGGAGTAACCCAACCCGGACGCGGTCGTGGCCACAGCCCCGGCATTCGTCGCCGAGATCGCATAGATCGTGTTTTGGGTAATGGTGGCCCCGGTCGAAGACGCCGTGTACAGCACGCCTTGCACGCCCGTACCTCCGCCCGCGACGCTCGTATTGGCGTTGGCTCCCACGATGTCATGGACGGTGTTCGAAGAAACCGTGCCCGCTTGCGGAATGCTTCCCACACCCCCGGTGGTTGCTTGAACCTGGATCCCACGGACGAAATGTGCGGTGCCCGTCCCTGCGTTCGTCAGGTTCTGCACCGTGTTGCGGTCGACGATGACCGGCACGATCCCCTGGGTGAGTAAGCCGATGACTTGCTGCGATGTAGCGCTCGCGCCCGCCGTCGTGATCTGGATGCTGTTCGCCGTGGTGCCGCCGATGGTGTTGTTCGACGCGGTGATGAGACCGCCCGTGAGCTGTATGGCGTTGATGTTCGTGTTGTTGGTGGCAACCGAACCTGCCGCCGTCAGCGATCCAACGACGTTGTTCGCAACGTTGACCGTGCCCACAGACGTTCCCGAGGCGTTCACGCCGATGAGGAACGATCCGCTCGTGCTTGTGGTGGTAAGCGAGATCGCTCCCGTTCCGGTCGCACTGCCAACCGTGTTGGGCGTCGTCGTTCCAATGTCGGCCGAGCCGCCCAACAGGCTGATCCCAGTGAACGCGCCCGTCGTGGTCGACATGGTGATCCCGGAGATCGTGTTGCCCTGGATGTTGTTTCGGCCATCGCCAACGGTGAGCGCGATGCCCTGAAAGTTCGTGGTGACCGTCCCGGCCATCGTGTACGTGCCGGTGCCATTGGGCGCAGCAAATCCGATGGTGTTACCAGTCACCGCGTAGTCATTCCCGCCGACGATCTGAATCGCGCGATGCGTGTTCGACGTCGTGTACGTACGGGATGCCGTTTGATAGAATCGGTTGTTCGCAATCGTCCAACCCGTATTGCTGACGGTGACGGTGTTCCCCAAAAGAATACCGTTGGTCGCCGTGCCGGCACTGAAGTAGTTGGCGATGTTGTTGTTCGAGATGACGTTGCCGGTGTTGAGCTGCGTGGTGCTCGCGGTTCCGATGGAGGTAATCCCGTTTACGGGAAATGCACCCGTCGTCAAATCGCCGATCGTACAGTTGTCGATCGTGTTGTTGTTGTTGCCCGTCACGCCGGTCGACGTACTGAAGAGCACAACGCCGCTGGTCGTCGACGTGTTGACGCCCCCAATCCCGCAGAATTGGATCGTGTTCCGGGAAGCGCCGTTGATGAATCGAACGGCGGGCCCAGAGGTTGAGGTGTTTCCGATCCCCATCTGAATGGGGCCCGAACCACCGGCGCGACAGTCGATCACCACGTTTGTCGCCCCGTTCAGGTCGAGCGTGGCCGTCGTATTTGCGCTCCCGATAGCCAAGTTTACAGCGGTCGCCGCCGGCCGGATGGTCACTCGGTTCGAGGGGGACGCCAGCGTGTTGACCACAAGCGGATACGTCTCGCCGGCGCTCGTGTATGTATCTTGCAGCTCCAGGATGACGTCTCCGGCCAGGCCGCTCGTCGTGAGGCTTGCCAGTGCAGCCGTCAGGGTCGGAAACGCTCCCGTCGGGCCAACGGTGATCGTCCCGCTTGCGGTTCCCGCGGTCGTCGGTTGGCTGCCGGATGCGGCCGGGCTCGCGACGCCTTCGGTCACCGCGACCACTTTCCAAAACCAATTGGTGTTCGACGCCAGACCGGTTGCCACATACGACGTCACGCCGGCCGCAGTTTGCGTGACGAACTCGTAGTTGACACCGTCCAGCGAGCGGTACACGGCGTAACCGACTTCGTTGGAATTGGTGTCACCCCAGTTGATCGTCATCGTGTTGAGGCCAACCGCCGTAAAGGACAGCGCCCCCGGAGCAACGGGCACGTTCGGCGTGAACGTGTACTTGGTTCCCGCCGGAATGGCGGTCGTTTGCGCGTCCGCAGCCACCGTGTACGAAACCGTGTTCGAAGCCGTCGTCACCGCCGCAAACGACGTCGCCGAGGTACCGAGACCCACCGTATAGCCAGAGGTCGTATTCGCAGCGATGCCCGTTCCGTACACGAACTCGATGACCCCTGTGGACTCCCACAACCATGCCTGGAACGTCCCCGCGCCGTCGGTGGCGCTGCCCACACGCGGGATCTGCTCGTTTTTCCACTCGATCACCAGCTTGCGGTTCGGAGCGGAGCCGACGATCTTGTAGTGCACGCGACCGTTTTTCCCGACCCACAGGTCGTCCCAGTACGGACAGATGTGGGGGTGGTTGCTCGTGGTCGCGATGCCGTTGGTGAAGGCCGTCGAAACGGCCGCGGCACCGAGCCTCATGAGGCCGTTGGAGTTGACGGAAAACAGGGTCTGACGAACCCCGTCGAACCAGAACTCGAAGCCAATCGGCGTGACGGTCGCCGCGGTGTCTTCCTGATCACCCGTAATCAAGAGCGTCGTACCGCTTGACATGTCTTCCAGCGTCGCGCCGGTCGAAGCGGCGAACGCGTAGGTGCCCGCGCCGATCAAGTTGGCGGGCTTGGCCAATTCGGTGGAGACAACGTCCTGAGGCTCGACCTTCGCGGCGACTTGGCCTTTTTCTTTGAGTGCATACGTTGCGGGTTTGTCGTCGCCTTGGATCACTCCGTCCGCATCGACATACAGCGCGCGTCCGCCGGGATCGATGGCCGCTTGGATACCATCGTCCGCGTCGTTGGCAGCGTCGCCGAAGAAATCGCTCGCGTTTGACACGGGCGCCTTCGACGAACCGCTGACCTGTTCTGACGAACCGCCTTGTTTGGATGATTCGTTTGTCGGGGCATCATGGGCATCGATGTGCTCAGCGCATCCCGGCGCGACGAGCGCGACCATCGCAGTGAGAGCGACGGCCCGGCTGTAGGCGACGAAATTCGCGTGGGGCGCAACTGCCGCATGGTCTTGAAACCACCAGAAATTGGCTAATTTACGGAACATGTCGCCGACGTACTGCAACGCCGATCTCCCGTCAACGTGGAAATCGACGCAAACCCAAGGGTTGATTCGTCCGCCAATGCTTGGACAAACGATTCGTAAGGAAGAACCATATCGAGTCCCCAGGCGTTTCTCCCATGTGTACGTCAGCACCAGTACGGCGTCCGCTGCCGCGCCAAACCGTTGAATCAGGAGCTTGGGGCGAAGGACGCCGAAAGCGATCCGAAGCCCCCAATGTTCAACCAGGGGCTTGAACCGACACGCAGCGTCATTCTCCAAACCCTGCCCTGACCGTGATCGTGGTCACCTCTCGGTTCTCGCCGAGAATGGGGATCCGGATGACAGAGGGTGACGAGCTTTTTGCGTTCCCGAGCGATCATTGAAGCGGTTGCCATATCGAGATTGGGCGCTCGGCGTTGCCCCTGTTTTTCACCCCGAACTCGGCCTTCGGGTTCACAGAACGGGAAACCGCACAACCAGCGCCCGCAGTGAATGGATGGTTTCCGTCGGCCCCAACGCATTCGTTACTTTCCGACGAACCCCGAACGCGGTCAATCTGCAACAAAAGACTTGACACGTTTCTCGACGGCTGCCAAAGTCGGCGCGCTCGCGAGAGGTTCGTCATGAAGAAGTTCATTCCGCCCGTTGGTCAGCCGGATTTTCGCATCTTGCGTCGGAACAACTATGGCTTCGTCGATAAGTCCTTGTTCATCCGCGATGTCCTGGCCGATTCGAGTGTCGTCGTCTGTTTCCCTCGACCGCGACGGTTTGGCAAGTCCACCAACTTGTCGATGCTCGGGCATTTCTTGCGTAAAACCGATGAAGATCTGACGGACATCTTCGAGGGGCTCGAGGTCACGCGTGAACCCGATACGATGAAGCACTTTCAGAAGTATCCGGTCATTTCGATCAGTTTCAAGGATGCCAAGGCGGATACGTTTGCCGATACGCTCGAGGTGTTTCGTTCACAGGTTCGGGACGTCTTTGAGGATCATCGGTACTTGCTCGACGGCAAGCTGCTGTCGCCCGGTAAGTTGAAGGCATTCGAGCGAATGATCGGAGGTGATGCTTCGAGCACCGACCTTCAGGATTCGTTCAAATGGCTTTCGCAGGCCCTCTTCGAATACCACAAACAGCCCGTGGTCATTCTCATCGACGAATACGACACGCCCATGCACGCGGGTTACGCGCATGGATACTTGGACGAAGTCACCGGATTTCTTCGGACGTTCATGTCGGCCTGCCTCAAGGATAATTCCGCATTGTTCAAGGGTGTCATCACGGGCATTTTGCGTGTTGCTCGCGAAAGCATGTTTTCCGATTTGAACCATATCAGCGTCTATTCGATCCTTCAGGAACCCTACGCGACAGCTTTTGGTTTTACCGCGAACGAAGTCGAAGCCATCGTCGAACCGGGGCAATTCGAGGACGTGCGCGCGTGGTACGACGGCTACGTCTTTGGCGGCCAAACCATTTACAACCCGTGGTCGATTCTTCATTATATCAAGTTTGGCAAATTCGAGCCTTATTGGGTCAACACCGGCGGCACGGTGCTCCTCGAAACGCTTGCATTGAAACATGGAATGGCGCTGTCGGACAAGTCGACGATGTTGCTGAATGACGGGAGCATCGACGCGATCGTCAATCCTCATATCCAACTGCGCTACATCGATCAATCCCCCGAAGCTTTTTGGAATTTCTTGTTTTTCTCCGGATACTTGAAGCCCGTCGATTTACAACTCATCGAAGGCGAATACCACGCCAAACTCGCCATTCCCAACAAAGAAGTCAAACTCGTCTATCGCGACTTGTTCAAGAATTGGCTCACCGAGCGCGATCCCGAGCACTCGCAAACCAAAGAGTTTGTCCGCGCATTGCTCGACCGGGAACCATCGACCGCGCAAACCCTCCTGCAAAACATCATGGTCACGGCCGTCTCCATGTTCGATCCGGGCGGCAAAAAACAACAACCCGAAAAGCTTTACCACGGATTCATCGTCGGCTTGCTCGTTCATTTGGAGCATCGTTTCGAGGTCAAGTCCAATCCCGAGGCCGGTTATGGCCGCGCCGATGTCCTCATTCGCCCCAAAAAACCGGGCTTTCCCGGCATTGTTCTCGAATTCAAGGTCAAGGCGCCGAAAGAACATGCCGACGTCGCGCTCGAAAGCGCCGCGCTGCAAGCGCGCAAAATGCGTTATGCCGAGACATTACACAAAGCCGGCTGCGAACAAGTGATCGAATACGCGCTCGCGTTTGACGGGAAAAAGGTATTCATGGAGCTTGTCGACGACGTGCTCGAAAAGGCCGCGGCAAAGGCGCGGAAGACATCGAAGAAGGCAGCCGTGAAAAAAACGGGGCGGAGGTAGGACAAATACGGTAACGGATTGACGAGCGGTGGAAGGTTGCGCAAATCAGCATCGTCGGGCCACTGAAACGCGGGCAATTCGCCCACTTCAAAGCGACACAGGCCGACGACGTGCCAGAACGATCCGCGGATGTTGCCAGGTTGGACTTTTTATTGGATGATTACGAGCGGGTGGGTTTTCGCCTGCGCTTGAGGGCTGCGGAAAGCGCTATTGCCGAGACAAACGAAAGGACCGAATGGTTCGGGCTTGAATCGCCCACCATGCGGCATCCACAACTGCCATCATCCTCGGGACTCGGTCTTGGCGCACCACTGCTCGAGCTGCTCGTCTCGCCACCGCCGCCCATACCGCTGGAGCTGCTGCCGGATGGCGAAGAATTGCCACCACTGCCACCCAAACCGCCCGTTCCGCCATGACCGCCGTTACCGCCGGCTCCGCCATGACCGCCCATTCCGCCATCACCGCTCGATGAACCGGCGCCGCTGCTCGATGAACTCGCCCCGCTGCTCGATGAACTCGCGCCGCTGCTCGATGAACTCGCGCCGCTGCTCGATG
>CAYSYX010000266.1:0-5421 GCA_964435055.1 uncultured Polyangium sp. | reverse complement strand
TCGATGAACTCGCGCCGCTGCTCGATGAACTCGCGCCGCTGCTCGATGAACTCGCGCCGCTGCTCGATGAACTCGCCCCGCTGCTCGATGAACTCGCGCTGCTGCTCGATGAACTTGCGCCGCTGCTCGATGAACCGGCGCCGCCGCTGGATGAACTCGCCCCGCTGCTCGATGAACCGGCGCCGCTGCTCGATGAACTCGCGCCGCTGCTCGATGAACTCGCGCTGCTGCTCGATGAACTCGAGCTGCCTCCGTCGCCAAGGATATCGATGCGGTCGACGTGATAACCCATTTTCTGCGTGTTGGCGTCCGTGACGAGGCGGATATTGACGGTATCGCCGGGGATGACGACGCTCGAAACGTTGGATTGCGTGCCAAAGATGATTTGGAACAGATCGCCATTCCCATCGGTCAGGTAAATGTTGTCGCAACCGTTATCGAGGCACGTCGGATCGGTCTCCGTATCGATCGTCGTGAAATGCACACGTAATGCCTGCGCGCCGGGATACGTGTAGGTTTGCGTATCGTCGAACGTATTGGCATAAAGCCCGCCCGTACGCGGGTTATCAATGGACACGGGGATTTGCATGAGCAACGTCGACAGCGGCGACGGCATCGAGAGAATGCGCGACAGCCCTTGCCAAATGAATCGGCGTCGCAAAACAGGCTCGTGCAGGTTGTTGTAAAGCATGTTGTCGGCATCGAGGATGGCTTGGGTTGCGCCGAAAAATGTCTCGGTCGTCGAATGCGAAAAATGCCCTTCGATGACCAGGCGCATCATGATGTCCGGCCCGAGGGTCGTATCGAGCGCATTGACCGCGGCAGACCACATTTCTCCGTCGTCGTGCACTTCTCCGACGAAATGCTCCGGATAATGCTTTGCCGTATCGAGTCGACGCAAGCAGGGCGGGTTTCCCTGGGCATACGCCGTCGCGTCCCATTCGGCAATGCAATAGGGATCGTCGATCTTATGCCCGCCAAACCGACCCATCGTGGCGGCAAGATAATCGCCGAAACCTTCGCCCATGGCCCCGGATTCCGGTCCCGCTCCATAATTGGGCACTTGATCGTCCTGCACGGCATGACCGTATTCGTGCACGACCACGTCCGCGTCCTCCGCATCATCCACGCCCCCCTGCCCGTAGTTGATGATGAGTTTGGCGGGGTCATAAAACGAATTGTCCGTTTGTTGACCGTCGCTGATGATTTCTTGCCGGCGAGCATTCGCGTTGAGAATTCCGAGCGCCTGAATTCGCGTCTGCGTGCGATCGAGATGATAATACGCATTGGCTTGCTCGAACCCGGATTGAGCCCGCGTGTAGGCAAACATCAAAGAGGGACTGTTCGCCCGTTGATTGACGTTTTTCGTATGCGCGTCGACCCAGGACCCGCGCGTAAAACCGGATCCATCGAGGTTCGGGAGCGTCACGGCAAACCGCGCGGCATCGAGCGCCGGCGTCGTCGCATTGCCGCCATCGACGAAGGTGAATACGCCCGTCGACGCGAGCGGATTCGGATCATACACGAGCGCCGTGCCATTGACGTGTTTGATTCGGTCCTTGGCCGACAGGATGTCGCCCGTTGCGGCATCCACGAGCACTTCCCACGCCGCGGGAGTCTCCGCCGTGATGCGCACACGATAAGCGACGCGCGGAGATTCACCACCAATACCTCGTAAAACCTGGGGCGCCGCATCTTCGACAGGCGCTCCCAGATGCGTTCGAGCCAAAGCGAGCGCTTTGGACGCACCGATATCCATCAACGGTGCCCGAACGGATCGCACGTAACGCGTCGCGATTTCCACACTGCGCACGGCGCGCCGGCCGAGCGAATTGGAAACGAGGACAATCACTTCGCCATCGAAAACAGGCACGAATTCAGACGATCCCACGAGGTTGGCGAATTGATCAAATCGCACGTAGGTGCCAAGGAGGCCCATGCGAGTGGTAACGAGCTTCAAGTCCGCGCCATCTTGACGGAGGCCGAAAGGTTCGGCGTGGCGACGCAAGAATACCTCGGCCGCCTCGAGATCCGTTTGCGCCTGGACGACGGCAAAATCACCCGACACCCGCCGCAACCGATTCTCTTTCGTATTCCACAGCGTGGTCACCACCGCGGAAGAATCAACCTCGAGCGAAGCAACGCTCCGCGGAGGCTCGACGCCGCGAGCAACCGTTGAAGCGTCCACGCCATCGGTCGACTGCATACAGGCCGGAACACTGGCGAGTACAAGCGAAAAGAAACGAAGCGAGTTCAAATAACGCATGCGCCGATGTTCCGCGAGAAAAACAGCCGTGTCAATGGTAGAATCGAGGTCAACGTAATGGTTTCGCGTGGCAACTCCAGCGACCACCCGCGCGGGAACAGCACAACGAGGTTCGTCGGGTTCAACCCTTGATTACCTCGGCGGCCTGAGCCACGGCCATGCGCCACGACAAATCAAAAAGCCCACCGTGAAGGTCGTATCGGCCAAACCGCTCCCGTTGCTTTGGATCGTTATGTAGGGAGAAACCGGTACGTGCAGGTTGTGCAATGGATGCAGCGCGAGACCGATTTCATAACCCAACGCGCCATGCCCGATGGGAGCGAAGCGTAAATAGTCATCATTCGTATTTCCCCCGGAAAGAAACACGCCTGCCCAAACATCGGCCACGTTGGGGTGCCCCGCTCGGGCATTGAGGTCCACCAGGGCAAACGACAACCCTGATCCGCCCATCGCCACGAGCGCCGAAAAACCCAGCGCAGCCCGCGCGTTCCAACCGTCCTCACGACCAAATCGTTTTCCAAGACGAACCCCGGGGCTCATCGCCGGTACGGTGACGCTGCCCCGCATATCGCCATAATCGTTCTGCAATCCTTCATCGAGTAACCGGCCGCCAAAGCCGCCTTCGCGGTGCCACCACGATTGCAACCTGATACCACCCAGATCGCCCACCGTCTGCACTCCGACGCCCATGCCGACGAAGGCGCTGAAACCCGAGCCCAAATCGAATCGTTGATTCACTTGCACGATGTTGTTGAGCACATCGGCGCGCCGATCCCGAGATACATCTTCCTGGGCTCCGTCCTGCGTCAGCATTTCATACCAACTGGACACGACAAACTGCAACCCGCGACGTTCGTTCGTCAGGGCGTGCTCGAATACGAGGCCGAAGGTCCGACCATCGTCATCGGCGTAGGCGGCGGATCGGGGATCGAGTCGATCGGCTGGGGCAAACCATTGCGGCCCGGGCAAGTTATCGTTGGAGAAACCGAGGTTCGCCATGTACGACCAATTCGCCTTGGAGGGCCGCTCGGGCGGTGTACGTGACGGTTCGGCGTACGCATTCGGCGCCAAGCCGACGAGAAACACCGACGCAATCAAGAGCGGTATCGGCCGGGGATTCGGCGACATGCGAGGAGGCTTGGTCATGGTTTGCGTGGCTCGGGCGAGGGAAATGCATTCACGGAAGAGCGACGTTATGCGCAATTGGGACGCAAATCCAGCGAAGAACGATGGGGCTTCGTCGTCGCGCCGTCTGCAAGTCGTACGAGCGCCGATTTTTACCGAACCCAAGCAAGTCAATCCCGACGGATCACCTTCGCTTGGCCCGAAAAACACACCGAGAACCCATGTTACCAGGCTCTGAAATACGCGCGGAATGACGAAATGCGGTCATTCACGCTATCACAGAACCAGCACCAGGATTCGTCGGTGAAGTTGTCGTCGTAGTTGCCGGAATACGTATGCAGCGTGTCGAAGTTGATGTGCCGGTACACATCGAGCGGTCCGGAATCGATGTTGTAGCCGAAGAGTTGACACGAAACCCCATTTCGGTCGATACAAATCTGTTCCGCGTTTTTGAATGACGACCAGACGTCATTGTATGGACCAATGCTCGACAGCTCCAAGACATAGTAACCCGGGAAAGGCAGCGACGTCGGCACATAACAAGCTTTCGTGCCGGAGTAACCCGCATCCTGGTAAAATGCCACGATACACATCGAAGGTGGCGGCGGCGGCGGCGGGGGCGGCGGCGGCGGTGGCGACGGCGACGGTGGTGGAAAATAAGTACCGCCCCCGCCGCCATCATCGCAATCACCACACACGATCAATTCTGCGGTTTTCTTTTTGACCCAAAGGCTGTCCGATGTGCCGGCTGTCAACTCGGCGTGCAATACAGCAAGTTCCCCCGCAGCGCCGCAATCGCCGCGCACGCACCACGAAACACGCGCGGAGCTTGCCTCGTAGGTCAACGTCGCATGTCTCCAGTCCTTCTGATCGAGCGGTAAATAGGCCGCTTCGTAACGCTCGAGCGCGCCGTTGCCCTCGAGCGCGCGTACCCCGATGAGAAAACCGCCACGCCGCACTTCCTCGGGAAGCATTTGCTCGGCAATGCTCTCGATATATGCAGCCTTGTCCTCGGCGGACACGTCAACCGATTCCGCCACGACTTCGGGCGATGACAATTCCGTATTCTCTTCCGGCATCGAGTCGGCGCTACACCCAAGGAGGGCGGCCGGTGCCGCAAGCAAGAAAAGGAACGTTGGGAGAGTGTGCATGCACGTGTATCTGATTGACATCCATTCTTCCTTTGTCCGAGGCATGTTGTTCTTCGGCTGCGCCGAATTTCCCTTGGCGAGCCAAACCAATTGCCGTGCACGACTCGTGCCATGGTTTATTTCGTATTTTCGTTGGGCGCATGAAGGAAATGTTTGTAGATGCCGAAGGCCACAATGTCGCAAGGATACGCCAAGCATCGTTTGTCATACCGATCCGCGGCTCGAAATCGTTCGATCAATCCGCACGCAGACGTGAACGAATGCGCATCTGCTCATACTCGCGCCGGCCGACTCGCTTCGTTCATTCGATCGAGAGGTTTCGATCGTTTGATCGAAACCGGAATCGCTCGCCACCTTTTTGGCCTGGTCTGAAGTTTGCCTTTACAGTGGCGGTCCGTCATGCCCTACCTCGTCGTTCGTCAATCCGGTTGCATCACGAAATCGGTTCCACTCGACAAACCCGTGCGCATCGGACGCGATGACGACAACGACCTCATTCTGCACGATCCGTACGTATCTCGGCATCATCTACGGGTAGACATCGACCACGACGGGGTTGTCGTCATGGACCTCGACTCGTCTCATGGCTTGCTGGTGAATGGTGTGAAAGCGTTTCGGCGCCGACTCGAAGACGGGGATCAGCTCCAGATCGGCAGCGTGCGCCTGTCATTTCGCGAGGACATCGATCCGCATTCCAGCGTTGAATTCGACCAAACCGCACCGGTCGCGATGCCCGCAGGAGGTTCATCGGATCAGCGTTTGCGGTTGTTTTACGAGATCAGCCAAAAGCTCGAAGCAACGCGGGACGGCGAAACGTTCGTCGAGGAAATGGTCGTCGCGCTGCGCGATGTACTTGGGTGCGAACGCGTGCTCGTGGGG
>CAYSYX010000265.1:0-12849 GCA_964435055.1 uncultured Polyangium sp. | reverse complement strand
GTCCCCGGACAACGAGACGGATACGCCAAATAAGTCGCCAGGTGCCCCATCACTCGCGACCAGGTTGGCCTGCTCCGTCCATGTCAGGCCATTGCGGACGAACACATATGCGGAGCCTTGATTGCTGTTTGCTCCGACATCATCGTACCACGCTCCCACGATTGCACTATCCCCCGATATCGAAACCAACCGGCCGAATTCGTCACCCGTGGCTCCATCGCTTGCCACAAGTTTGGTTTCCTCCACCCAGGTTGTACCAGCGCGGGCGAACACATACGCCGAACCTTGATTGGCGTTTCCCCCAACGTCGTCGTACAAGGCTCCTACAATCGCGACGTCATTTGATATCGCTACGGTTAGCCCGAACTGATCGCCTGCCGCTCCATCACTGGCAACAAGTATTGCTTCCTCGGTCCACGTCGTGCCATTGCGGACAAATACATAAGCCGACCCCTGGTCGCTGTTTGGCCCAATGTCGTCGTACCAGGCCCCGACGATTGCCCTGTCGCCCGACAATGCGACACCCACACCGAATTCATCGCCAGCCGACCCATTGCTCGCCACCAATTTTTGTTGCGCCAATCCTATCAAGGGATCAATGACCAAAGGATATACCGCGCCCGCATCATTCACGACGATCGTGATTTTGTCCGCGTGCACGGAAAGCCATCCCGGTAGAGTTTTTCCCCGCGTATCCTTCACGAAAAGGTCCGCGTACCGCAAGACATCGCGAGCATTTTCATCGGCAAAACGTACTGCGTCCCCACGGCCGTCGCCGTCGGCATCATCGAGATATGCCTTGACGTCGCCATCGGTTGCGATGGTAATCGTTTTCAGACCTGTGCACGTCGGCGCTTCGTGTAAAATGAAGCCTTGTTCGATACCGAGCGAGCCATTGATATAGAACTCGGTCAGACCGTCATGGCGAATCTCAACGCGATTTCCAACTGCGTCGGGCGAAGCGACAGAGACGGCAACCATGGCTCCTTCGCATCCAACCATCGTCGTGCGCATTGCGAGTCCCCATGCGGCTTCATTGGGTGTTATCTTCAAGCCATTGCGATCAACATTCGCGACAAACCGCTGTGCTGGATTATCGACGCGGATCATGCCATTGATGTGCGTTGCGACATACTCGATCGACGCGTTCTGTTGCACCGAGGTGATGTAGGCTGCGCGCAGTTCCTTTGGTGTTGGTTGCGAATTCATCCCGGATTGAAGTGGGACCGGGTTGGCCGTCACGGAATAGTCTGGGGCTGAATTTGTGCCGCATCCGGTCAGTAGTGCCAGAAGCGCCACAACAAGCGAGGACACAGCGATTTTCATTCGGTTGTTCGACTGAACGTGCATGTCGTGCCTCGATTCCAAGAATGTACGGACGCCGGTTAGAACTGAGCGCGTTTGCGACGTCGACGTAATCGCACCAGCAACCCACAGAGGCTGAATCCCAATGCCAATCCGTCGTCGCTCTTCAAGGTCATGACGTTGCACGCGCAACCACCACCGCGAAACAGCGGATCGGTGTTTTTCGCGTCGTTGCCATTCCCTCCGAAATTGTTTTCGCCGATTCCGCTGCCATTGCTCACGCTGCTCGAATTGCCTCCGCCTCCGTCGGTCGATCCCATTCCGCCGTTTCCACCGCTCGTACCGCTTCCGGTGGATTCGACGAGGCCATCGATGTAACACCCGCCCGCCTGGGTAGAGCGAGGTGAGCGATGGCCGTGAATGATGCCAGCCGCACGCGGCATCGATTGGAGCGCCTCGGAACGCGCGTCGCCGAAGCGCAAGAGCTTGCACTTGTACGGCGCACAAGACCGTCGATAAGTGCGACGTTGGAAGCCGTTCGCCGCCGCAGGCTCGATGGAGATGCCCAACGTCGGTGGACGAGGTTGCGAACTCGGTCCGTCCTGTTGGCTGCCTCGGTGCTTGTGGTTGTTGCTGTATTCTGGGCCAGTTTTGACCGTAGGGTGCTGCATTTCGAGGTCGCCGGACATGCCGGTGATGTGGGCGAATGGATTGCGGCACCCGATGCCGCCCCTGCCAGCATAGGTTTTGCGGACGGATCGGTTGTCGTGTTGCATGGGGGTGGGCGGGCGCGGGTCGCCAGCGTTAATTCGCACGGGGCCCGAGTCGTCCTCGAGCAAGGCACCGCGGGGGTTCACGTCATTCCACGTCCAGGCAATCAATGGAGCTTCGTCGGTGGGCCTTTTGAAGTAGCAGTCATTGGTACACAATTCGACATCTCATGGAATCCAGAAAAACAAGCATTGGATATCGAGCTGAGTGAAGGGCACGTACGAGTGCGGAGCCATTGCATGAACGCCGAGCGTGACTTGTATGCTCCGTCTTCGTTTCATGAGGCATGTAGCTCGCCAGGGGCGACAAGCGCAGCACCTCCAGTTCCGTCTATTGTAGTGTCCGAGCAATTGCAGCCCGTGCCGGCGGATTCAGTTCGTTTGGAAGTACCACCGTTACCCACAGTTTCTGCGCGGCCTTATGCTCCGTTGTGGCGTATTGCGCTCAGGGAGGGGGACAGTCAGCGAGCTACCGAACTAGCGCTGCAATGGGATATTTCGGCATTGGCATCGAGCGCGACGCCGAATGAACTTGTCGAGCTTGGGTCTGCGGCGCGCCTTGCCGGTAATGCCACATTCGCGACAAACGTATACAGGGCAATTCGGACGCGCCATCCTCGTACGAGCGCTGCGGCTAGTGCGGCATTTCATCTTGGCCGCATGGCATTCGATGGTCGAGGTGCATGGGATGAAGCGGCTTCGTGGTTTGGTGTATATTTGGGCGAGCAATCTGGTGGGCCTTTTGCTGCGGAGGCGCTAGGCAGGTCCATTGAGTGTGCGGTCAAGAGTGGCGAATCCGATCGTGCGCGAGGTTTGTCACAGCAGTATCTCAGACGATTTCCCAAAGGTGCCCATTCAGAACTCGCGCGCCGATGGTCGGAACAGGGAAGCATACCGACGCCATTGCAGGACGCATCGGACGGTGGGGCGAAGTCACCGTGAATTGGCGCCCTGTGTCATACGTGATGACAATCGTGACGAGTCTTGCCATCACGCCCGGGAATGCCATCGCAGACGACGGCGTGACGTTGGTTGGCAGTTCTGGCGGCATACTTGCGAAACGTATCCGTGAGGAAATGCTGGCGGTCGGGATTCCGGTTCAGGAAGAAACGAGCTGGCCACCAGAGGCGGCGACTACAAGCAGCGCGTCGCTCGTAGTGGTTTTACCCCAAAAACCGAATCAACCGGTTGAAATCTGGTGGCGCGATCCCAAAACGTTGCAATGGTCACGCGTCGAGTCGATTGCCCGCACTGCTGAAGGGGCGGCCATAGATACAAGAGCCGTGCGAACTTGTGAACTTGTGCGGGCATTGAGGCAGCAAGCAGGGTCAATCTCCCAGCCCCCTGACATTCTGCCGCTTTCCGAACGAGCCATTGACGTAGGGGAACCGGCTCCCTTGCCACGCCGCCAACGAGAGTTCACCCCCATTTTCCTTCCCGCGGCTCGGCCGCCCTCTGTAAAAGTAAAGTCCAACAGAGCGACATTGGCTGAAGTATCTGTAAGTCTCGTCGTCTCGGCTCAATACTTCGGACCGGCCATTTCGGCGACGTTAGGTGGGCGGTGGCATTGGAGCAACCGTTTTTCGACTGGGATTTTCGCGGACCTCCCGATACTCGGAGCATCCATTACCACGCCTGAGGGAACAGCTACGTTTCGCACGTTCAACGCTGGTTTGGAAGCGGCCGGAGTTCTATTTCGACGCCGGCAAGTCATTGGCATTGGGGTTGCGGGGGTGGCTCTTTCGACTCTAATCGTTGCTGGCGACGCGACGCCACCTTTTGGTGATCGCAATGAAACGGTGGTCGTTGCAATGCCGTTCATTGGTGCTGAATTGCGCCCACGAATCACGCAAACCATTTCGATGGTATTCGGCATTCGAGTGGCGTCTTCCGTTCCCCACGTCGACGTGTTTTTCGGGGGACGAAATGTTGGCACGTGGGGCACGTTTGTCGGAGCTGTTCATGCCGGAGTGGCGCTCGACCTGTGAGCTGTTTTTTCGGAAGCAGGCCACTTCTTGGCAAACCATGAAAAACTATTCCGACATTGTTCTGGGGTTCGTAACCCTATCGATTATCATCCCCGCTTGCGAGATCTCCGTCGAGCCAATCTACGGCGTTGGCGGTGCCGGTGGAGCGGATTCTGCGTCGTCATCGTCGAGCTCATCTTCGGGCGGTGGTAGCAGCGGTATGGCCGGTGGCGGCATGGCCGGCACGGGTGGAGGGACGGTACCTTGTTCTTCGCCGTTGGATTGCCCAATGGGTGGCGAGTGCGAAACACGTATTTGCGTGGGTGGCGAATGTGGGCTCGGCATTGCTGACGACGGTACGGCATGTATGCAATCGGGATATACGTGTCAGGCTGGAGTGTGTACGTGCGTCGCGCCCATGACGTTATGCAATGGGCAATGTATTGATCTGACAAACGATCCTGCGAATTGCGGAGCATGTGGGCATGATTGTCAGGGGGGCGTGTGTCAGGCGTCGAAATGTCAGCCGGTTTTGCTGGCGTCGGGTATTGGCTCGGCAGCGGATATTGCCGTCGATACAACAAGTCTCTATGTAACGGCGTTCAGTACGGGAAAGGTATGGAAAATTCCGACTGATGGCGGTGCGCCAATTGCTTTGGTGACTGGAGAGCCATCACCGTTTACCGTTGCAGTGGACGGTACCAATGTGTATTGGGCTAACATCAATCACGGTACGCTTAAAAAAGCTCCGATTGGTGGGGGAAACCCAACAGTCCTGGCCACTGGCCAAGCAAATCCGTACACGATAACGACCGATTCGACAAGTGTGTATTGGACAAATGCCGGTACGAATCCAGAAAACGTTGTTGACGGCACGATTATGAAGGTTGGGCTTGACGGCACCGGACTTACAGTTCTTGCATCGGGTCAAAACTATCCAACCGGCATAGCGGTGGACCAGAATTATGTTTATTGGACGACCGTTGATGGGTGCGTGCGGAAAGTCTTGCTAAATGGCGGAAACCCAATCGATCTTTCGTGCGGTCAGGGCGGACCGATACAGGTCGCAGTTGACCTGACGAATGCGTATTGGACGAATCACGTGGCGTGGAACATAATGAAAGCATCGCTATCGAATGGCAGCACGACAACACTTACGTCAGCTCAAGGTCGCGCGATGTGTATAGCCATTGATTCAGACTTCGTGTATTGGACGAACCGGGAGCCGGGAGACACCGTAATGAAGGTGCCCAAGTCGGGCGGCAATCCCATCGTGGTTGCGTCGGGCCAGAACGATCCATATGGCATCGCCGTCGACGACAAATGCATATACTGGACGAACTACTACGGCCAGACGGTTTGGAAAATTGCGAAATGAGCTGAAGCCACGGCTTGTGCGAAGGTGCATCCCGCCCCATTCCTGCTCGATAACGAACAGGCGTTCTGGTCTATTTTGCCTGCTGCGTTTGCGCCATCTTCACCGTAAGTTCTGCACGCGAATGCACTCCCACTCTTCGATACACGTTTTCCACGTGTTTGCGCATCGTGCCTTCGCGAATATCGAGCTGCGCGGCCACCTCTTTGTAGGAAAGGCCGGTCTGGGATAGGAAGCACGCGACTTCCTGTTGTCGTCGAGTCAGGTTGGCAGATATCGACGTTAATTCTCTCAGCATGTTACCCTCATACACCCGGCATCATCGAACCGAGGCAAACATTGATAATGGGTGAACGCATGGACGCGTTACGTGCGGTTGAGCACCGCAAGCGAGCAACTTGCATAACGCGCGGTCAAGCGCAGGCTTCGATGGAGTTCATCGGGGGGAGTCTGTGGCACGCGGTCAACTTGCAAGTTGACCGCGTGCCACACATGAGCATTGTTTACGTGGGGTTTTGAGTTGGCGATCTGCCGCTGGTTGCCAGATGCGAGATAACCGGGTCGCGCGGCTTGATGTCGTGCGCGAGCAGGTCACCAGTTGCTCACGGGCAAATGTAGCCGTACTTCGTGTTGCAGCTCGATTTGGCGTAGAGGTACGTATCCGAGTACGTGCCGCTGCAGACGTTGTAGAACCGATCGTAGTAGTACGTGAACCAACACGGGCATTCATACTCCTTGACGGTGATCACGCCGACGTAGGTCAAGCAACCGCCCGCATTGGTTTCGGTCGTCGAAACAGATTGCTCGGGATCTGCGGCAACGACTTCTTCCTCCGGCCCCATTGCTGCCGATTGCGCCTCTTCGGTCACATCGACTGCATCAAACTCGGATGGTTCCGTCCCGTCCACCCCGCATGCGGCCACCCCACAGGTCAGAACGAGCATTGTGAGCGCTCGAGCAAACAGCTTGCGTGTAATCATGACGCTTCTCCCAAAAATGTTCGCGGTTTTTCTCAGCAGCCCCAATAGGGACCGAATTGCTTCGAGTAGAGGTATTGCAACGTGTTTGTATTGTTGCAGTTGTTATGGAGGACGTCGTAGTAATCGTATGCGTCGTAATAACGGCATCCGTAGGAATCACGAACGACGATCTTGTAGTAGTAGCTCGCAGGGCCCCACGAAACGACGCAGACGTCTCCCGCAGGTTGCAAGCCGGGAGGTCCTTCGTTTTGTTCGAGGCTGAAGACGACTTCGATTTGGGCATTGGGGTCCGTCGACAATTCGATCAAACCTTCATCCAATGCCTTGCGAAATCGTTCGCCCACGAGTGCGCCGATTTCTTCCTTGTCGAGAGGCACTCCCGTGAGTTGCTCGTATTCGATGGCGGCTTCGCCTGAGACATTGATGTTCATCGCGACGTCACGGCCATCTGCGGAAACGGCCACTTCATAGATTGCGTCGCTCGGCATGTTCGGTCCCGCTTCATTGGCACAACCGGCAAGGCCAAGGGCAAGAGCGAAGATGGCAACCGTGGGTGCGAGCGCGCGACGAACGAACGAAAACGTAGATTTCATGTGCTTCTCCCCGGGGACTGGAATGTGCTTCATTACGGACGGCTTTCGCGACGACGATTCGTGCGATTCAGGTCCGCTCCCCGTCCTCATCTGGACCCAAAATGCCGAATTGATGAAGAATTCACCATACAACTCACGGCGTACATGACGCCACGGCCGGCGCGTATTGCATTGATTTGCAATACGACTCGCGGCGTACGTATTTCGCTGCGATATGTAGACAAATGTGAGCGCACCGGGTTCATGATGATGGCGCCATCTCGATCCGGGATTCGTTGAACTTGACCGGAAACTCCCCATCGCTCGAGTGTGCCGTCATGATCGAGCTAACTCAAAGTACAACTCAAGTTGTATTGACTCGCTCCGTGTGTGACCTTCGTTGCGGTTTGTCCACGAGTCCGATTTCGTTGGACCGTTGACCGCGCATCACGAGAAGTTGTAGAAAGGAATCATGCATGACGATGGCGACTCAACGTGGACCGTCGAAACCGACAAAGGCATCTCGTTGCGTGCCCGCAAGGTTCGCGTCGAGATGTTGCGTGGTCCCCTTGAAGGTCAGACGCTCGAGTTGCCGGGACCCGAGGTTCGTGTAGGCAGCGGTAAGGACTGTGAACTCGTTGTTCCGGACCGCACCGTAAGTCACCTTCACGCCACGCTCCGAATTGAAAAAGACGCCATTCGAGTCATCGATTCGAAAAGTCGCAACGGAACGTTGGTTGATGACGTGCGTATTCGGGACGCGTATGCTCGCCCTGATTCGACAATTTCGATGGGCGGTTCGGCCATGCGCTTGCGCATGATCGAAGATCTTGTCGAACTTCCTTTGTCGACCAAAGATCGTTTCGGAGGCCTCATTGGAGCGAGCGTCGCGATGCGTCGTGTGTACGCCTTGCTCGAACGTATTGCGGACTCGGACCAACCAGTGCTCGTCGAAGGGGACACTGGTACGGGCAAAGAGCTTGTTGCTGCTGCGATTCACGATGCGAGCGGACGAGCGAAACGGCAACTCGTGATTTTCGATTGTTCTGCGGTTTCACCGGAGCTCATGGAAAGCGAGCTGTTCGGCCATGTGGCGAATGCCTTTACGGGGGCCAAAGAGCGCAAGGGCATTTTTCGTGAAGCCGATGGTGGAACATTGTTCCTGGACGAACTTGGTGAATTGCCCATTGATTTGCAGCCGAAGCTGCTTCGGGCTTTGGAGTCCAAAAAAGTACGACCCGTTGGAGCCGACAGAGACGTACCCGTTAATGTGCGGATTGTCGCCGCAACGAACCGAAAATTGGCTGTCGAAGTTGATCGAGGTCGATTTCGAGAGGATCTTTACTACCGTTTGGCGATTGTGCCGGTGCGGTTACCCCCATTGCGCGAGCGTGTCGATGATATCCCTTTGCTCGTGCGTCATTTCGAGCGAGAATGGCGCAATCAGGGGAAAGTGTCGGCTCCATTGCCGGATCATATTTTGGAAGCTATGAAGAACAAACCTTGGCCGGGGAATGTTCGCGAATTACGAAACAAAGTAAATCGATTGCTTCTTTTGGGGCATGCGCAAAGTGACGCGGAGACGGCGCCGAATTCGGTTGAGTCGATGAAGGTTGATTTGGACGTACCATTTCACGACTGGCTCAAACACATCGACGATACGCAAACGAAGGCTTACTTTGTGGCCATGCTCGAGAAAACCGGGGGCAATGTATCCCGGGCGGCGGAAGCTGCGTGCGTGAGCCGGGCATTTTTGCAGCGCGAGATGAGGCGCCTCGGGTTGCGGCAAACCCTGGAATCATAATGCCGTCAAAGGCGACAGCTCGATTCCATCAACAATCGTCAACAAGTAGTGTCATCATGTGGAGAAAGGGTTAGGGTCATGAAGCAGATTCCGCGGTTGAATAAACAAGAGCTTGGGATTCTGCTCGAATTATTGGAAGTCTTGCATGCGTCATTGGACATGAAGCAGGCACTGGGCGCCGCATATCCGCTTTTGCAGAGGTTGGTTCCGGCAGACCATGGTGCGCTTTGCGTGAGTCGATCGGACAATCCTTTGCTTTATGATTGGACTGTCGCGGAGATGCCCGAAGCTTTCTTTCAAAGCTATGAGGAAGTGGCGGAGCATGATTTCGTTCGGGCGGCCGTTGCTCAGAATCCGAACATCGTGTTGCGTGATCACGAGATGGTGGCGAACATCCAGGATATTGAACGGCATCCGCTCTACGTATATTCGCGCTCGAAACACATGCCGATCGAGCAAATCATGGCGGTAATGCTGTCGTCGGATCCCTCATGGCACGGCGGGCTGACCCTATACCGAGACAAACGAAGACCTTTTTCTGAGCACGAACGGGATATTTTGCAGGCGTTGGCTCCATTCTTGTCGAGCGCAGTCACGAATTGCCGCCGTTTTGGCGATCTGGAGCATTGGTCACTTTTCCTGGAAACCTCGCTTTCTATGCATCGCACATCCGTACTGGTATTTTCTCCAGCACTGAAGTTGGTTGCGGGATCACCCGGAATTTATGAACTCTTGGACCGATGTTTCGACGAGGACGAGCTTGGACGAGAGGGATTGCCAATTGCGCTTTGGGCCGAACTCGAGGGACGTCGAAAAGGGCTTTTGCCTGCGGAGCAGCGAACATGGATTCCCGCGAAGGAGATCAAACTTGAGAAAAAAACCGAGAAGCGGGGCGCTGGAGAAGGGTTGGTCGCGACGATCATCCCCGTGGTGAAGAACTTCGCCACGCATTGGCTGGTGCTTTTCGATGAGGTGCCGGCGGAATGGCGCGAATTGCTCACCCCCAAGGAGATTGATGTCGCCGTGCGGGCGGCACTCGGGTGGGATAGCAAGCTGATTGCTGAAGACATCGGCAACAGCGCAACCACCACCAAGACGCACTTGTTCCGGATCTTCAATAAGCTTGGTCTGGACAATCGCGGGATGTTGCAAGCACGATTCAGGGGCAGGTGAGCGCGATAGAATCGGATCGCGATCGTGGCGTGAGGCCGGTGAACAGACCAAGATATGACGATTTGGTGATCGTTGCCGTCGTTATGATTTCTTCACGGTCCAAGTCGGTCGTAGCAAACGCCTCAATGGCGCGCCCGAGCACCACGATGTGTTCAATATCGGCTTCCGCGTGGCCGGAGAGAAATTTGACCGCATTCGCGATCCGGTGAATTTTGTTTTGCGTGATGAGGTTTTTGGCGACTGAACCGGCACGCGCCGCGGAAATCGCTTCGAGGATGTATGCTGCGCCAAGAAACGCTACGGGAGAGCCGTGTTCAACGGTGTACGAGTTCCACGCGATATAGGCGGCAATTGCGGGAACGGGTTTGACATTGTGAACGAATGCGGCGTTTCGCCCAAGAGCCCGCAGGTCGTCGAGAACCCAATGCTCGTGACCGTTCTCTTCTTCTGCTTTTAGAAAGAAAAGTCGAGCGAGGTCAGATTTTCCCGCGTACTCCAGGCGTTCACCGGAGCGCCGCAGCAGGGGTCGAGTGTGCACGACATAGTGGTAGGTTTGCACGAGAAATGCGACATACTCTTCGGTGTCGGTGTCCCCGGTGTAGAACCGCTGGGCTACCGGATGAGCATGAAGCTCGTCGAGCAGCGTGTGGGTGATCTGGTCAAGTTTTTGCGTCGTATTCATGAGAAACTCCTGTTTTGCGTTGTAACGTTTTTATGCGGCCAGAGGATTGGAAAAGATGGCAGGCGAAGCAAGCACATGCGTTACGCGTTGCCCGGCAACCGTCATGAGAATCGGAATCGAATACATGCGAAACCTGGGGTCATAAAGGGGGGGACCGACCAGCTTCGCGCCCATGCGTTGCACATACATGGTGAGGAGCCTTGGATAACGCATCAACGTGGGGGTCGTGCCGGCCAAACTTTTTTCCTCAGGCGAAAAAAATGGATAGCGCGATTCCGTTGGCGCGGCGCTGGGATTCAGCGGGGCGAGCGTCAGCGACGGATGCGACAAACCACGGCTTGCTCCGACGCTATGAATGAGGCGAGCATCTTCGGGGGAATCTGTTTCCGTATTGGCACATGCGATCCAGTGTGTAATGCCCAAATGAAGGCTGGTGCGGACGCCTTCTGCATGCAATACCGAGCCGACGTTTGTCTGACGAGCACGTTGCAGTACACAATAACGCATGGTTTCGGCAAGCTGCATATTGGCCCGGAGCAGGGGTGTCAGATCGAACTTGGATTCGATGTCGAATCCAAAGGAGCTGCCGGAATTTCTTGCGACTTCGTCATTAGGGAGCATCAAACGGGCGGTGCCGACAGGCGTGTCATCCACAAACGCGACGAAGTGGATTGTCGTTTCAAGCGTATCGAAGGGATCGATTTCACG
This sequence comes from uncultured Polyangium sp., assembly GCA_964435055.1. Classification (GTDB taxonomy): domain Bacteria; phylum Myxococcota_A; class Polyangia; order Polyangiales; family Polyangiaceae; genus Polyangium. Next base: position 1,513 of record CAYSYX010000265.1, on the reverse strand, counting down.
CGGGACGCGAGTATGTGCATGGTCGAGATATTCGAGTTCTTCGGCAAATACCTGGTATCGAAGGCGAAGGGCTTCATCGATTTGTCGACGCGTTTCGGCGATATGGCAATGAACACGGCGCATGGGAAGTTCCTTGTGTACGCGAGCGGTTTGTCGCACGGTCTTGCAAGGAGACATCGCAAGGCATGTGCCAAGAGGCGACTATGCAAATTTACAAAGATTTATGAGGGAGTGTCATGAAGGTGCCGCCGGTCGTAAGCAGGTTTGGCGGGGTGAGGTGTCTACGATCGTATGCAGTTTCGGACCGCGAATTCTTGGTGACAATGAGTGTGCCATCGTGATAGAAAGGTTCTGGCTATGAATGAATATACATTTTCGTTGCCATACCCTCGACCTGAGCGGTTTGTTGGTAGGGAGCGCGAGCTACAGCAGATGCATAAGGCTTTGCAGAGCAGCGGCGTTGTCGTTTTGCGAACAGCGGGGCAGGGTATGGGGACAACCGCACTTGCGGTGGAGTATGCGCATAGGTATAGGCATGCTTATGGCTCGATTGTTGGCACTATTGCGAAAAATGAACAATCTCACGAGGTAGATGCCCTGGATTATCGGTTTGCGAACGTGTCTGAAACGCGTAGCGCTGGCCTTACCATTATCATTGGAGCAGACCGAGTCTCCCAAGCCGACCCCGGTCAGCTTGGCAAGCTCATCATTATTTCGAAAAAATACGAATTGACGACGCAACTTCCTACAGTCGATATCGGCGCGCTTCCGGGACGTGATGCCCTTGCTTTGCTTGGATCTGCTGCTGACCGGGATCCGGCAGGTGCAAAAGCGTTGGTGGAGGTGACCCACGGACTTCCTCTCGCTTTGGAGATTGTTGTTTCGGCGTGGCGTATTTCTGGTGAGCGGCGCCTTCATAACAGTGTATCATTTTTCAACGCTAATGACGGCAATTGGTATGCATCGGCGATTGAAGGGGCATTTCGGTTCTCTTGCACCACGCTATGGGATGAGACTGCGCGACTGGTGCTTCAGTTCGTTTCTCTGTTGCCACCGAGAAACGTCCTTACTATGTCGCAAATCGTAAATTCATTGTGCCCCGTAGGGGAAGATTCGAGTGCTCTGGAGAAAAGCGTATCTTTCCTCGTAAAACGAAAGCTACTGGAAGAACGAGCAGACGGAAAAGTGTCTATGCACCCTCAAATCGCGAAATTGGTGCGCGAAACCATACACGATGAACAAGCGCTGGTTTGCATTGCCATATCGAACATAGAGAACCGTATATTTGATCTTCGGTGGCTTGAAGGTGAGGTTGGCAGTCGAGGTGTGCGCTCGATTCTCTCGGATATCAACTTCATCCGCGGGCTGCGTGATACGCATCGAATCAATTCTCCCAATGAAGTAGATGTTTACGGGGTTCGCGAGCTATTGGAAGCAGTTACGAACGTTAGACATGATCGCGGCTTGTTTTTGCAGTTGAGCGTTGATCTCGGCGTTATGAGTTGGTTCGGGT
>CAYSYX010000264.1:0-12939 GCA_964435055.1 uncultured Polyangium sp. | reverse complement strand
CATCGATCTCGTCCGGCGTGACCGATTCGATGGGCGGACGGGCCGGCGGCGGCGTCGGTGCGTCGGGTTTGGCCGTGAACGTCGGCGGTTTTGGCATTCCGATCTTCGGCGGCGGAGGCGGAGCCGATGCTCGCGGCGGCGGAGGCGGAGGTCGCTTGGATTCGCCGATGGCCGGAGGTTTCGGAATGGGCTTGTCGGCGGGCTAGTCGGCGGGTTTGTCCGCTACCGCATCGGCAGGTTTGTCCGCCTTCTTCTCGGCGACGGGGGGAGGCTTGGGCAAGTCCGCTTTGAGCGCGTCCACGCCGCCGACCAACGTCGCTTTTCGCGGAGGAATCGCTTTCGGCAAAGGCGCAGCGGGCTTCGGACGAACCGAAGCGGGAGTGCTCTCTTTCTCCTTTGCATCCTTGGCTTCCGTCACCGCGACGGGCTTGGGCGCAAGCGCTGCCGGCGCAGGCGCCGGACGTGCGCCCAGCGGGCTCTTGGGAGCACTTGGGGTAACGGGGGTGGCGGTTGTCGGCGCTTTTGCAGCTGCGCTCGGACCCACGGCCACAGCCGGAGCCGGAGTCGCCGATGCTTTCGCGCCGAGTTTTTCCACGACCGCCGCGACCTCTTCAGGTTTGGCGAAGTCTTCCTCGGGAAGGGCCCGAATCGCCTCGAGCATGTCGTTGACCGACGTCGAACGTTTCGCCGGCTCTCGCTCGAGCGCCTTGTGAATGGCCTCGGACAAACCTGCGGCGACTTTGACGCCAGGTTGATTCGCCAGCACACCGATGGGGCCGCCGGTGACTTTTTGCACGACGGAAGCCTCCATCTTCGAAGCGAAGAGGCGCTGTTTCGACAACAATTCCCAGAGGATGACGCCTGCGGCAAACACATCCGCCGCCACATCCACCGGAGGAGTCGGCGTGTTTGCCGTCGCTGCACTGAGCGCTTTGACGCGCTCCGGTGACGCGTATGCCAGACGATCGGGTTTCAAAAGACCGTGCGGGCCGAACTTCGAAAGCGCCTGCGCCCAGCCAAACCCCGCAATTCGCGTCACGCCGTCCTTGCCGACGATGATGTGAAACGGATTCAATTCGCCATGAGCCACCGCGGGCGATGCACCGTGCGCCGCCGCCAAACCTTCGAGCATCTCGCGGCCAATCCGCAAAGCGACCCCCGGGGCAAGGCCGTCGGTCTTCGCTTGAGTAATCAGCGTCGAGAGCGATTCTCCGGCAAATTGCTCGCAAGCGACAAACACCTCGCCCTCGGCTTGCCCGCATTGCGCAACCGGCACGAGATTCGCATGAGGCGCGAGTTTTCCAGTCGCCGCGTCACGCAAAAACGCATCGATGGCATCGGCCTTTTTGGTCACGTTGCGGTGTAAACGCAGGACGACATACGCCTTGTCGTCATCGGGCGTCTTGGCCGTCCATGTTGTCGCGACGCCGCTACCGGCGATTTCACGCGTTAACTCGTACTTGTCGAGCTTAAAGGCCGAGCCAAGGCTGGGTTGGTCGAGGGACATGACCGCTGCATGCTACCAGGTTTGCAATCGTCGGATCCAGCAAGCTGATCGGCACCTTCGTATTTACGAATTCACCGCTCCCCAGGGGGAATTCGCATCTGATGTAAAACGTGCCACGCGGACATCATACCTCGAATCCCTACGAATCCGTAGTATGGTGAAGCTGCTCCGCCAAACCCACGCCGCCCGGTCACGCTCGCTCAATGACGAGATCCACCCCGCTTCCGCTTCGGCCTCGCTTGGCCGATCACGTATCGGCACGCCGACATCGAGCGCGAAATGAAGACGCCTGGGTTCTATATGACAATCGATCGGGCCAGGCCTATCGCGTCGGCCTCCGCGAATGGGGATTGCTGCTCCACGCCGACGGCACTCGCGATCTCGAAGGCATCATCGCCGCAGCATCACGCACGGGCACGCTCGCTCGAGTCTCCCCACTCCAATCGTTCCTGGAAGCTCTGCACCAAGCCGGCCTCCTTGCCGACGGTGTCGATCGTCCTGCCGAACCTCCGCCGGTCCGTCCGCCGTTGCCGATCGACTCGTGGCCGAACTACCGGCTGAGTTGTGATGGTTTGGGAAGCTGCTGTCGTCTTTACTCGACCATCATGGTTCGTCCCGTCGAAGAGGCCAGGGCGCGCGGTTTGCTCCCCTTGGTTTTCGACAGCGGTGATCATCCCGAACGGCTCTTTGCGCCCCTGACTGGATCCGCGCCGTGTGGAGCATCTTCGTTCGGGTTTGTCGACGGACGCTGCGTTTACCTCGAAGCCGATGGGCGCTGTGCCTTGCACGCCGCCGGCGGTCCCGAGGGAAAACCTTTGGGATGTCGCATGTTTCCCGCCCTCTTCGTCGATGACGGGCAAGCCGTTCGCGTCTCGGCCGCCATCGAATGCGCCTGCGTCTTGGCAAGCCTCGACAAACCCGATGAAGGCGAGTTGCTCGTGCCAAACCACGTTCGCTCCTCCAACGACCTTGATCCGGGCATCCACATCACGTCGTTGCCGGAGACGATCGCCCTCACCAAGAAACGTCGAGCGTCACGGGACGAACTCGTGCGCTGGTCGCGCATCGTCGCGGCGTCTTCGCCGCCCACAAATGTGCCGGGCGCTTTTCTCGCGCTTGCCGAGGCGGTGGAGACCTGGGGCTTGGATCTGCACGCGGCCACCGTGGCGATGGCGTCTCATCGGCCCGTTGATCCCGACGCGATGCGGCCCGCATGGATCGCGTTGGCGGAACGGACGCAAGCGCGACTGAAGATCGACGGCGCATGGCGATCGGACGATGACTTGGCTTTTCGCGCCATCGGTTGGATCCATCGGGCGGCGAAGTTCGTGTTGACCAACCCGGACGAAGTCGAGCGGCTTTGCTCGGCAGATCGTGCGGTCGAAGCTGCAAAGTCCGAAGCGTTTTACCTTCAAGCTGGAGCGCACGGGCATCACTTCGTTCTCGGCGATGCGCCACTCGTGCAGGCGCTGCGGGATCGAGCCACGCGGGTCGTCTTGGCTCGAGCGGTCGCGCGGGTGGTTTCGGAGGACGAACTTCGGGATGAACCTGCGCTTCGTCATCCGTTGGCTTTGGTCGAAGCGACGCTCCGAGGCCATGGATTGTTGGTCCAGGGCGTTCTACTTTGAAAAACCTTCGAGCACGTGGTTGGCCAAGGTTTCACCAAGCTCGCGATAACCGCGTTGGGTCAGATGCACGCCGTCTTTGGTCGCTCGGGGATTCGGCTCCAGCCCCCAAGCGCGAATGGAGCCGGCGCCGCCCATGATCTTGTACGTATCCCAAAAGCTGCACTTCGCTTCCAAGGCGCCTTGCTGAAGCGCATCTCGAACGAGCGGCGTGCGTTCACGCGTTTCGGTACGATCCGTCGGCGCCAGGACGAGGCAATCGGTCTCCGGGACAAACTTGCGTATACGCTCCATCAGTTGCCCGACGCGTTTGGTGTATTTCGCCGGGTCGACTTGCACATCCCCCGATTCGTTCGTGCCGTATTCCAGGATGACGAGCGACGGGTTTCGCCGGACAATCTCCGCTCCAAACGCCGCTTCGTTCCATCCAAGCGCCGTGCTCAAGCGTGCGCCGTTGATGCCCAACGTATCCACCACGACGCCTGCTCGTTCCGCCGGATCACGTTCGATCACCACGCCGCAAAACTCCGGCGTTCCCCGCGTTGGTGAAACGGTGATCCGATCTCGTCCGGCTGTGGTGAAGAGCAGATGTTGGATCTGATTGACGGGCTCGTTTTTCCCGACACCGACCAGCTTCTTCACGCCCGAATCGAGCGTCACTTGAAACTGTTCGACTTTGGATTCGAGGCGGTAGCAGAGATCCCACGTGAGTTTTCCTTCGAGCTGTTCGTCGGTCACGTTCACATACGCGCGACCTACGCCCGCGAAGCTCGTGGTCAAGATCCCGCCGAGTCCGAACACGCCGTCTTCGGATTTCGAAGGAGCCGCGGGGGCTTTGGGTTTGACCTTCCATTTGTTCTCGACAGACAGCCGCACGCCGTCGTGGCGGTAGTTTTTCCAGCCGATGTGGACAAACCCGGGTCCTGCTTTTCCAAACCGTTTCTGGAGCACATCCCGAAGAGCTCCCGACCAAAAATCCGCTTGTCCATGCGAATCACCAAGCCACGCGACGCGTACGTGCGTCTTGCGTGTGCCTGCTTCGAGTTCTCTCAGCGCCGCATGAAATCGAGCGAGCTCGGGGGGACTCGTGGGGCCTTTGGGAGCAGGTTCGGGCGGAGGTTCCGCGGTCGCCACGGCGGACTCGGCGGGAGCGGGCGCGCTTGCCGACGGTTGTGGTGCGGGCGTTGCGGACGCTGCGATCGAGGCGCTTGGCGGGAGGTTTGGTGCGGCATCCACGGGGCCGGAACGTTCGGGGCCCGGGCTACACGCGACAAACCCGAGGGACATCCAAAGCAGGGCGGTGATTCGGCGCGAGAACATGGATGGGTTTTGAATTGGAAACTCGATCCTGGGGCGGGACGACGCCGACGATGGCGGATGTCCAAGCGGATCGGGCGGAGCTTACTTCATCGGCCGGGCACTTCGCCGTCGCCTACGGAGAATTTCCTGGTCGTCCCAGCAGTTCGTGTTCGATTTTCACGAGCTTGTTGTACACGCCGATCGTGAGGAGCGTCGGGGCCCATTGGCCTACGAAATTGGCCAGCTCGAGGCGCCGGGAATTACCGAAACGGCTTACCGGTCGAGCCGAGGCCGCAAGGCCGGCGGAAAGAACGATCGAGCCCAGCGCAAACAACAAATACGTCATCGAGGGCAAACGCGAGGTTTGTTGCTCGATGAGCGCGGTTGTTTTTCCTTCGTTTTTGCGCGTGCCGGACATGCTTTGCGGGGAAACATCGAACGATTGGTTCATCGTTTCATCCTCCTCGGAAACCACTCGGGGTCCGCGCGGCGTCTTGCGATGATCGCGCCAAGGGGTAAGTCGTGCGCGGAGAATGCAGGCGAACGGCATGGGCGAGGGGCCGGGCAAACGTCGGGGTTTTGATTGTGCGCCGGTCGTTCTTCATACCTGCTTGCGGAGGACGGCTCGACTGTTTCTCCGATAAAACCATTTCTTTGCCAATTCGGCGGCCAGCACATACATGAAGACGATTGCTCCAAGCACCACGAGCGTCTGCAAGGGTAAGCGCGTAAAACCCAAGGGTTCGGCCGACCGCGAATACACCAAAGTGAGCACGAGCAGCCACACGAGCACGGTCGAGCCGAGCAGCGCACGCGATGGCAAGCTTTGAAAAAATGGCAATCGAGTACGAATGACCAAAACGACGAAGGTCGCTGAGAAGACGGATTCCAAAAACCACCCCGTGCGAAAGGTTTTCGCATCCGCGCCCAGATGAACCAAGGCGCTGAAGGTGGCGAAGTCGAAGAACGAGCTGAGCAACCCGAAAATGATCATGAATCGACGCACGAAACCAAGATCCCAGCGCTCGGGTTTTTCGACCAGGGCGGGATCGACGCGATCGGTGGCAATGGCCATTTCCGGAATGTCCGTGAGAAGATTGGTAAGTAAAACCTGTTTCGGGAGCAAGGGCAAAAATGGCAGAAAGAGGGAAGCGCCCGCCATGCTGAACATATTGCCAAAATTGGCGCTCGTGGCCATGAAGACGTATTTCAACGTGTTGGCGAAGGTGCTTCGACCTTCTTGCACGCCGGCGGCGAGTACGGACAGGTCGTGTTGCAGCAGCACGAAATGCGCGGCTTCTTTGGCGACATCGACGGCGGAATCGACGGAAATGCCCACATCGGCGGCGTGCAGTGCCGACGCGTCATTGATGCCGTCGCCGAGAAAACCCACGACGTGACCGGCTTTGCGATATGCCAAAATGATGCGTTCTTTTTGATTGGGTTCCACTTCCGCAAAAATGTCGACCGAAGACACGCTTGCTTTCAGCGCCTCGTCGCTCATTTGCCGCAAGTCGTGACCGGTGAGCACCTTTTCGTGGCGCAAGCCTATTCGGCGTCCCAAGTGGGTCGCGGCCAAGTGGTTGTCACCTGTAATGAGCTTGAGTGAAACGCCGAGGGATTTCAGTTTGGCGACGGCGTCTTCCACGCCGGCCTTGGGCGGGTCTTCCAGCACCAAGAAACCTTGGAATACCATGTCCTTTTCGGCGTCGTGATGAATGCGTACTTCATTGTGCAAGACGCGATTGGCCACGCCCAATACGCGATAACCTTGGGTGCTGAGCTCGCGGTAGCGTTCATCAATTTCAGTGCGGCATTCTTCGATGGGTATTTCGCCGGCATGCGTCGCGGCGCTCTTACAAACATCGAGCATCTGAGCCAACGCACCTTTGGCGATGAGGCGATACCGGCCGTTTTCCGCTATCAATACCGACAAACGTTTGCGCAAAAAATCATAGGGGATTTCATCGAGTTTTTCCACGCTGGTGAAGTCGAAGCGATTCATGGCGCGCAGGCCTTCGTCAATGGGATTGGCAAAACCGCTTTCGAGCGCCGCATTGAGACACGCTTCGCGTAATATCGTTTCGCTCTCGCTTCCTTTGATATCCAATGCGGCGTGTACGCGCACTTTGCCTTCCGTGAGCGTGCCGGTTTTGTCCGAACAAAGCACGTCCATGCTGCCGAAGTTTTCAATGGCCGAGAGACGTTTGACAATCACATTGGCTGCGGCCATGCGTTTGGCTCCCCGGGCCAAGTTGACGCTGATGACGGCCGGCAACAATTGCGGCGTCAGGCCGACCGCCAAGGCCAGGGAGAACATGAACGTCTCCATGATTGGTTTGCCCAGGTAAACATTGAGGGCAAAAATCAGCACGAGCATGATGAGCGTGACTTCCGTGAGGAGAAAACCGAATCGTCGAACGCCGCGCTCGAATTCCGTCTCCGGCGCAGCTTGGGCCAGGCGTCCGGCGATATGTCCCAATTCGGTATCGCTTCCGGTCAATATCGCGACCGCTTTTCCCGTCCCGCTGATGACGTGCGTGCCCAAGAATAAGCCATTGCTGCGTTGTGCAATCGGAACATCCGGCGCCGTCGTGCCGGGAGACTTTTCTACGGGAAACGTTTCTCCGGTCAATGCAGCTTCATGAACGAACAAATCTTTCGCTTCCAACAGGCGGCAATCGGCAGGGACCAGACTGCCTGCGGAGAGCAAGATGATATCGCCCGGAACGATATGGTCGACAACGACCTTCGTGGGTTTGCCGTTCCGTAACACCAGCACGGTGCTTTTGACTTGCGCCATCAAGTGCTGTACGGCGTTCATCGCCCCGTATTCTTGCCAAAAACTCAGCAATCCGGATACGACGACGATCCCGAGGATAATAGAACCATCCACATTGTCGCGCAAATAGAACGACAAACTCGCGGCGGCGATCAGCATCAACACGATGGGCGTTCGAAACTGCGCGAAAAGCAGCGAAAGCGCGTTTGGGCCGTTGTTGCGATGCGTTTGGCGCGGTACGCGAGCCGCCGCCTCGTCGTCGCTCAAGCCTTCGATCGAACTACGCAATGTAATGAGCAGTTCGTCCGGGTCTTGGGTCCAGCTGGTGCTTTGAGCCTTTGTCGCCATGGCCGTGTTCCTCGGGACGAGCGTTTCCGCAAAGCGCGCGTGCGACGATGTCCGATTGGTTCCGCATACCTATATGCTCATGCCGGCGAGTGTTTGTCCAGCATCGCCGCGGGGCGATCGAGCGTCTTGGACGGCTCAAATGAAAGAGCAATTCTAGATATGCCCGCTCGAGCGTCAGGAAAAACCAATGCTTTTCGATGTGCAGGCAATCCATGAGGCACGCGTTTTCATTGCCCCGACCCGGCGCCATCATCACGGTGGTCAAACGATCGAATGCCGGCGGCAATCATTCTTCCTTGCGAAGGATGGCCAATGATTCCGGTCATGGGTCAATGCTTCACGGACCGTCCGAAGTCGATTGCAACGTCGAAATCAGACCCGAACGGTGATCGTGATCACGGATCGTCGGACGTGGAAGGCTTTGTCAAAAGTTGCACGCCATGGTTGGCGTCCACAAAACCGCCTCAACGCGCTCGCGTTTTCGTATTAGCTTCCCTCGCAATGACGTGTCGCTCCGCGCATCGAATCGGTTGGACTGGGCGTTGGCTGTCGCTGCTTTCGCTCGTTACGGCGCTTGTTGCCATGCCCGGCTGCAAACAAGAACAAGCCGCTCCGCTTCCGGAAAAACCGGTGCAGCTCGATCCGTTGCCCGTTCCCGCCAATCTGATCGCGGATGTGTACATTCCAAACCCGGACGTGACCTGGGCGAAAGCTCGCTTGGCCGTCGGTGGTCCGGCGATGTTTTTGCCGACGACGACGGGCGCTTTGGCGGCGACGTTCTTCGGATTGCCGCTGACGGTGGGCTCCGAGATCGACGGCAACATTCCCGTCGTCGGTGCGGTGCTCGAAGGACGTGACGGGGGCAAACCTCGTACGGCGATCGGTTTGCATCTGCGCGCCGCCGACAATTTCATCAACGTCATCACCAAAGGCGAACAGGCGCGGCATTCGACGCGTGTGGATGAGAAGACGAAGATCACGATCATCGAGCCGAAAGGTGGAGGAACCGGATCGGCTGCGCTCGGCGTGCTCGGGAACTATTTGCTTGCTGCTCCAACGATCGACGACTTGCTCGACGTGGGGCCGTACGTCGTTCGAAACCTGACGACGGCGAAAATGCCGAAGAACGAGATCACCTTCGACATGCCGCATGCGGCGATCGAAGGTGCGGTGGCGACGACGATTCGTTCCAAATGGGAAAACATCAAACCCAGGCCGCGAGCGGATTCGGCGGTGATGTCACTTCCGAGCCCGCTGCAAACGCTCGTCGATGGAGTGCTCGGGGTGCTCGTCGAGGTGGATCGCGGGAAGATCACGGTCGACTTTGATCCGCAGGTGGTGCACGTGCGGTTCTCCGGCGCGCCCAAATCGCCGCTTGCGGCGGGATCCAAGATTGCGGCGATGAGCGTCGGCGATCCGAAAAAGCTCCTCGATTTGCCCGGGGTCACCGACGTCGCGGTGTTTGTCCAGGACAGCGCGGAGACGCGGACAAACGATGCGCAGCAGTATGCCAAGTCGTTGGCTTCGGCGATGGGCAAGGACGTGACGGACGAGGATCGCGCGGCGATCGACAAGGCGCTCGTGGCGCTGGCCAAGTCGCGCGGAGACACATTTGCTGCGGGGTTGACGCTCTTGCCGACGGGGCCGGCGGCATTTGTCCGTAGTTCCGTGGGAAAACAAGACGAGCTGCAACGAGCTCTCGACGATGTGTTTGGTTTGGTCGAACGCAAGACGGTCAAGGGGTGGCTTGGCGAGTTGGCGCTCGAGGTCGAGACGAACAAGACGGTGCTGGAAGATATGAAGGGCGATGTTCGTCGCGTGCACATCACGCGCGTGGAGCCCAAAGTTTCCGGAGACAAACCGAAGGACAAGACAAACGCGAAGGCGTCGGACGCGGGCAAAGCCAAGAAGGATGAAGCTGTGCCGGCCAAAGACGGAGCGACATCGACGACGCCGAAAGCGATCGATGTGTTGTACCTTTTGGGAGCGGAGGATCTGGTGCTTGGCGCGGGATATGACGCCAAAGCTGCGCTGCGCATGGCGATCGAGGCATCGGCGAAAGACAACCTCTCGGCGCGAAGTGATCTCACGACGGCTGTGTCCGCGTTGGGTGGAAAGGCGTCGTTTGTCGCCGTCGCGGATTTGATGCGATTGCTCGCGCGTCAGGCGGGAAATGCGACGCCGCCCGTCGGTGCTCCGGTGGTGTTTGCCGTGGGCAAAGGCGGGGAAGGGGCGGGCGCGGACGAACCTTGGATGAAGCTCGATGCGCCGAACGTATTGATTCAAGAAGCCATCAAACGTCGTGCAGCGTTTTGACGTCGCGCGTCAGGTGTGGTCGGATGCCGGTGCTGTTTCGATGAAGGATCGAGGGGTCATGGTGCGAGCTGGTTTTTTGCTGACGTTGGGCGCGGTGATGGTCGGACTTTCCGCGTGTGGGCAAGGTTCGACCGTCAGTGGAGGGGTATCTTCGACCGATAAGCTCGCTCCGGCGTCGCCGATGGTTTCCACGACGGTGGCTCCACCTGCGCCATCGGCATCGACGGTTGCGGCAGTTGCTCCAGAAAAACCCTGCGGGATGCCCAAGAGTCTTCCCAAGCCCGATTGGCCGAAGAAGCTCGAATCCACGACGACCACCGAGCCCGATCCGTTCGTCGCGGGAACCGCAACGATTGCGGTTTTTCCCGACACTCAATATTACATCGACTGCCGATCGGATCATTTTCGCAAGCAGATCGAATGGGTGATGGCACAACGTTCGACACGGAACATTCGCGCGGCCGTGACGTTGGGGGACTTGACGGAGCACAATTACAAGGAAGAGTGGGAGTTTTACAAAGAATCGCTGAAACCGCTCGATCCGACGTTTCCGTTTTTGCTGACCCTGGGTAATCATGATTATGGCGATGCGGGCTCGGCGAACATGCGGAGGTCGTTTTTCGGAGAATACTTCGATACGAAATTCGTCGAGCAATCCAAGGCGTTGGTCGAGACGGCGGAGCCCGGGAAACTCGAGAATGCGTTTTACTCGATTGGACTCGGCAAAGTCGACGTGGGCGTGATCATCCTGGAATGGAGCCCGCGCAAGAAGATCGTCGAATGGACCGAGCAGGTGATCAAGAAGCACCCGAAGCATCGCATCATGATGGCGACGCATGCGTATTTGTATTCGGACAGCACGCGATACGATTACAAAAAACGCGGAAAAGATCAGGAATGGAATCCGCTGGCGTATCCGACGCACAAGAGTGATGCGGCCGGCGAGGTCAATTACGACGGCGAGATGTTGTGGCAAGCCGTGTTCAAGAAATACCCCAATGTCTTCATGACCATGAACGGCCACGTGCTCAACAATGGTACGGGGCTTTTGACGAGCAAAGGCGACAAGGGCAATACCGTGCACCAGATGTTGGTCAATTATCAAATGCTCGACGAAGGCGGTCTTGGGTATTTGCGGTTGCTCGAATTTTTGCCGGACGGAAAAACCCTGCGCGTAAAAACGTTTTCACCGTCGCTCGGCGTTTATTCCACCGCCAAAGACCAGGATTTCAAGCTGACGGTCGATCCGCCGCTTTGGAAGTAAACGCGGCAGTCGGGCTTCGCCCGGACCCACCCGGGGCTCCGCGCCCCGGGACCCGCGCAAGGGCCCAGGCCCTTGACCCTTGTATTGGTTTGTCCACTACGTGGCCAAACCAAACAGGTTAAAGGAGGCTATGGCAGACATGAACCTGATCGTTTCGGGTGCGAAGCACACGAAACGTATTGGTCCAGCGCTCGCTGGTCCGGGTCGAGGGGCGGATAGCCCTTCGTCGGGTCCGGGGTGAAGCCCCGGGGCGCTCAAATGTTGATGCTTTGCGGGATTCGTTCGGGTAGGAAAAACGGATAGGGCCCCAGGCGAGAACGATTTCGTCCTTCAATGGTTCGACCGATTTCGACGAGCTCGCGTTGAAATGCTTCGAGGGCGTGGTGAATGGCCGGCTCGCGGAACCACAACGTCGGATAAGCTCCGAGTTTGGTATGATAAACGCCGCCCAGCGTCGATAAGAACTCGACTTGCGCCGTGGCCACTTCCATCGGCGCCAGCATATCGAGCAGCGGATTGTTGGCGGATTCCGACGCGGAGATAGGTGCACTGCGATAGGTCGCTGCGGGCACCATCGGGGTAAACGTCATGAGATCTGCTTGCGCAAAATTCACGGCGGCATGTTGAGCGCTCGCGGTAAAAATGATCATCGTCACCGCTTTGATGAGGTACCAGGTCGTCGTGAGTTTGCCTCGGCCGTCTTCGCCAAACCCTGGCAGCCGCCCGCCATCCGGCGCAACGATTTCCGCCGCCCATCGTCGCAATGGTTCGTCTCCGCTGACGTGCGCATCCGACGCGTAATACAAGCCGACGTAGGCAGTGACCCACCGTTCGATGGCTTGCCATAACAAGAGCGCGTCGTCGCGATAAGGGTATTCCAGGTTTTCATCGAGGACCCCGCGAGCCGCCAGGGCTTTGGGCAAGAAACCTTCATTGAAATAAGGCATTGCCATCGCGGTCGCGCCCACGATACGACTGGCATCGATCGTTCCGGCCAACGTCTTGTCGACGGCCATGCCTTTGCGCAAAAGTTTGTCTTGGGCTTCGTGGTTGATGTTCAGCGTGCCTTCGAAGTGGGGCAGCAACAATCGCCCGATGGGGTGGTTTTCCCCCAATTGACGATGCGTCGCGATCACCATCGGTTCGATCAACAGATGCGTTCGCGCCAGGTGGCTCACGAGTTCATGATGGTTCGCATCGGCGCAGGAAACACATAGTTTGGCTTTTTCCCACAATTCGCCGTCGGCGGGCGTGAAAATGCGGTAATCACGCGGGTCCTGTCCGCATTGAATGGCTATGGGGCGTAAACGACGTTTTCCGGTGCCTCGAGGTAATGCGAAAAGAGCCAACGGGGCAAACCCGTACTTGGGGCCCGTCGGGAAATTTCCGTTGGTCACGTTCTTCAAAACGGCATAATTCGTCAAATACAGGCGATCTTCTTTCACCGCCAACGCCAATGAATCGAAACCATCGTTCATGACGCGTCCGAAGGATTCCTCCGTGACGGGGAAGTTATCGGGCAGCGCGGAAATTCTTTCAATGACCATCGGGTTCCAACCCGCGACGCGCATCCAAGCAAAGAGTTCGTCATCATTGGGGCGGCCGGCAATCCAAGGTTTCGGTAATGTGGCAAAAAGCGCGTGGTAATCCTCGAGCGATGAAGGGCGGCCCGTGGGGCCTTGAATGAGCGAGCGTAAAACCGTTTCCAGCACTTTGAGCGGATCGTAAATTCCAAATGCGAGCATTTTCGACGCAATTTCCGTCGCTTGCGCATGCGCGCCAAAACCTTCGCGAATGG
>CAYSYX010000263.1:0-12967 GCA_964435055.1 uncultured Polyangium sp. | reverse complement strand
AAGCAAAGAAGTATTGCGAGAGCCTGGATGGGAATTATCGCTTGCCGAGCCGGATCGAGCTTGTTACGCTGCTTGATTTTCGCGCGAATTCACCCGTGCGAATCGACCGTGACTATTTTCCGAACGTCAAACCGATCCAATATTGGACCGACACGGTCTATACGATGGAGCATTCATCCATTTGGATGGTGGACTTCTGCGGATCCTGCGGAAATGAGTTTGCCGTGGTTCATACGTACCTGAGCAATCCGGATGTCGGCGTGCTGTGTGTCAAGGACTCGGGCGAACCCTACAAGCCGGGTCCGTTCGAAGTTTCCGGGCCGGAAAATCAATTTTTACGCGACGCGCGAACGGGGCTGGAGTGGTTGACGGTCCGGAAGCAAACGAATGTGGCTTGGAAAGAATCTTTGGCGGCTTGTCACGAAGCCCGCGATGGTTCTTACACCGATCTTCGAATGCCCAATGCCAAAGAATTGCAAACGCTCGTGGACGAGACCGCCATGGATATGAATCCCTCCGTCATCCAAGGCACTGATATCAAGTATAACAATATCATTTGGTCATCGACGCCCAGTCAAGTCGAGGGAGAGATTTTCGTCCTCAACGCCACGGGCGGGTCCATTGGCCGACAACCGAGCGGCAACACGCACCTGTATACGTTGTGCGTCCGCGGGCCCGACTGATTTCATTTTTCTCACCTATCGGCATTCATTTCAGGCATCATCCCAAGTTCACCGGGAGGATGATGATGCCCGAAACCATCTTGAAATCGAGACAAACTCGCTTACGACGAACCCTGACGTTTGCGCCGATCGCAGGTCTTTTTGCCCTCGTGGCTCAAAGCAACCTCGGCTGTTCCAGTGATGCGGCGGCTCCGGCTGCCGATCCGGGACGCGTAACCATACATCGGCTCAATCGCGTCGAATACAATAACACCGTACGCGATCTTTTGGGAACGGCGCAACAGCCGGCGAAGGATTTTCCTGCGGACGATCGCGGTTATGGCTTCGACAATATCTCGGACGTACTGTCGCTGTCGCCGCTCCAGGTCGAACTTTATTCTCGGGCGGCCGAGGACCTGGCGCGCGAAGCGATGCTCTTGCCGTCGCAATCGAGTACGCTGCGCGTGGAAGCCGAGACATTGCAAGGTCAAGTCGGCGGAGCCGGCGGTGACAATTGGAATTTGTGGAGCGGCGGCGAATTGCCGATGACCTATGAATTCCCGTCGACGGGCGATTACAAGATTTCCGCTCGCGTCTGGGGTCAACAAGCTGGTCCCGATATGGTTCAAATGAACCTGCTGGTCGGAGGGACCATTGCGGGGACGTATACGATTGCGTCGACATCGGCCAATCCGGAGGTCGTTTCGGCGACGACGAAAGTCAACGCCGGAACGCAGGTCGTTTCCGTCGAATTCCTCAATGACTTCTATGATCCCAATCTGGGACAAGATCGCAACCTCATCATCGATTGGATCGAAGTCGAAGGGCCCGTCGGCGCGGTCGGGAAAAACCCGATTCGCGAAAAAATCGTGATTTGCGATTTGAACAGCGGCCCCGATTGTATCCGCCAAGTGCTGGAAAAGTTCGCGGAGCGAGCGTTCCGGCGCCCGGTCAAAAGCGAAGAGCTCGACCGCCTCATGCCGCTCGTGGACATGGCCAAGGCGCAGGGACAAACGGTGGAAATGGGCGTCGAAATTGCTTTACGGGCGATTCTATCGTCACCGCATTTCATCTTCCGCCCCGAGCTCGATCCCAATCCGAATGCGACGACGCCGCCGCATGCCCTCAATGACTTCGAATTGGCATCGCGCCTTTCGTATTTCTTATGGAGCAGCATGCCGGACGAAGAATTGTTTGCCGCCGCGCGCGAAGGCAAACTCCAGGACCCGGCGCAAATCGAAGCACAGGTCGATCGCATGTTGCAGGATCCGAAGGCCGATGCGCTCATCGACAACTTCGCCGGGCAATGGCTCTTCACCCGCGCGCTCGACGACCATCAGCCGGATTATTACGCATTCCCGACGTGGGATGAAGATCTGCGCGCGGCGATGCGGCAGGAAACGAAGCTGTTTTTCCGGGAATTCTTGCGCAACGATCTGCCCATTCCCGAAATGTTGACGGCCGATTTCACGTTCATCAACGATCGGCTCGCCACCCATTACGGTATGCCCTCGCCCGGAGCCGACTTTACGAAGGTGACGATCACCGATCCTCAACGCCGAGGGCTCTTGGGACAAGGCAGCGTTTTGACCGTGACGTCGTTCCCCACGCGCACGTCCCCGGTCAAACGCGGCAAATGGGTTTTGACGCAGCTTTTGTGTTCCGAACCGCCCGCCCCGCCGCCCGGCGTGGAAGGATTGAAACCGGAAATGGTCCCGACGGGATCCATTCGACAACGCCTCGAGCAACATCGCGCGAGCCCCGTTTGCGCCTCGTGCCACGAAGAAATGGATAACCTCGGGTTCGGCTTGGAACAGTTCAATGGCATCGGGCTCTTCCGAACGGACGACAATGGATTCGCCGTCGATGCTTCGGGTAAACTTCCGGGCGGAAAAACCTTCAATGGTATGCTCGAGCTGAGCGGCATTCTGGCCGACGATCCGCGGTTCGTAAAATGTGCGTCGGAAAAAATGCTGACCTACGCGCTCGGTCGCGGCATTTACCCGGCGGACGATCCTCATCTCGAACATCTCGTCAATGGGCTGAATTCGAAGGGACAAACGCTGAAGCAATTGATCAAGCTCGTCGCGACGAGCGAGCCGTTCCGCATGCGCCGTGGTGAAGCGATTGGAGGTGGAAAATGAAACGACACAAACTGTCGCGCCGGTTGTTCTTGGGTGGAGCGGGCGCCGTGCTGACGCTGCCGTTTTTGGAGTCCATGATGGCGAAAAACGTGAAAGCGGCGCCGAATGATCTGCGTCGCATTCTGGCGTTTTACGTGCCGGATGGGATTCACATGGCCAATTTCACGCCGGCAGAACAAGGCGATCAATACACGCTGCCGAAGATCCTCGAACCGTTGGCCCCGATTCGTCAAAAAGTCCTCGTTTTGACGGGCTTGGCGAATCTGCCCGCCAGGCCCGATGGACCGGGCGATCATGCCGCGGGGACATCCGGTTTCTTGACGTGCCGGCACGTGGTGAAAACCGAAGGGTCGAACATCAAAAACGGCATTTCGATGGATCAAGTCGCCGCCGCGCAAATCGGAGGTGCGACGCGTATTCCGTCGATGCAATTAGGTATCGATGGCGGTTCGGGCGCAGGCGATTGCGATTCCGGGTATAGCTGTGCGTACGCGCGAAACATCTCGTGGGCGTCGGAAACGCAGCCGCTTCCCAAAACCGTCAATCCGCAAGTGGTCTGGGATATCCTTTTCGGAGGATTCGATCCGAAAGCCACGGCCGAAGAACTGGCGCGCCAAAAAACATACCGCACGAGCGTGCTCGATTATGTGCTCGGAGAAGCGAATTCATTGTCCACGAAGCTGGGAACGACGGACAAACGCAAGCTCGACGAATACATGACGGGTGTGAGCGAGCTGGAAAAGAAGATCCAAAAAACCGGGACCGGGCCCGTTTGTACGGCCATTGATCGACCACCGGCGGATTTGCCTTATCCCGAACACGTCCGGATGATGATGGACCTCACCGCCCTGGCCATTCAATGCGATTCGACGCGCGTCGTGACGTTCATGATCGGAAATGCCGGAAGCGGTCGGAGTTATCCGTTTCTTTATGCCAACGGACAACCGATCAGCCAAGGGCATCACGAGATCTCCCATCACCAGGATCTTCAGGAGAATTTCGATAAGCTCACGGAGATCGCGCGCTGGGAAGTGGAACAATACGCGTACCTTCTGGGCAAACTCGATGCGATCGACGAGGGCATGGGCATTACGGCGCTCGATACGTCGGCCGTGTTTTTCTCGAGCGAAATCGAAGACGGCAATGCGCATCGGCACAAGAACATGCCGGTGCTCGTCGGCGGAAGCTTGGGAGGCACGTTCAAGACGGGCCAACATGTGGTTTTACCGGACGAAACACCGATGGCGAATCTATTCATTTCGATGCTGCAAGGCGTCGGCGCTCCGGTGGCAACGTTCGGCGATAACGGGACGGGACCGTTGACCGGAATCTGATCGCATCACGCCCTTCGGACGCTCGCTTCGTTCGCACCTACGCCTGCGAAGCGAGCGTCTCCCCGCATTACGGAATTTCGTGCAGCACTCGCAGGCCGTTGGTCCGCAGGATCTTGGCAATGGTTTGTTCGGGCATTTTCGCTTGCAAGAGCGCGTCCGTCAACAAGGGCAAATGCGCGGCATCGCAAAGATCATTGGTTGGCACGATAAACCCATCCCAATCCGAACCGAGCGCGGGCGCGTCTTCTCCACACACGTTGATGATGTGCAGCAAATGGCGCACGACCGGTTCGAGGCCATCACCGCCCAAAAACTTGGGGCAAAAAATGACGCCCACCACGCCGCCTTTATCGGCTATCGCTCGTAGTTGATCATCGTCGATGTTCCGCCAATGCTGAAATGCACCAATCACGCCGGTATGACTGACGATCGGAGGCCTTTTGGCCATCGCACAAGCTTCCAAAAAACCTTTGCGATTGATATGCGCCAAATCGACGATGACGCCCAAGTCTTCGCAACGTTTGACGACATCGCGGCCGAACGGCGTGAGTCCGGCGTCATCGTCACGACCTCGACCATACGCGGGAAAACACAGTTCATTGCTGCTGAAATGGCATAAGCCCAAATAACGCACGCCGCGACGCGCGAAATGGTCGAGCGTCCGCAGAGATCCTTCCAATGCATGACCGCCTTCGATTCCGAGCAAAGCGCCGACTTTTCCTTGCGCCCGCGCCGTTTCGAGCTCGAGTGCCGTGCGCACTTTGGCCAGACGTTCCGGTGCATACGCAATGGCCGTTTCGAGCGCATCGATTTGTTCGTCGATCACCCGCGCCAAACCACTTCGTTGTCCAATGGGCAAAGAGACGAGGCCGAAGAATTGCGCGCCAATGCCGCCTTCTCGAAGTCGCGGCAAATCCACGTGACCGCCGAGGGCCGCCCAAGGCAGCGGCGGTTCGTGTCGTTCGTGCAAGTCGTAACCGACCCAGCGCGACCACATCAAGCTGTCGGCGTGGAAATCAATGGCGGGGAAACGTTCGTGAAGAGCGCGAGCTTCCGGGGATCCGTGCATGACGACGCGACCATAGCAGAAGTCGCGCGTGTTGGGTCAACGTTTCGACCAACCGCCGATTTGCCAATCGGGATGCGCTTTGGCGAAATCCTTCACCACGACCGGCGGTATCGCCCATGTCTTCATTCGTTCGGGAAACCAATTCGTCGGCACGATTGCGCTGCGTGTATACGAACTCCATTGGCCGTCACTGCATGCATAACAGGCCCAGCGAACAAATTGCACGTCGATACGCAATGCTCCGTGTTCGCTGTACACCGGGATGAATCGAGCAAATGCGGGTTCATCGGTATTCTCCGGCCCGCCTTGCTCTTGATCGATTTCGTCAAGCTTCTTTTGGGCTGTATCGACGAGTTTTTTGGCGTCGGCAAGTTCGGGAAGGAAGTCAATGGGTTTGCCGGCATTGGCATCCCAGACCATGGATGCAGCGGCTGCATTGCCATGCACGCCACATGAATTGGAATAAGAACCTTCGCGAATGAAAAGATACGGGCCAATGGATCCGGTAAGGGTGACAAAGTGGCCCAATTCGTCGATGTCGGGATTGGGACCGAATCCGCCGTCATCGGCCTCAACCACTTTTTGCGCAACTTGACCATTCGACTTGACAAGCGTGGCACTCATGATGACGCCTTTGGACGGCGTTCGTGGTGACCCGTCCGCCTGCGCGCACCCGTTGAGCTTCAATTCCTTTTCTTGAGTTTTCCACGTCAATTCGCCGTGGGACGTGACAATCGTCGCGCCATCGAATTGACGTAAAATCCGCAATCCGCCTTCTGCGGCCAAGTAAAACGTGCGCATCGGGCCGTTTTCGCCCTGGGTCGCCCAGACGAGAATTTCAGTGCCATCCAAGGGTTCCGCACTATTGACGTCAGGCATTCCGCTTTGCAAGTTGACAATTGGCGACGCTGACCCCGACGGCGACGCTGACGCAGGCCGCGACCCGGACGCAGACGCAGACGCAGACGCAGGCCGCGACCCAGATGCTGACCGCGACGGCGACCGCGACGCCAATGTCGACGTTGACGTCAACGGACGGGCTCCACAACCGGCAAGCAGAGATCCAAGGGTCAACACGAAAAAAGCGGTGCGAAACATCATGGCGATCTTACCCGAATGCACCGGATATACCAGCGAAAAATCGCGGGATGGCAAGGGATTTGTAACAGCGGACGTGTCGCGACGACCGCGGGTGTGTCCGCGGGCGCGCGGTGCATTCGCGTGAGGCGCCGGATCAATTCAGCCAAAACACGTAACGCAGTTTGTGCTCGAATTCGTCTTGATGCGCATCGATTTCACCCTTCATTCGGGCAAGTCGTTTGGGCAATGCCGACGGCTTCATCGAGGCCACGTAATATTCGCCCAACATCGTCGACAATACCGCGCCGAGATTGGTCGACCTTTTTTCGAGCATTTCGATATCATCGCTCACGATCACGATGTCCTTCGGGTGATCCAACATAGCGCCGATATTGACAAACCCTCGCGCCCCCGAGACGGTGATTTCACCCTTCAACAGATCGGCCACATCCGCCACCCCGATTCCTTCGTCTCCATTGACGATTTTGCGCAGGTCTTCGAGCACCCCGCCCCAAGTGTCATACAGAGCCTGATCCACATCGAGCGGTATGGGATGACTCTTTTGGCGCGGATTCGGGACCCATTCGCGATCGTCGTCGGTCTCCGCCAAAAAGGCCCGGCGACACGCCGCGGATTGGTCAATCGCTTCGAGCAACCTCTGTTTTGCATCCGCGACGCGCTGTTTGTCCACGAGCTTCAAGACGAGACGTTTGGTATTTCGTTCGTCGCGTAAAACATCGTTCACGCCGTTGAAGTCGTAAGCGAGCACGATATCGAGCGCCGCACGTTCGAATCCCACGAATGCCCGAGCCCACGCAATGTCGCCGTCATCGAATCGAAAGGTCGGCGTCCGCCGCGGATCGTCCTCCGGAATGGGTTTTCCCTGAGCGTCGACTTCAATTTGCAACAAGAGTTCGTCCCGGTGATTGACGCGTCCATCACCATTCCAATCGATGCCTTTCCAACACGCCAAACACAATTCGAGGGATACGTCGGTGCTCTTTTGCGCTTCGGCCAAATCACGATCCACGAGCGCCAAATCCGCTTCGGCTTGTTTTGCCGCCGCCGACAAATACCGCTGATTGATTCCCCCGGCATCCAAACCCATGGCCAAGGTGCGACCATCGAGCACCAGCTGATTCACCGTCGTTCGATATCGCGTAATCGCTCGGACCAGCAAAGCTTCCGGCGTTTGCGGCTGCTTTTCGAGGATCGTATTGGATTGCGACAATGCGTCGTCGAATTGCCCATCTTGCAAAGCATGAACCGCAGGCGCCGATTCGACTTGCCGCTGCGCCAACGTCGGTCCCCCTCCACATCCGGCCAGAAAAACAACCTTCGTAAGAAGAAAATATCGCAAATGCTTCAAAGCAGCCTCCTCGTCGCCGCATGTGGCAAACATCGCGCCAACGAACGTCTCCGAAGAAACACCTCGAAATTCTGCAAAAACAGAACGATCAGACTTTGTGGTGCGAAGTTACCGACGCAACGCAGTGCGTAAATAGGGTGAATCGACGGGAGCGAAGTGAGAATGGGGGTATGCATCTGTGATGGTGGAACGTGATGCGCCTCGCCGGCGTTAAATAAACTACCATTTCAACGTGGCGAGCGCAGGAGAGCCATTTTCCGCAACGGACGAACCGCACATTGTTCTTGCCATGCAAAAGCGACTTTGGCACAATGCTCGGTTGCACTGTTTGTCATTCGGCAACGGACCGTTTTTCGGAGTTCAGATGGATCTCAACACCGCCAAAAAGAGTCTCGAAGCAATCGAAGCGCTCCCGTTCGGAGCTCGTTTTTACAAGCTGGACTTTCACTTTCACACGCCCGCGTCCGAAGACGCCCGTGGGTCCGACGGTTATGCATTCAATCCTTTTTCTACGCTCGTGTATCCGGCATTGGATTACACATGGGAGCAAACCGTACGTATTCGTGCATTACAGGAAAACGTCTTGAAGGAAGCGACCGCGGTGGCGAGTCGCATCGTCGATCGAATGCTCGAAGAAGGCTTGAGCGTCGTAGCCATTACGGATCACAATGCGCTCGGTACGGTTTGGCCGACGCCCGAGCCTGGTGAAGGCTTGCGTATGGATTTGACTGCGCCCACGTGGTACGAGCTCATTCTCACGGAAGCGGAACGTCGCAATCGTTTGGCCAACAAGACCATTTTGACGATTTTGGCGGGCGTGGAAATCAGCACGACGGGCGTGCATATCCTCGCGGTATTTCCTCCGACGAACCCGCGTCGACGCGTGCACGTGACGATCAGCGATTTGCTCATGGCCGTGGGTCTCGAGGTCGAGGATTTCGGACGCAATCCGCGAGTGGGTAAAGCGAGCGTGCAAATGACGCTCGAAGAAATCACCCGACGCGGTGGAATGGCGATCATTGCGCACATCGACGGCAGTGATCAAGCATTGCTCGATTTGTATCCCATTACCAGCGGCGCCATGAAAAACGTTCTGACGAGCGAGCATCTTTCGGCGGTGGAAGTGGTGAGTCCCGCGAGCATGATGCGGGTGGATAAAAAGGTAAAACAACCGCTCAGTCAATGGATCGACGAGCAGCGGCTGGAGACGGACATGGGTCCAATGCCTTGGGTGCAAGGTTCGGACGCACATGCGCTCGCCGAAATCGGAAAACGGTTCACGTATGTGAAAATGTCCGCGCCGTCTTTTGACGGAGTTCGAGCGGCATTTCAAAGCCCGTCATCGCGATTGCGTTTGGGCGGCTTGAACGAACCGACGAGCCTCGGGTTGTATCTTTACGGTGTGGAGCTGAAGAGCCAATATTTCGGGCAACGGTTCGTACGCTTCAATCGGCATTTGAATTGCGTCGTCGGGCACAAGGAATGTGGCAAATCGGCGTTTTTCGGGCTCTTGCGTAAAGCGGCGCATGGCGGAACCGACGTTCAAGGCGAGGCGCGATTGCTCGTCGATTTCCGAGACGAAAACAAATCGCAATTGTATTGCTTCGAATCCGATGAAGCGGGCAACGTCAGCTTGTACCGATTCAATCGTACGGGCACGGATTTGAAGATCGAACGCATTGAAAATGGGTCTCCGGAATGGGACTCGTTGCGGCCCAAGTTTTTCGACGAAGACCGCGCGAATCGATTGATCGCGTCGCTCGATGAGTTCCAAGGATTTTTGAACAAATACCTGGGCGAACCATCGAAAACGAACCAAGGCAAGGTCAATCCGATGTTCGATCTTCCGGCCTTCTTGTCGAACGTATCGGCGCCGCTGATCGTATTCGAGGCGAAAGACAATACGTGGCAGCTGAGTTTGAACGTGACTTGGCGTATGGGCAAACCGGAGCTCGTGCCGTTTGAAAAGCTCACGCGGAGTTTGCGTCGCGTGGTGCTGCTGAGCATTCTTTTGCTGACGAACAGAAGCGGGCCGCTACTCATCGACGAACCGGGCGATCAATTCGACAATGAGGACATCGTGACGTTTTTGGTGCCTTTGATTCGGCAGCTCAAGGACCAGAACCAAATGCTTTTCGCGACGGGGAATTCAAACTTGGCGATCAACGCCGATCCCGACAATTACGTCGTCATCGATACCGATCGCGGCAAGTTCCAGGGCATTCGTTCGGGGTTTGCGCTCGACAATCAGGATCAACGCCAAGCCTTGGTGACGCTCATGGAGGGAAGTCTGAAATCGTATCGGGCGCGTGGCGCACGTTATCAAATGCGTTGACGTAGGCCATTGCAAGACGCCGATCGACCGGACCAACTCCTCTTTGCGGGTTTGCCCCCATTCATTTCATCCATTGCAACCGACGCGCGTTGCCTTCGGTGGCTTCCCCCGCATGCGCCGGCATTTGCGCCAAGGTTCGTCCGACCAGCACACGTACCTGCGTAAAAGCCGAGAAAAATGCTTGACATGCGCGTAGCGCCGTTCTAGGATGCGCGCCGTGGCCATGAACAAGTTCATCCCCGGGATTGGTATTTCCGACTTCCGCGCGTTCCGTGAAGCAGGTTGCGGCTACGTCGACAAGTCGTGGCTCATCAGTGACCTTCTTGCCGAACCGACCCTCGTGTACCTTTTTCCTCGACCTCGCCGGTTCGGCAAGACGATCAGTTTGTCGATGTTGAAATATTTCTTGGGTATCTCGAAGGACGATTCGTCGCATTTATTCGAGGGGCTCAGTGTTTGGCAGGACGAGCGGGCGCGCAAGCATTTTCAAAAGCATCCGGTCATTTCGGTCACGTTCAAGGATGTCAAGGCCAAGACGTTGGCGGGAACGATGGCGGGAATTCGGGAGCAATTCGCGCTCGCGTTTGGAGAGTATCAGCAATTGCTCGACGACAACCAGCTCGATTCGGCGGTAGCTCTGCGATTTCGGCGGATTCTGGACGGCACCGTCGCCGACGCGGAGCTCCCCTACGCGTTGATGTGGCTCTCGCACGCGCTCTACAAGCATTATGGCGAGCGGGTCGTCATCTTGATCGATGAATATGACACGCCCGTGCAATCGGGGTATTTGTACGAATTTTTCGACGACATCGTCTTGTTTTTCCGCAACTTCTTCTCCGCCTGTTTGAAAGACAACGTGGCCCTTTTCAAGGGAGTTCTCACGGGCATCTTGCGAGTGCCGCGGGAAAACATGTTTTCCGGATTGAATCACATCATGGTGCATTCCATCATCGACACCAAGTATTCCACCGCTTTTGGGTTTACCGAAGACGAAGTCGCCGCCATTATCGAACCGGAGCGATTGCAGGAAGTTCGGTCCTGGTACAACGGCTATATCTTCGGCGGCCACGTCATCTACAATCCCTGGTCCATTCTCCATTACATCCACGAAGGCTTGCTAAAACCTTATTGGGTCAACACCGCTTCCAGCGACCTCATCGAATACCTGGCCGCACAACGCGGTCTGGGTTTGTCCGACACCTCCGAAGCCCTTTTGCGTGGCGAGACCATTGATGTCCCCGTCGAATCGAGCATCGTCCTGCGCGATATCGACAAGAACGACGATGCCTTGTGGAACTTTTTGCTTTTTGCCGGATACCTCAAGCCCGTGCAGCTCGATTTGATCGTCGGCCGGTATTACGGGAAGCTCGCCATTCCAAACCGGGAAGTCAAAATCGTTTATGAAGACATGTTCCGCAACTGGCTTTATCACGCCGCGCCTTCACGGCGGTACATCGACGATATGATCAAGGCCCTGTTTGCAGGCGATGCCGCGATTGTGCAAAAACACTTGCAGAGAATCATGCTCACCGCCATGTCCTACCAGGATCCCGCCGGACGAGAACCGGAAAAGCTTTATCACGGCTTTATTTTGGGCCTCATCGTGCACCTCGAGAGCGATTACGATGTCCGCTCGAATCGCGAATCCGGATATGGCCGCGCCGATATGCTCATTCGGCCCAAAAAGCCCGGAATGCCCGGCGTCGTGATGGAATTCAAGGTGCGCGAAGAAAACGAAAACATCGACACCGTTTTGAAGGACGCCGCCATTCAAGTCCGCGAACGTAAATATGCCGCCGACCTGCTCGCCGCCGGGGCATCTCCCGTTTACGAATACGCCATGGTTTTCGACGGCAAAGATGCTTGGGTCAGGCGCATTGAAGTTTTGCTCGACCAGCCATAACGCCTATCGATCCGACCTACCCCTCGATTGCCTCCATCTATGACGGCGGAAAAAAGACGGCGCCTATTCCTTGCACATTTTCCCCAGATACTTGCTTCATTTTGATCGACCCTGATAGAGTCCCGCCCGACGCGTATCGAACGAGCATTTGCGGGCTCGATTGCCCTGGGTTTGTCGTTGACGTTCGTGCCGCTCGGATGCGGAGCCGGCAAGGCGACCGAGGAGTATACGGTCGTGAACCATCCATCGAGTGGATTGGCAACGCCGCAGGGATGGTCGATCTCAGAGCCGGTGGTAGAAAAGATGCAGGCTTGTGCGAATGCGCATGCCCAAGAATTTGCGACGTATTACCACGAAGCGAAGTTCGATCTGCGGGTGACCGATGGTGGCGACGTGGAGAAGGTCGAGTTACGCAGCTCGACATTCCATCATGATGCGCTGGAATCGTGTTTGACGCAGGCGTTGGCGGCCGTGTCCGTACCTTCGTCGGTGTTGGCGTTGCGTTCGTCCGGGCCAATCTCAGGCGGGGAATCGTCGCCGGAATCGCGAAAGCAAGTGGGTGTGGCGCTCGTGGTTGGTGGAGCGATTGCCGCCGGGCCGGTCATTCTGATTGCCGTCGGCGTAACGATTGCAGTATATGTCGCGGCAGTCGCAACTGACGCGGCGATTGAGGCGGCGAAACGACGGAGGCAAATCGATTTAGCATGCGATCCCCTATTCCACGAGTGCCTGAGTTACCCAAACCAGCCGGACTGGAACATTGGGGACTTCGGAACTGGTAAAGATTGCTTGGGGTGCCTTGGCGAATGTCGCCTCGAAAAAGGTATCTGGCCGAATTACAAGTGTCCAAGACCCAATTATCGACCAAATTGACTCGAGATGGTGGTTGGGATGAACTCCGATTCAAACGATGCCCCGGTAATCTGTTGGCGTTGCAAACGCCAACCAGCTTCCGCAACCTACATGGATCGCACTGGAAAATGGAGCGAACAGGTTTGCGACAAGTGCCTTGACCGCCTTCAGGTCCAAGAGGCGATGGAATGGGGAATCGTCGAAACGTTTCCACTGGAG
>CAYSYX010000262.1:0-13016 GCA_964435055.1 uncultured Polyangium sp. | reverse complement strand
TCGCAGCGGGGGAATGAAAAGCGACAACAACAGGCCCAAGACAAACGCGGCCAAGATCTGAAAGGGCACGAGGTCATCGTCGAAGGGAGCCGGATGAAAAAGAAAGACACAAATCCACGCCATCGCGAGCAATCCGCCGAGCGCCATATCCGCGTGCAAATATCGACCCGATACGGCTCGCACGACCACGAGGATCTCCGCCGAAGTCGTCTTCTCAATCTCGCCCACGAGACGCGATATCTCGTCTCGAGCCTTTGGGGATAACAAATCTCCGGCACTCATTGACGTCCACTCTCCTGCAAGCCGTCCACGTTAAGCGGAAGCGCAATGATTTGCAAGCCTGAAATGAAGGCGTTCTTCATAACCGAACAAACGCCGCAGGGGCGCGAGGAATACCCCTCACGCCCCGCGACGAAACGCTACCTCACGGACAAGGTTGACCTGTCGCGAGGCTTTCCACCGGGACTGTCGTACCGGTCTTGATCACGCTGCCGCACGTCGTTGCAATGATCTTCATCCCCGGCGCGAACGTGCAATTCGTAAAAGACGCCGACGTATCTTTCACGAAAAACAGTTTGTCGCCCAGGAAATTCACGTTCGTGAACGACGAACCGCTCGTCGTGCGAATTTCAATGGGCGTATCGATGAACGAGCCGCTCAATTCGATTTCGATGGGTTCGGCGGCCGTACCTTGTGCGACAATTCGGCCACCGCCGCCATTTCCACCCCAACCAACGGCCAATCCGCCATCGGTGAACTTGAGCTTCACGCCGGCGGCCAGCGTCAACGTCGGGGCTCCGGGACCATCGACGCCGATATCGGGACCAAAGCCGAAGGTTTCGTCCACAATCCACGGAATGCCCAAGTTATCCCACGTTTGCGTCGTGAGAACGGCCGGACTGCCTGAGAACCCGCGGATAACGTGGTTTTTCGGGACATCCTTGAACGTATTTTCGGCCGCCCGAATGCTTCCGATCACATTCGGCGGAACGGCATACCCGATATCGCAATTCGTGAACGAGTTCCCCGTGTTTTCGGTGAACACCGCGTCATTGTTCGAAACCATCACCGCGGGACCTTGGCAATTGACGATATTCACGCCCTTCAGCGCTCGCGGATTGGGACCTTCAATGCCCAAACAAGGTGTCGGCGTCCCGCCATTGGGGTTTTTCCCGGCGCCACGAATCGTCAGGTGATCCGATTCGAGCGTCCCCGTGGCGAACAACGAAACGCCGATCCAATCGCCCTTGTTCGACATTTCACCCCCCAAACCTTCGAATCGAATCGGCGCCGCCGCGGTACCCACCGCCCGGAGTTTCCCTTCGATATCCATGCGCGTAATCGGTCCATTTTGCAGAATCGATCCCGGCGGAATCGTGAGCGAACCCGTCGGCGACGTCCGTAAACTGTACGTGATCGATCCGACTTTGGCATGCGTTTCGTCGAGATGGTTTGTCCACGGAACGTCAGCGTATGCGGGCAACGTCGCTTCGACCGTGAGAGGCGTGAAGAGAGCCAAGACATTGGCTTTGACGTTCGTCATTTTCGGCGCTTCGGGCAAACCTTGAATGGCGTTTTCCGTGAGGAACATGCCGTATGCCGAGTTCTCGAAGCTGATGTTCTCGAACGCTGCAAAAGGTTTGGCCGTTTGGCTGGGCGAAAAACTCGTGAAGACCCCGATGCCCATACAGAACTCGGCGCAATTCGAGAAATGCACATTGCGCAACGTGTAGGTACCATCGGGCGCACTGTCGGGAATGTCGAAAGCCGAACCTCCCACGGGAAAATCCGTGCTGAGTTTGGGCAAACCCGCGTGATCGATGTTCACGTTCTCGAGCGTCACGGACTTGGAAAACCCCGTAATGCCTTGCCAGTTTTTCCCGTCCGCGGCCGTCAATACAACCGGCTCCGCCGCCGTACCTTGCGCAACGAAGGTCGCATCACCTCCAAGAATGATGCCCGGACCATTTCCGAAGCGAACTTCGGTCCCCGCTTCGATACGCAGAGTGAGCGACGTTTCGAGCGCCAAACCTTGCGGGAACAAATACGGCCCGCACGCTTTGCTCAGGACAACCTCGTCCGAAGTGGCGTCAGGTCGTTTGGCCACGGTCCACGTATCGGTCACTTTCGACGCCAACCCAAAATCTTCGAGTTGCTCGTGAAAGCCATCGTAAAGCTTGCATTCTTCCGGGGTCGGTTTGATGTCGTTCGGATCCGTTCCGCCGGGGCCGCAAGCAGCCGTCAACGAAGCGCCAATGATGATGAGCCCATACAACGATGTTCGACGTGTTTTCATTTTGTGAACCCGTCCTTTCGGGTTCCTTTGACCTCATACGACCGGGAACATTCAGAAGATTTTGGTGTCTTTTATGAATAATTTCATATATTTATGCTGACGCGTGCAAGGTCGTGCGCGAAGCGATTTTTTTCTGGACCGACACTTTTATGTTTGGTATGCAAACGGTTTCACGACGAAAGGAGTCAACCATGGAAATGCCCGGAGAAGATACGCCGCCCATTGCGTACTTGCAGCGGAGCGCTTACTCGATTGCGCGCGTCGAGGCCGATCCGAAAACCGTCCAATTCGCCGGGGGACTCGAAGCTGCTCATAACGCGCTCAAGCAAACGCTGCGCGAAATCGAGGACCTCGAATTCGAGGAACAAAAAAAGACCGCCGCGTACGATACGAAAGACGAGCATTGCGACGACGAAATCGAAGGATTCGAATTGGGTCTGCTCGCGCTCGTCAAGAAAAACCGCGACGACGACCGATACAATCGTTATTTCCCCAATGGCCTGCGCGAAATCACCGCCTCTTCGCGTAAAGACGGCGCCGACCGCATCCAGCAAATGCTGGATACCATGAAGCTCGATGCAAACCATGCCGATCTCGGTCCGCTCGTGGCTTCATGGTCCCCCAAAATCACCACCACCCATGACGAACTCATCGCGGCCGAGCAAGCCCTTTCCAATACGGAAAAAGCGCTGGCCTTCTTGAAAGAAAAAACGCTTCCCACCATAATGGCCGATTGGCGTATCGAATATAAAAAGCTCGAAGGGGCTTTGACCGGCGTGTATGCCTCGAATCCGAAAAAAGTCGGGCGCTTTTTCAAACCCTTCCGCAAGCGCCGAAAAGACAATAAACCCACCACGTCCGCCTCAGCGCCCACATCCGCCGGCGGTTGACGCTCCACCTTTTCCAGCCCCGCACCCTCTTGCCGTGCACCGATGCTGACACTTGTCCGCGTCGTCCAACAACGACTTCCCCGTCCCGGTCCAATGTCTGCGGATGCTACCTCACATCAAGTGCGACACGGGACCTTGTCCGGCGATGCCAAATGTTACCCAAGGTACTTCCTGACCGAAGACCGGAGGTGCGCCGGAAGGTTTTGACACGTCCTGCCATCTGTCCGGACGTGCAAAAAGTATGCTTTTGAACAGATGGAACGTGTCGAGGGGTGTGATCGGGGTGTGCGGCGATACCGGACGAGGGAATTGAGGCCGCACGCGTTGGATTGTGGGCCGGCGGTGTTGAAAGAGGTTCCGTTGAATTGCGCGCTCCCTGACGAGCTTCGATGGGCTCCGATCCCGAACCTCAGTCAAACCACCATGGCCGACCGAAACACCCATTGCCCGCCGACCTGCAATTTGATATCGTCGCTCCGCTTTGCCGTCCCGGATCGAGGTTTTGCAATGATTTTCCCGCGCATGAGTCCTTTTTCGTGTCTCGCCGTCTCGGCGGGGGTTTTTCTTGGCGTCACGAGCGGATGTGGCGGCTCGAATCAAGGTAAGGGCTCGACGGCGCAAAATGCAACGCCGCAATCGGATCAAACGGCAAATTCAAAACAAACGCCTCCGACCAAACCTGACGACACATCAACTTCCGGGACGAAGCCGGCCGATACAAAGCCGCAATCCTCGTCGTCCAGCGGACCGTCCCCATTTCATGTCTTGGCCGATGTCGATTACGACCTCGAATTGCATCACTTGGGAAAAAACGGCGTGATCTTGGGCGGAGGGCAATTGCTGCCCATTCGCGACAATACCGTCGTCTTCGAACCGCAATACGCCTTGACGCAGGAAATGCGCGGGGACGGCGTGATGGGGCAATTCATGGGGTTATTCGGGAGCTTCCCCGATGCTCTTTTTGCCGCCGTCGTGCGTCCGTCCGGACGAACCGGTTTGACGGAGCTTTACAAGTGGACCGGGACCAAGTGGGCCAGTCATTATTCCACCGTCGAGTCGACCTTCGTGCAGGCGATTGCGCCTTGGCAAAATGGCACGTTGCTCATGGTCGAATCGCACAGCATGTCCGGCGGACTTCAGTTTTCGGCATTTCCCAAAGGCAGCAAGGTTTTTCTTCCGGAACCTCATGATCAGAAATGGCGCGGAACTTTCGGCTTGTGTGAATCAGGGTTTGTCGCCGATATGCTTGGGACATTGCCTTCGGGCCATGCCTTCATGACGGGTGTCACCTGTTCACAAGAAGGATCGGCGGAAGATGGCAAGTTCGGCGTCAAGCATTGGTCGCCGGAGAATCCCAAAGGAACGGTCGAGTTATTGCCGGAGACGGGTACTCAAGGCTTCGAGGCGGTCGGCATCGTCATCCGCACGGAAAAAGACGCTTATGTTGCCGGTAATGTCAAAGGAGCGCGGCCCGGACAGTCGGATACGTTGGCGCCCTATTTGGGGCATTACGACGGAAAAGCCTGGGTGCGCGATACGTTGCCCACGAGTGATACCCTCGCGAGTATCGATGTGGATTCGCAAGGCAAGCTGTGGCTCGTTTCGACCCATGGAAACGTGTATGCGCGACCCTCGGGAGGTGCGTGGGTCGATGTTTCAATGCCGCGCGCGGGAAAGTACGAAACTCGTATTGCCGCGACGAAAATTTGGGTGCGAGCGCCGGGAGACGAATGGATCATCGGCGTGTATGAATCGCGTCATGTCATCTTGCATTCGGGTCCGGCGACACCCAACGCCGAATTGCCGGACCTCGAGACGATGGAAAACAAAGTCGCCGATTTGGCCATGCCCACGCCGCTCACGCCGCTTTGTTATCGCCCATTCGCGTTGCTTTTCACGCTGAGCAAAGTCGCTCCGCCGGATTTCGATTATCCCGCCACGCGCGAGGCGTTAAAGGGACACACCGAGTTTGCCGACGCCCAGTTCATCGAATTCAAGCGTCTCGACAAACGTTTCATGGGCGCTTTCGTCAGCGACGTCGACATGGGCAAGAAGCTCGTGGAGCTCATCAAGAAAAAAGTCCCCAATTCCACCCCGCAGCTTGTGTGTCATGCGCCGCGCCCGACTCGTGAGCTCAATATCGATTTATCGCGGCAACGGACCGAGGGACGATGAGCATTCATTCGCACGCCCAGCAGATTTTGGATGTCGTTGCGCAGGGTGGATACACCACGGCGGCCGGGCAATACGTTGACATCTCCGCGCTGCAAGCCGCGGCGTTACGAAATACCGAATTGTTTCGTCCGGACGAACTCGAAGCGATGTTTCGACAGCCGGCGGGGCAGGGGGCTTTTCCCGGCGTGGACGTCATCGATGGGACGACGTGCGATGCGGCGCAAGTGTTGTCATCCGAGCCGGGCGGCGTCGTTTTGTTGAATTTTGCATCGGCGCGAAATCCCGGCGGAGGATTTCTTGGCGGGGCGCGAGCGCAAGAAGAAGAGGTTTGTCGGTGTTGCGGGCTTTATCCGCTCCTCGTAACGCAGCGCGAATATTACGATGAAAACCGGGCGCAAAAATCGGCGCTCTACACCGATTACATGATTTATTCGCGCGATGTACCGTTCTTCAGGACCAGCGCCAAGGACCCCTGGCTGGACAAACCATTTGTCGCGTCGGTCATTACGGCACCTGCACCAAATGCGGGAGCGATTGCCCAAAATGAGCCCAAAGAAATGAAGCTCGTGCGCGAGACATTTGCGCGTCGCTGGCGCAATGTGTTGCTGGTTGCGGCCGAGCGCGGACATCGGACGGTTTTGCTGGGCGCGTGGGGCTGCGGAGCTTTTCGCAATGATCCGGTCATCGCGGCGGAAACGATCAAAATGTGGCTCGTCGATCCGCGTTTTGCAGGCTGTTTCGACAAAGTCGTGTTTGCCATTCCCGGCGGAGGGCGCAGCGGGGACAACCTGGACGTTTTTCGGCGGGTCTTGGGAAAACCATAAAATACACTTGCATTTCTTAAACACGTTACGTCGAGCATCCGAGCTGTTACCCGAGAAAGTCCATGAAACACGATATGCCCATACCGCCCGCGGACGGTTTTGAACCGTACCACGAAAAACCTCGGCTTCGCGGCGTCATTCACCAATGGGCGGCGGTGATTGCATTGATTGCGGGCATCGGGCTCGTGTCTATCGCGAAAGAGCGTCGCCATGCCATCGCGGCGGCGGTGTACGGCTTCAGCCTCGTGACTTTGTATACGGTGAGCGCGACATACCATCGCGTCCATTGGGAACCGCCGGCCCGCAGATTGATGCGGCGTCTCGACCATGCCGCGATCTTCGTTCTGATTGCCGGCACCTATACGCCGGTTGCCTTGATTGCCATGAACCCGGAAGACGGAACGAATCTTTGTGCGCTTTCGTGGATTTGTGCGGCCGTAGGAATCGTAAAATCGATCTCTTGGTCGGGATCACCCAAATGGGTCACGGCCGCCATTGCGGTCGCCGCCGGTTGGTGCGTCGTGCCTTATATGGGCGCAATGGGACGAGCTCTCGACGGCGCGCAGTTTTTCCTGTACGTTGGCGGCGGCGTGGTCTACACCTTGGGCGCGCTGACTTATGCCGCCAAACGCCCCAATCCCGTCCCGGGCGTCTTTGGTTATCACGAGGTTTTTCACGCGCTCACCGTCGTGGCCGCGGCGATGCAGTTCGCGGCCATCGTGATGGTCATGCGCGGGGCGTGACGAAAACCTCGCAATGGCCGCAGAGGCCTCGCCCAAATGCTCGAATAAACGTATCAGCGCACCAGGCTCATGATCGACCCGTACAGCGATCCCAGCATCAATGCAAATTGCGCCAAGAACGCAATGCCGAACCCGGGTCCGCGTTTTTCCGCTGCCTGGTAATATCCCCACGCGTACAAAATTCGTCCGAGAATCCATACCGCCCCAAGCCCGGCG
The DNA here is from genome assembly GCA_964435055.1 of uncultured Polyangium sp. Taxonomy (GTDB): domain Bacteria; phylum Myxococcota_A; class Polyangia; order Polyangiales; family Polyangiaceae; genus Polyangium. The sequence continues at coordinate 5,872 of CAYSYX010000262.1, read as the reverse complement.
CCGATCTTGGGATCCACCATCAACGAAAATACCCAAAGCCCGGCCAGAAATGGCGGCATGTTCTCGACCATATTCTGCTGAACGCGCAAAACTCGCTCAAAATCGGGATTACCCGTCGTATTCGGCGGCAGCACGTTGTACTTCACCCGCGCTCGACCGACGTTGATCGTGATGACCACGTACGTCACCAACGCCAATGATGTAATCAGCGCAGTGAAACTCGCTTCTTTCGGCATGATAAAACTCCCTGGGCTCAGGACCCGGGACGTTCATAACAGATGTCGAGTCAAGAACGCAAAAATTCCGAGCGAAATGTCATCCACGAAATGTCGTGGATGTCACCCGACAATTTTCGCAATGGTCGTACCAGCCAAACGTCAACCGAACGCTTCGGATTGCCCGGCCACCTGATGCAACAACACCGCTTGTTCAATGACGCCCGCCGGTACGTGACTACCTTCGGGACCCGTCATTCGGCGCAATGTCGCCAATTCTTGTTGCGACGCCAAAAGCGCCTGCTCCAATTCGACTGCAATCGCCGCCGGCTCGACCTCGTCGCGATCGAATCCAATCCCGGCATGCTCGAGCTGCGAAATACGCCACCGCGCCGTCTCCAAATCCGCTTCGGCCCGAGCCGCTCGCGCCGCCAAGGCATCGAGCTGCATCGATACGGCATTCGGTATTTCCGGAGCCGCCGCTGCCGGAGCCGCTTCAACGGGATCCGCTTCCGCCGCAGCCGCCGTAACGGGAGCCTCCGCTGCATTCATAAGATTCGATGCCCGCGCCGGAGGGGTTTGGCTTCCCGAACCATTGGCCGATGCCGATCCATTCGACGAACCGCCCGCCGTCGATAACGCTCGCGCTTCTTCCAATTCGCCGAGCAATTCTTTGCCCACGCGCAATCCTTCGCGCAATTCCGCTTCGAGCGTCGCAATGCGCCGACCACGTTCACGCAGCCGCACTTCGAGCGCCTCCAAGTCGGCCACGAGCGCTTCGCGTTCCACGCCAAACTCGGAAACTCGTTTTTCCAAATTCGCGTTCGCTTCGGCCAAACGATCCCGCTCCAGGATGGTCGCCCCCGCCGCCTCGGCGCTCTTTTCGACCGTCCGTTTTTCTTCCCGAACTTGTTCCAATTCTTTTTCGATCTTTTGCAGTTTGTCCAGAAATGCCGGATTCGGTTTGCTCTGCGCCTCGGTCAATCGTCGCTCGAGGTCGCTCACGCGATCCCGCAAGGACGCACGCTCGCTCACCAAGTCGTTGATGCCGATCTCGGCCGCTGCCAGCTCCCCTTCGAGCTCCATCGCCCGCGACCTTACGTTCGCAACTTCCTGCGTCAGCTGTTCGATGCGCTCTTTCGCCCCGGGAACGTCCTTCGGTCCACGCGACAAGCCAAGCTCCACCTCGGCCTTCGTCCGCGCCTTCTTCTCGTCGTCCAGCTGCTTGGCGAGCTTTCCGCCGCGATCCCGCTGCTTGAACAGCTCTTCTTCCAAGTCCCGAATTTGATGCGTCAACCGCTCGGCCCGGACATGCGTATCGCCCGCTCGAGCTTCGATTTCGCGCAGTTTTTCGATCTTCTGCTCGAGCTCGACGGCGCGTGCTTCGGCTTTCTCCGCCCGCGCTTTCTGCTCTTCCAGCGCGACCCGATGCGCCTCGTCCCGCGCCGCTCGTTCCGCCGCTTCCTTTGCAACCGCTTCCGCGTCCACCAAGGGCTGCACGACGGTCGTTGTCGTTCCGAGCGACTTGCGCACGTCCCCGAGCCCGAGTTCCACAACGACAAACGGATCGAGCGACAGCTTTCGTTCGCTCGCGATCGCGATGAAAATCTCCGGCTCCTCCGTCACTTCGAGCAGCGACGTGTCAACGCTGACTTCGAGCTCTCCGGAAGCACCGAAGTCGGCGAGTGTGTACCCGACGAACGGCGCTTGGCCGAGCATACGCACGACGGGGAATTGCAACGAAACGAGGTCGTAGAGCCCGTAATAATCGGTCGTGGACGGTTTGCTCGAGCTGGGTTTGTCCAGGAGCCGACGTTGCGCTTCTTCGTTGGCCACCGCGATGACCGCGACACCCGTATTTCCCACGAGACGCCGCATTTTTCGCAACGCCGCCGTGGTCTCGTCGAAGAGCGTCAAGTCGGGGATCACCACGACATCGAACGCTCCATCCCGCACACCGAGGTCTCCTTCGAGCACCGCGTGCGTGATGTGACGATCGCGATGATCCGCCGTGCGTGCGAGCACTTCCGCCACACGCACGGGGTTTGGATCGTACACATGCACCAGTCGAGCGCCGCGATCGACGAGCCGTTCACCAAACGCCAGCGTCACATCGCCGAGCACCGCGACACGTCGGCCACGCACGAGACGCTCGAGGTAGGCCGCAAGGGCCATGGAAGGATGCGTGGGACGCATGGCGCCAGGCTGGGTCATGCCGTCGCCTCGTCTTCGTCACCGGCACCGTGGCACTTCATGAAGGGTTTGCCACTACCACACGGACACTCCATTTCCGCCGTGACAACAGGCTCTTGCGCGGGCGGTTGTTCCGACGCACCCGGCGGGAACTCCTCCTCGTGATGCGCAACCGCGTGGTCGAGCGCCGATTGATGCTGCGCGAAGTCCGCCGCTTCGATGGCTTGCTCTTCTTCTTCGCGACGAACCTTCACGTGGAAGACCTTCGTCACCACGTTCGATTGCACGCGCGCAACCATCGTCACGAAGAGGTTGTAACCCTCTTTCTTGTACTCCTGCTTCGGGTCTTTCTGGCCATACCCGCGCAAACCGATGCCGTCGCGCAGATGGTCCATGTCGGTCAAGTGATCGACCCAGGATTTGTCGAGTTCTTCCAAGTAGATGTGCCGGAAGACGCGCAACAAAAGCTCGGTGCCGATCTCCTTCTCGCGCGCTTCGAAAGCCTTCTCCGCGCGATCGAAGAGGTCGTGCGCGAGCTCTTGAATGTCGGCGTGTTCGGCGATCTCGTCGGGTAGTTCGATCCCGAAATGTTCCTTGAATCCTTGGAAAATCCCGCCCCAATCCCAATCCTCCGGCGGCTTTCGCGGCGGACAGGATTCTTCGACCATCGACGCGATGATCCGATCGAGCAAATCGAGGAAACGTTCGCGTTGTTCCGTCAATGCCTGCGGGATTGTCTTGACGCACTCCTCGAAGATGTCTCCGCACTTGTGCTCGCGACCCTCGAACTCGACCTTCACGCCGTAACGCGTGTAGAGCTCTTTTTGCAGGTTCGATACTTCGACGAACTTCTCGACCTTCTCGAAGTCCTTGCGCGTGAGCGTCCGCGGATTGCCTTCTTTGTCGCGCGGCATCACCGGATCGGCCGCGAACATGCCCAGCAAGTAACCGACGTCGGGACCGACGTCTTCGACGATCCTCGCGAGCGGCTTGATGTTGCGCATCTCGCCCGTGGGTTTGCCGTCTTCATCGACGATCTCGGCGTGATAACGGCCCGCGAGCACCTGCTGACGAATGTCGTAGATGTTCTTGCGTTGCGCGTTCATCACGTCGTCGTATTCGAGCAAGTTCTTGCGGATGTCGAAGTTGCGTTCTTCGACCTTCTTTTGCGCGTTTTCGACGCTCTTCGTGACCCACGGATGTTCGATGGGCTCATCGTCCGGCATGCCCATCTTCTCCATCAAGTTCTTCACTCGATCGCCGGCGAAGATGCGCATCAAGTCGTCTTCGAGCGACAGGTAGAAGCGGGACAAACCCGGGTCACCTTGACGTCCCGCGCGACCACGAAGCTGATTGTCGATGCGGCGTGATTCGTGGCGTTCGGTGCCGACGATGTAGAGTCCACCCGCGGCGCGAATTTCTTCGCCCTCCGCCTGACACTCGACGCGAAGTTTTTCCACGAGCTCGTCGAACGCTTCCGGTTCGGCTTCGGGCATTCGGTTTTGCTCCTTGAACTTCAGCTTCGCGAGCATTTCCGGGTTACCGCCGAGCAAAATATCGGTGCCTCGACCGGCCATGTTCGTGCTGACCGTGATGGCGCCTTTACGTCCCGCTTGCGCGACGACGTACGCTTCGTTCTCGTGGTGTTTGGCATTCAAAACCGCGTGTTTGATGCCTTTTTTCGTGAGGATTTTGGCGATCGCGGCGCTCTTCTCGACGCTCGTCGTACCCACGAGGATGGGTTGCCCCTTCTCGTGCTTCTCCATGATCTCGTTGACGACGGCGGTGAACTTTTCGCGCTCGGTCTTGTACACGACGTCTTGTTCATCGACGCGGATACAGGCCTTGTTCGTCGGGATTTGGATGACGTCGAGCTTGTAGGTGCTGTGGAATTCGGAAGCTTCGGTGTCGGCGGTGCCGGTCATGCCGGAGAGCTTCTTGTAGATGCGGAAGAGGTTCTGGAAGGTGATGGTCGCCATCGTGCGGCTCTCTTCTTGAATCCGCACGTTTTCCTTGGCTTCGACCGCTTGATGCAGACCATCGGACCAACGACGACCGGCAAGCACGCGGCCGGTGAATTCGTCGACGATGAGGACCTTGCCGTCACGCACCAAGTAGTTGACGTCGCGCTTGTAGAGCGTGTGCGCGCGAAGGCACTGGTTCATGATGTGGAGCGTCTCGAGGTTGACCGGATCGTAGAGGTTTTTCCCTTTGATCGCCCCGATGGCATTCAGCAGTTTTTCGGCCACTTCGACGCCGTCGTCGGTGAGCGTGACGGTGTGGCCTTTCTCGTCGACGTTGTAGTGCTCTTCGTTGCGCAGGCGCGGAATGATGTCGTTGATGACCCGATATTTGTCGCTCGAACGTTCGCCTTGACCGCTGATGATGAGCGGCGTGCGCGCTTCGTCGATGAGGATCGAATCGACTTCGTCGACGATGGCGTAGTGCAGCGGGCGCTGTTGATAATCGAGCGCCGAGAACTTCATGTTGTCGCGCAGATAATCGAAGCCGAACTCGTTGTTCTGTCCGTACGTGATGTCGCAGCGATACGCGTGATGTTTTTCCGCGTCGCTCTGTTGGTTGACGACGACACCCGTGGACAAACCGAGCGCTCCGTAGAGTTTGCCCATCCATTCGGCGTCGCGTTTGGCCAAGTAATCGTTGACCGTGATGACGTGGACGCCTTTGCCTTCGAGCGCGTTCAAGTAACAGGGCAGGGTGGCGACGAGGGTTTTTCCTTCGCCCGTACGCATCTCGGCGATGGACCCTTGATGCAGCACCATGCCGCCGATGAGCTGCACATCGTAGTGCCGCATGCGCAGAACGCGGCGTGATGCTTCACGACAAACCGCGAAAGCCGGAACGAGGATGTCGTCCAGCGAAGCGCCGTTCTCGAGCTGCGTTTTGAACTCGGCGGTCTTTCCGCGAAGGTCCGCATCCGAGAGTTTTTTCAGGTCCTTTTCGAGCGCCCCAATGGCTTCGACTTTCGGACGCATCCGACGTACGGCACGTTCGTGTGAGGTGCCGAAGAGCTTCTTCATCGCCCAGGTGAGCATCGTTTCTTCGCCTTGGCTCCGTTCGGGTTGCACTAACGCCCGATCTCGTACGGCCTCTTTGGGCTCGGAGCCTGCCGAACGTAGTCCGGGAGCCGAGATCGTGCAACGAAACCGTGGAGAAACCGTAGAGGCCGCTCAGTCATTCCCCGAAGGCATGAACTTTTGGCAAGGCGTTTGCGGGCTGCTAGCATCGGCCCCCCCACGCACGAGTGGCGGAATTGGCATACGCACTGGGTTTAGGTTCCAGCGCCGAAAGGCATGAGGGTTCAACTCCCTCCTCGTGCACCGTCGTTGAGTATGTGAAGGCGCGTTCGTTGATTTGCGCGCACGGGAATTGAGACCGCACGCGGTGGATTGAACGTTCGCTCCGCGCGCTAACAAGCGCGCTTCGCGAAGAGTTTTGTTTGT
>CAYSYX010000261.1:0-13075 GCA_964435055.1 uncultured Polyangium sp. | reverse complement strand
CGCATCGAAAAATTACTCGTCGTCGATGGCGGCAAACTCGTCGGTCTCATCACGATCAAAGATTTGCTACAGGCCGATCGCAATCCGGATGCTCTCAAGGACGAGAGTGGACGTCTTCGTGTCGGCGCTGCGCTTGGTCCGAGCGCCGATGCGGATGCACGCGCGGAAGCACTCATCGCTGCAGGTGTCGACGTGCTCGTCGTGGACACGGCGCACGGTCATTCACGCGGTGTGATCGAAGTCGTGGCGCGACTGAAAAAGAAGTTTCCGCAGGTCGACATCATCGGCGGAAATATCGCGACGGCGGATGCTGTCGAAGCGCTCGTGAACGCCGGTGCGGACGGCGTGAAAGTGGGCATCGGACCGGGGAGTATTTGCACGACGCGCATCGTCGCGGGTGTCGGCGTTCCGCAAGTCACGGCGGTGTCCGACTGTGCAAAAGCGGCGAATCGTCACGGCATTCCGATCATCGCGGACGGCGGCATCAAGTACTCGGGCGACATCACGAAAGCGCTCGCGGCGGGAGCATGGAGCGTGATGGTGGGCTCGCTGTTTGCCGGGACAGACGAAGCGCCGGGGGACCTCGTGCTGTACCAAGGCCGCAGTTACAAGGTGTATCGCGGCATGGGATCGCTTGGCGCGATGAAGAAGGGTTCGAAGGATCGTTACGGTCAAGGTGGAGCGGCGGACGAGAAGCTCGTGCCGGAAGGTATCGAAGGGCGCGTGCCGCATCGCGGATCGCTCGGATCGATCCTGCATCAGCTCGTGGGCGGATTACGCGCGGGCATGGGGTACACGGGCTGCGCGACGGTTGCGGAGTTGCATGAGAAAGCGACGTTCGTGCGCATCACGTCGCAAGGTTTGCGGGAGAGTCACGTACACGACGTGATCATCACGGAAGAAGCACCGAACTACCGCACATAGTTGGACGTCAAAAGATTGGAGCAGCAACCTTTTGAAGACCGACGTTCATGACGGCGGGCGAGGTCGCGGCCTGGGGCTTTCCGCCATGTCGAAGTGGTAGGCGAATCCGAAGCGGAAGAGGAACGCGGAGGTCGCGCCTGCGCCTGGAGCGCAGAACTGGATGATGTCGCTCGACAAGCGATAGGCATCGAAGGCGACGTCCGTGATGAACGAAACGTTGGGGCTCATAGGAACTTGAACGCCGCCGCCGAAACGTAGGGCGAGGTTGGCGCTGTCGCTTCCGTTGCAGCCGAAGTTTGCGGATCCGCTGACGCCTTGATCGAGGAGCACGACGCCTTTGGCATTGGCGTCTTGCCAAACGCCGCCGACGGATACGCCGAGGTAGGGTTTGACCCATGAAACTCCGGAGAAATTGACCTTCACGGAGGCGAGAACGACGTCGAGTTTGCGATCGATTGTTACGAAACCGTACGGACCCATGCCGCTGTCTTCACGTCCGATGCCGGAGTGTTCGTAGGACAAACCGAACGAAATCGACTTGATTTGGTAGAGAAAACCGATGCCGAAGTTTCCTCCGACGCGTTCGGTGATGTTGAACAGCGGAGCATCGTCGATACGCACGGCGCCGCCAGCCAAGACAAACGGCGAAAAGCCTGTTTTTGAAGCCTCTTTTGTTTGCTTGGATGGGTCCGGAGGAACGTTGTCGAGCGCAAGCGATGTTCGCTCGAACGAACTCAGGACGAGGACGGCGGTGGCCAGGGCTGGGCTCCACCTCAAAAAACGCGCGACTTTCAGCATGGCCAAGGCTTACGCCGCACCTTTCTTCAGTGGCAAGAATTGGATTTCTTGACCAGCCGCTGAGCTTTTGACATCTTCCGCGGCGGAGGGATGACCGAGAGGCCGAAGGTGCCTGATTCGAAATCAGGTGTACCCTTACGGGTACCGCGGGTTCGAATCCCGCTTCCTCCGCCAAGTCCAGTGCGCCGAAGTGATCACCGGGAAAAACTCCCGGTGATCCTTTGTGGACCCAACGCCGGCGAAGACGGTTCAACGGAAACGAGTGAACCATCGGAGCATCGACGAGCGCCTGGAGAGGTGACCGAGTGGTCGAAGGTGCACGACTGGAAATCGTGTGTACGGCAACGTACCGCGGGTTCGAATCCCGCCCTCTCCGCTGACATTCTTTCGCGACAAACCAGCTCGAAATGTCCTGTTTTCGCGCTGATTTCGTGGAAGATTTGTCGGAGTTTTCGATAGAGCCGGACGGCTCGAAAGCTCAAACGGTGGATCAAGCCTGATCCAAATCGAGAAAGTGTCTGTTGATCCTTGACAGACCAGGGTCACGCCTGTAGAAGAGGCGCCCCTTTTTCAAGTAGTCGGTGTCCCGCGGAGTTCCGAGCGATGAATCCTGTTCCCAAGTCGTTCAGCGCCAAACCTGCCCAGGCGCAAGCAGACCAAAAGTGGTGGGTAATCGATGCCGAAGGCAAACCTCTCGGCCGTATTGCCTCGAAGATCGCGATGGTTCTTCGCGGAAAAAACAAGCCCACGTTCACGCCTCATGTCGACACGGGTGATTTCGTGATCGTCGTGAATGCGAAGAAGGTTTTGCTCACCGGACGTAAGTTGGAGCAGAAACAATACGTCCGACACAGCGGCGAACCGGGCGGTTTCCGCAGCGTTTCTTACGCCAACGTCCTCGAGACGAAGCCCGAGTTGCCCATCCAAAAAGCCGTCAAAGGAATGCTCCCCAAGAACATCCTCGGACGCGAGCTGCTCACCAAGCTCAAGGTTTACCCCGGTCCGGATCACCCCCACGCGGCCCAGAAGCCGCAACCCCTTGCGTGAGGCCAAGGCAAGTCATGCCCGAGACGAACAATCGCATCTACGCCACTGGAAAACGCAAGACCGCTGTCGCGCGCGTCTGGCTCTCCCCAGGCACTGGTCAAATCTCCGTCAACGGTCGTACCTCGGATGAATACTTCGTCCGCGAAACGAACCGAATGATCATGCGTCAATCCCTCGAGCTTCTCGAGGTGGTCGATCAGTTTGACGTCCAAGCAACCGTCGTCGGCGGTGGACACAGCGCGCAAGCCGAAGCGATGCGACATGGTATCGCTCGCGCCCTCTGCGAATCCGATCCCGAGCGTCGTGCTTCTCTCAAGCGCGCAGGCTTCTTGACGCGTGATGCGCGCAAGAAGGAGCGCAAGAAGTACGGTCAACCGGGTGCTCGCAAGCGCTTCCAATACTCCAAGCGCTGATCGTTTCAGCTCAAAGCATCACCCAACGAAGCCCTCCGAAATCTCGGGGGGCTTTGTCGTTTGTCTGGACACAAGCAATGGCCTTGGAAAGACAAACCCTGTGCGTTGCGCAAGGAAATTGAAAACGCACGCCTTGATTTGAACGTTCGCTCCGCGCGCTAACAAGCGCTCCGCGAAGAGTTTTGTTCTCGATGGGGGGCTTCGCTCGCTGACCGCCGGCTGGCCTTCGGCCAGACAGCGACGCTCGCTTCGCCCCCCATACTCCCCAGTTTGTCTGCGTGAGTGGAAGGGCGTCCGTTGGATTGGGGGCAGAGATGCGCGGGATTCAATGCCTGCCGACGGCTCGATCCCACAAAGACAAACCCACGTCTCAGTGCGCTTGGGATTCTTCTTCGGGATCGTCGTCCGGTGCTTCAGGCTCGGGTCCCGCAGATGCAGCAGGCGCAGGCGCCCTCGCCGGAGCACCTCCGTTCGACATCGGCGTCGCGGATGAAGCTCCCATCGGCATCGACGCCAAGAGCGGCGCGGGGATCGGAATGCCACTCTCGTCGTCACCCTCGGCATACTCTTCGACCGGTGCCGCAGGCCCTGACGGAGGCGCTCCCGGTGCATTCGCAATCGCCGACGATGCACCTCCCGCAGATGCCGATGCAGCCGCCACAGGAGCTTTACGCACGGGCTCGCGCGGAGGCTCGGGCAACGGGATCGCATCGAGGCGTTTGTCGAGTTCAGCCTTCGCTTCGAGGAAAGCAGCGCGGTCCATCGCCGGCATCACACGCTCGCCGCCCATTTGAAGTGTTTCGGCGTCGAAGAATTGTCCGTTTTTCTTGGCACTGAAGTGCAAGTGCGGACCTGTCGATCGTCCGGTCGAACCCACGTAACCCACGAGCTGATGACCGCTCATCTTCATGCCGACTTTGATGCCCGGCGCGAACTTCGAAAGATGCGCGTAACCCGTCTGCACTCCGTTCGGATGCATGATCGTGACGAGATTGCCGCTCGGTCCCAAAGGACCAACCCAATCGACGACGCCGCGAAACGCCGAGTACACCGGTGTTCCCATCGGTGCACCGAAGTCCGTTCCGTTGTGCGGCATGATTTTTTTGAGCACGGGATGCAGGCGCTTTGGATTGAACTTCGACGTCACGGGCGCACCGGGACACGGCACTTGCCACCCTCCCGAGTACGGCTGTTTGCCCTTGTCGTCCCAATATCCGCGCGACTCTTGCCCGTGAAACGCGTAGATGCGAATGGGTTTGTCCGCGGGATTGGCCGGTCGATATTCGAGCGCGACGATGCGCTTGTACTTTGAGAACAAACCAAGTGCCGTCTCTTCGACCGCGATGAGACGAATCGTCGATCCCTCTTCGAAGCCTTCGCTCGACAAGCGGCCACCGAGCGCATCATCGATGAGCGCGATGACGCCGTCTTCGAAGCCGCCGAATTTGTACGAAGCCGTAAGATCTTTCGAGATGTAGAACGCGCCGACGACCTCGCCTTCGGCGATCTGCATGTCGAGTTTCTTGCCGGTGAGGATGCCGTTTTGATCCTCGGAGGCTTGAATGACGTCGGTCGCGTTCACTTCGTATTCGAAGGCTTTCACGCGCTTCGACGAACGTTCCATCGCGACGGAGAACTTGTCCTTCTTGCCGCACTTGTCGAACTTCCGAATTTCTTCGAAGGCTTTCATGATGCGGTAGGACTGCGCCTTCGGAACGTTTTTCTCGGCCAGAGCATCGATGAATGACTTCGATCCGATCGTCCCTGACACGATCTCGACCGACGGGTCTTTACTCAGCTCGGACAAACGCCACGGTCCGGGGACGGCGACGCGTTCGCGTTTCTTCGGCTGAGCTCCCGGAGTCGCTGAGTCGGGTTGATCCGGAGAATCACCACCACCCATGCGATGGGTGAGCCCGGCGTTGGCCACGAGCGCGCGTTCATCACGCGGCGGCACGACTTGAATGAGCAACGCGATGATCGACGTCATCGTCGCCAAGCCGAACAGACCGCCAAAGATCGCGGTCATGCGCGGCGAAAGGACGACGCCTGCGTGCACGCGCGGGATGGTTCGTAAAGAAGAACCCAAGCCGGAACCCAAGGTATTCGTGCCCGAACCGCTGGGTCCATTGGACAAACTCGAAAGAGGACCTCGAGGAGCTGCGGGAGGTCCGGCGACTTCACGTCGACCGACTTCGAGACGACCTGGTGGCACGACGAGGCGCGGTGGTTTTGTCCGGAGCGTTGGTTCGAGAGAATCTTTGTTGCGGGGCGGTGGAAGAATCGACGCATCGTCCAAGTCCTCCACGCTCGAACCCGTGCGATCTGCGAATGGATTCATCGGTTCCGGTGCGTCTGCCACAGGCTGGGACGTACCGCGCCAAAGCGCACTCGGCAAGTAATGCGCAAGGACGTCGAACTCGCACAACGTCGTCGTAACTCTTGACGTGAGAGAACATTCGTTGCGGCTAATTCGGCCGGCGAGATGCGCCGGCGTAGGTTCGTGTGATGCACGAACGCCTTGAGAATCTGCTCCGAATCGCACGCGAAAACTTCGCCCGACGAGACTACGCCGCCGCGGAATTGGCGCTGCGCCAAGTGCTCGAGAGCCATGGCGACTATCCCGACGTGCACAACATGTTGGGCAAGATCCTTCACGATCACGGGGACCTCGCGGGTGCTTCGAGACACTTCGAACGCGCTGCGGAGCTCAACCCGAAGTACACCGAAGCGGTTTTGAATCTCGCCATCGTGCTTGCGGATCGAGGCGAATACGAGGCGGCGCGTGCGGCTTACGAACGCTTGCGTTCGGGTCACTCCGGCACGATGTCCGATCCTTTCGTGCGCGGAAGAATCGCCAACCAACATGCGGATCTCGCGACGTCGTACATCGATGCGGGTTGTCTGCCCGAAGCGATCACCGAGCTGCAACGCGCGATCGATCTTTGTCCCGACTTTCCCGATCTGCACACACGACTCGCCACGCTGTATCGCGAACAAGGCAATCACGCGCTTGCGCGCGAGCACCTGAGCTGTGCAGTCGCGACAAACCCACGTTACGCGCCCGCGCATGTGCTCATGGGGCTGACGATGATGTCGCTCGGGGCGCCGGATCGAGCGGTCGCGGCGTTTCGTGCCGCGCTGAACGTCGATCCTGGTAACAAAGCAGCGAAGATGCATCTGCGACGCATCGAAGAGAACCGCAACACACGCGGGTCTCGACGTATGCCGGCGGTGCGTGAAGACGCGACAAACCCCTGATTCCGACAAACCTTGGCAACGTTTTCTCTTTGGCGTGAAGAACTCAAACGTGCTCTGCGAGATCTTCAAGGCGAAGATCACACGCCAACGCGTCTTGGACTTGCCGTCGCGGTAGGTCTCTTCATCGGCTCGCAGCCGATCTTCGGCCTGCACCTCGTCCTCGTCCTGTTCGTGTGTTTGAAGCTGCGGCTCAACGCCGTGCTTTCGTACGTCGCCGCGAACATCTCCAATCCGTTCTTCGCGCCGGCTTTGATCACGGCGGAAGTGCAAGTCGGCGGGCGTATTCGTACGGGGCAGTGGCCACGTCTCGATCGAGAGATCCAAGCGGGTTACGGCGCGTTCGTGGACTTCGCCGGACACCTGCTCGTGGGCGCTCCGATCACGGGCGTCGCCCTGGGCATCCTGGGTTTTACCTGTACATGGTCGTTTGTCTCTATAAAACGGATCGTTCGACCAGCCACGAGTCGCTTGCCTCCGTATCGTCTGCCTCCCGAAGCTCCGTTCTGGCTTCAGGCAACCGAACGAGTCGCTTCTCGTTACGCATCGCCGGAGAGCACATCCGCCGCGGAAAAAAGCCAATTTCACTACGTGCGGATCAAGCTCGCGGTCGATCCGATCGCGCGTCTCATCGCGGACGTCGAAGGCGAACGTGAACAGGCGCTCGGCGAAGTGCTCGATATCGGAACGGGACGCGGACAGTTGCCGATTCTGTTGCTCGAACTTGGACGAGCGACGCAAGCGCACGGCATCGACTGGGATCAAACGAAGATCGCGCATGCGCGACGCGCTGCGGAAGCTCGACCGGATGGAGCTTCTCCTGCGCACGCGACGTTCGAAGCCGCGGATGCACGAGCATTCAAGGCGTCACCGGCGGACACGGTGTTGCTGATCGATCTGTTGCACTACTTCACGATCGAAGAACAGAACACGATCCTCGATCGCGCGGCGGATCATGTGAAACCGGGTGGACGGCTTCTCGTGCGCGAGGCGGATACGGAACGTGGTTGGCGGAGTTGGGCGACGTTGTTCGAGGAAAAACTCTTCACGGCCGTACGATTCAACCGAGGCGAACGAGTGCGATTTCGACCGGCACGCGACATCGCGTCGCGTCTCGAGGCGCGAGGTTTTTCGTGTGAGATCGTTCCGGCGTGGGGATCGACGCCGTTTTCGAACGTGCTCGTCGTGGCGCGATTGGCGGCCAAACCCGAGAAAAAAGACGCAGCTTCGTAGAAACCAATTCGCACGGGTGTGATAGCGTCGTGCGCGATGGTCGTGTCATTGCGTGGCCCAAAGGCCCTCGTGCCGCTTTGTTTGATTCTGGCAGCGTGTGCTTCGAACACGCCTACCCCTTCGGCCCCGATCGCGGCGGAGTCTTGGGACAACGTCCAAACGACGACCCAACCCTTTCCGTGGGACATGCCGAATACTGCGGATTGGCTGGAAACACCGATCACTTCGGCGATCACGCCGGTTCTGATTCGCAATGCGACGTTGATGCTCGCGACGGGAAAAACCATTCCGCGCGGAAATATTTTGCTCATCAATGGCAAAATTGCGGCGATTTCGGAGACGGACATTCCCGCCCCGGAAGGAACGCAGGTCATTGAAGGAACGGGCAAATTCGTCACGCCGGGGATCATCGATACGCATTCGCACATTGGCGTCTATTCCATGCCAAACACGGTCGCCCATCTGGATGGCAATGAAGCCACCGGGCCCGTCACGCCGGACGTGCACACGGCCGATGCTTTTTGGCCGCAAGATCCGGCCGTGGAACGAGCCGTCGCGGGCGGTGTGACGACATTTCAAGTATTACCCGGCTCGGCGAACCTCGTGGGTGGTCGCGCCATTACGTTGAAGTTGCGTCCGGGATTGTCGGCGAAATTCATGCATTTCCCAGGTGCGCCGGACGGCTTGAAAATGGCGTGTGGGGAAAATCCAAAACGCTTGTACGGAAATCAGCGGAAAATGGCGCCCGGCACGCGTATGGGAAATTTGGCGGTGCAGCGCCGAGCCTTCATCGAAGCCAAAAAGCTCGAAGAAGAATGGACGAAGTACCGTACTTCCGAAGCAAAACGCATTGCCGAAGATAAAAAGGCACAAGCTGGATATCACGCCGAAGTCGAAGCGCGTCACAAACAACAGGCCGAATGCAAAGCGGATCCGTATATGCCGGCGTGCGGAGATTGGCAGAAGAATTGGTCAAAACCGCTTTCTCCACCCATTCCCAGCCTGCCCGGAACACCTCCGGCCCGAGACTTGGCCAAAGAAACGTTGCTTGGGGTGATCAAGGGGAAAATCATGCTGCACGTGCATTGTTATCGAGCGGATGACATGCTGGCGATGATTTCTCTCGCGGATGAAATCGGCTTCAACGTGCGCAGTTTTCACCATGCGCTCGAGGCGTACAAGATTCGGGATATCCTTGCCAAACGAAATATCTCGGTGTCCACGTGGGCCGATTGGTGGGGATTCAAAATGGAGGCGTACGACGGAATTCCGGAAAACCTCGCGTTGGTCCAAGAATCGGGCGGAATTCCCATTCTGCACACCGATTCGAATGAAGGCGTGCAGCGCATGAATCAAGAAGTCGGCAAAGCGCTCACGAGCGGACGAAAAGCAGGGATTGCGGTGACCGATGAAGACGGTATTCGTTGGCTGACGGCAAATCCGGCTTGGGCGCTGGGCATTCTGGACCGAACCGGGACGCTCGAAGTGGGCAAAGATGCCGATGTGGTCCTTTGGGACAAACATCCATTTTCGGTGTATGCATCGGCGGAGCGCGTTTGGATCGACGGACTCGGCGTTTATCAAAAGGATAAAAAACGACCGCCGTGGAGCGATTTCGAATTGGGTCAAGATTCCGGACGTGCGCCGGTTCTGCTTCCGGGAGGTGCACCATGAGCCGTTGGATTCGCAATTCGACAATCACTGCGTTGGCGTTTGTCGCCATGTCCTGGTCGGGCGCGGCTCCCGCGCAAGTCAGGCCTATCCCGGCCAAACCTCCCGCGGCTGCGCCCGCGACATCCACACAAGTCGCAATCGCGGGCGGACGTGTGCACACGGGCACGGGTGAAGTCATTGATGACGCGACCATTTTGATTGAAAATGGCGTCATCCAAAAAGTCGCCAAAGGCCTGACCGTGCCGGCGAATGTCCCGACGTTGGATGCGCGCGGCAGCATCGTGACGCCGGGATTCGTCGACGTCATGACGTCCGTGGGGCTTGTCGAGGTATCGCAAGAAGACGATACGCACGCGGACGATCAAGGCGGAGACGACCCCATTCGCGCTGCATTTCGAGCCGCCGATGGATACAATCCGTCATCGGTCGTCATCGGTATCACGCGTGCGCAAGGCATTACGTCGGTCGGCGCTGTTCCCATCGGCGGACTTTTTTCCGGACAATCGGTTTGGGCGGACCTCAATGGGTCCACGCGCGAAGAAACGTTGGTCCGGGCGGAGCTCGCGCTGCACGTGCACATCGACGAAAACTTCGATGGAGCGCAAGGCGGTGCTGCGGGAGCGCTTTTGCGCACGCGCGAAGCTTTCGATGACGCTCGTACGTTCCAGAAAAACAAGGGCGCATGGGAGCGAAATCAAAGCCGGCCGTTCGCGGCCAGTCGTTTGGACCTCGAAGCGATCGGAAATGCTTTGGCGGGAAAAATCCCCGTGGTTTTTCATGTCCAACGCGCGTCCGATATCCTGGCCACGTTGGCTTTGGCCAAAGAGTTCAATCTTCGGCCGATTCTGTTCGGCGCAGCGGAAGGCTGGAAAGTAGCCAAGCAAATCGCCGCCGCAAAAGTTCCGGTGATCGTGTATGCAATTGTGCCCGGACCAACCTCGTTCGACCAGCTCGGCGCCCGAGACGACAATGCGGCATTGCTGCACGCGGCCGGAGTTTCGGTCATTCTCACGTCGAATGAAACGCACAATGCACGAAAACTGCGGCAAATCGTGGGCAATGCCGTGCGAGCCGGATTGCCGCATGAAGCAGCGATCGCCTCGGTGACGCGAGCGCCGGCGGAGGCGTTTGGCCTGGCGACACAATACGGAACGATCGCGCCGGGAAAAACGGCCAACATCGTCGTGTGGTCGGCCGATCCATTCGAGACGACCACGTATCCCAAATCGGTCGTCATTCGAGGGCACAATGTGGATCTCACGAATCGACAAACGATGCTTTTGAATCGTTACCGCAAGCTTCCTGCGACCAGGTAATTGCGTGGGCGGCCCGGAAGACAGCCTCTTCGGTTCCGCAAAAGGCGCCGATCCCTCGGCGAAATTCAGTTACGCCACGTTCATCGCCCGATTCGTTGCGGGACACGTCTTCGCGTACCCCCTCGCCTTTCTTTGGGCCGTTGCGACGATGCCCATCGTCATGCACCTGAACTTCAATCAGCTCGAGGCCATGGCGCATGACGAAAAAGCCTTGAGCGACCATATTTTGCGGCATGTGGCTTGGCCGGCCGGATTCGTTTTTGCGTTGCTGCACCTCTGCGCGCTCGTGTGGGCGCTGGCCCAAAAATACCCTCGTTCACATTGGGCATTTTTCGGAGGGTTCGGGGTGATTCTCGGCAGCGGCGTATTGCTTGGTGCGGGAAGCTGGATTTGGCTGTTCACGCGTTGACGAATTGGTCCGCCTTGCCAAACTATTTACACTTTACCAGCGGCGCGAGCGGCGCAAAGTCCCAAGCGGTCAGATCACGCGCGTCGAAAGCTTCGAGCTCGGTGCTCAACACGGTCGTGATTTCCGCCCAGGTTTGCTTGAGTTTGTCCGAATCCGTGCCTTCGGCTTCCGCGACACAGGCGAACTTGGGCACGCCGCAAATATCGAGTGATTCGCAAGCAACCCATTTCGGCCCCGCTTCCTCGAGCACCGCATCGCCGACCAAGACAATGCCGTTGACCATGACGAGCGACACGTCGTTCGGATTCGCTCCGACAATCGTATCGTAGGGTTTGGTCACGTCGCCCGAGATGACGGTAATGTCCGCCTTTTTGCCGACTTCAATCGAACCGAGAACTTTATCGAGTCCCAATACCTTTGCCGCGTTGATCGTCACCATATCGACGAGCATCTCGGGCGTGAAAAGTTCGCCATTCCAGCGATTTTTATCGACTTCCTGGGCAAACTTCAATTCATCCAGCAAGTTTTGACTGCCGCCCAAGGACCAATCCGGCGCCAAGGCGACATTGATTCCCATGCCGAGCGCCATTTTGATGTCCGTCGTTTTCGTATAATCCGTTCCGCCGCCATAAAGGAAAACATTGGAGCGGGGCGACCAGACGAGGCTCATGCCTTTGTCGGCCATTGTTTGAAATTCCGCTTCGCCAAATGCGGTTCCATGAACCACCGTCGTTTCCGGAGCATAAAGACAACCGGGTTCGGTGGTGAGCGTCCCGAGTTTATCGAATTCCGCGCGGGAATATTCATCCACGCCCTCGCCGCGATGAATGACGTAGGCGTCGGTCAAGTCATCGACGAACTTTTGACAAACCGCATCACCTGTCGCTTTCGAAGGTGTCAATGTGGCGACTTGCACTTTGTCATCGGGCAAATCATTGGATTTTTGATCAATGGTTCGAGCAAGCGAACCATAACAAATTTTATCCAAAGGATTGGCCGACCCGACGATGCTGGTGGTTCCCGCAATGAGCCCCTTCATTTCGCCATATTTGTTCAGTTCGCAGCCGCGAGGATCCGTGATTTTGGCGGTTCCGCCGTTTCCATCGGGAAGCGCCAATTCTCCGTTGAGCCATTGCTTCGCGTCGACCATGGCGCCATAACGAGGTTCATTGGGCCATTCGTCGTGATTTTGATAGAGTTTCTCAGGGGACCAATCCTCTTCGTTGAAAATATCGAAAAGGATGTGATTGTGCGTGTCGATCATGCCGGGCATGATGACGCCGTGCGTCCTGACCACCGTCGCATCCGCGGCGTCGGGGTCGTCGGTACACGACGCACCCACGCAAACAATGGTGTCGCTGCTTATGAAGACCGAACCATTGATGGCACCTTGCGGCGTGACGACACAGCCGACGAGAACCGTTTTACCGGGCACTTTGCCCAATCTAACGATCTCGGGTGTGCCCGGATCGCCGACACAAGGACCGGGGGTTTGTCCACCTCCGCTGGTTCCGCCGGAACTCGACGATCCACCCGCGCCGACCGGTTTTCCGACGTCGTCATTATCGAAGATCGGGAGTGGATTGCTTGGCGTAGCAACCCACTCCTGCGAACATCCAACCGCGACGACCGAGCCCAAAAGAAGGTGAACGGGAAAGCGGAAAGTAGCCACGAGCTTTACGGTACATTCATTCAGGCCCCGTGTCCGCAACTATTTTACGCTTTCCCAAAAAAACCATTACTTTTCGACCGACCTCACCGCGTCAAACGGCCCACGCAAACCTTCGCCGACGAACATTTCGTCCGGATAGGCATTGACGACCGTTTCACCATCGTTTTCCAATCCGAACGCACGTACGCCGCGATCAGTTCCGACAAACGCGCGATTTTCCGCAACAAGCAGGTCGCGCGAGAAAAACAAGGACGATTCGCGCACGTCACCATGCAGCCACAGTCCCGACACGAGCTGCACACTCGCGTCATTCACCGCGACAATCCATAAC